>NZ_JBHYJB010000031.1:0-131107 GCF_042740175.1 Streptomyces sp. NPDC059009 | reverse complement strand
GGGGCGGGGCCCAATGTTGTGGTTTTATCCCCTCCGTGGATTAAACCATAATCGGGCCGCGGGGGGGGCCTTAAACGCCCGCTGTTTCGCCCCACCCCGGCGCTTTCTTTGGTTGAGCCCACAGAGCCCCCCGAGAGACAGCCACAGAAGACCCCGAGGGGCCCGCAGCCAGTGGAGACTGCGGGCCCCTCGGGGTATCTGCCTGAGCGCCTGAGAGGACTACTCGCCCTCGTCCCGGCGGAGGCCGGGCTTCAGGTCCTTGAAGCGGCCGAGCAGGCCGTTCACGAACGAGGGCGACTCGTCCGTGGAGAACTCCTTGGCCAGCTGGACGGCCTCGTCCAGGACGACGGCGTCCGGCGTCCCGTCGACCCAGACCAGCTCATAGGTGCCGAGCCGCAGGATGTTGCGGTCCACGACCGGCATCCGGTCCAGGGTCCACCCGACGGCGTACTGGGCGATCAGCTCGTCGATGCGGGCGGCCTTGGCGGCGTACCCCTCGACGAGCTCCATCGTGTACTCGCTCACCGGCGGCTGCCGGGTGTCGGACCGCGAGTGGCGCACCCAGTCAGCGAGCACCGTCAGGACGTCGGCGCCGCGCTGATCGGCCTCGAAGAGGATCTGGAAGGCTCGCTTGCGGGCCGTGTTCCGAGCAGCCACGGTTAGCTGTTCACCCGGCCGAGGTAGCCGCTGTCACGGGTGTCGACCTTGATCTTCTCGCCGGTGGTGATGAAGAGCGGGACCTGGATCTGGTGGCCGGTCTCCAGGGTGGCGGGCTTGGTGCCACCGGTGGAGCGGTCGCCCTGGACGCCCGGCTCGGTCTCCTGGACGACGAGCTCGACGGCGGCCGGCAGCTCGACGAAGAGCACCTCGCCCTCGTGCTGCGCGACGGTGGCCGTGAAGCCCTCGATCAGGAAGTTGGCGGCGTCGCCGACGGCCTTCTTGTCGACGTGCAGCTGGTCGTACGTCTCCATGTCCATGAAGACGAAGTAGTCGCCGTCCATGTAGGAGAACTGCATGTCGCGCTTGTCGATCGTGGCCGTGTCGACCTTGACGCCGGCGTTGAAGGTCTTGTCGACGACCTTGCCGGACAGCACGTTCTTGAGCTTGGTGCGCACAAAGGCAGGGCCCTTGCCGGGCTTGACGTGCTGGAACTCGACGACGGACCAGAGCTGGCCCCCGTCGAGCTTGAGCACCAGGCCGTTCTTGAGGTCGTTCGTGGAAGCCACGGTTGCGGAATCTCCTGGACTGACGATGGACGACCCCGGGGCACGCGCATCGCTCAAAGAGCTAGAGCGCGAGCAGTTCCTTGGTCGTAATGGTGAGTAGCTCGGGTCCGCCGTCCGCCTCGGGGCGCACGACGAGCGTGTCATCGATCCGGACCCCGCCCCTGCCGGGGAGGTGAACCCCCGGTTCGACGGTGACCGGCACGCAAGCGTCCAGTTTACCCATGGCCGCGGGCGCCAACTGCGGGTCCTCGTCGATTTCGAGCCCCACACCGTGGCCGGACAGCGGAGCGAGCCCGTCCGCGTACCCCGCGGAGTCCAGGACCTGCCGCGCCGCGTGGTCCACGTCCCGGTAGGCGGCACCCGGCTTCAGGGCCTCCCGCCCGGCCCGCTGCGCCGCGAAGACCAGGTCGTACAGCTCGATCTGCCAGTCGGCGGGCGAGGTCCCGATGACGAACGTACGGCCGATCTCACAGCGGTAGCCGCGGTAGTTCGCGCCCAGGCACACGGAGAGGAAGTCGCCCTCCTCGACCCGCCGGTCGGACGGACGGTGCCGGCCGCGCCCCGAGTTCGGGCCGGTGCCGACGGAGGTCGGGAAGGCGGGACCGTCGGCGCCGTGGTCGACGAGGCGGCGCTCCAGCTCCAGGGCGAGGTGCCGCTCGGTCCGCCCCACCAGGATCGATTCGAGGAGCTCGCCCAGGGCCTGGTCGGCGATCTCCGCCGCGATGCGCAGACAGGAGATCTCCTCCTCGTCCTTGACGAGGCGCAGCTGCTCGACCGCCTTGCCCAGGTCCGTGAGGCGCAGCCGGGCCGCGACCGAGTCCAGGGCGCGGTGGCGCGCGACGGTCAGATGGTGCTCCTCCACGGCCAGGGACTCGACGCCCCGCGTGGCCGCGAGGTCGGCGCCCGCCACGGCGGCGTCACCCCCCGGCGTCTGCAAGAGCTGCACGCGCAGCGACTCGTCGGGCCGCCCATCGCCCTGCTCGGCGCCGGGCGGGCGCGTGCACAGGAGCAGATCGTCGTCGCCGCCGCGCCCCAGCAGGACCACGGCGCCGTGGGGCGCCGCACCCGCGAGATAGCGGACGTTGGCCGGGCGGGAGACCAGGGCCGACGCCGCTCCGCCCGCCGTGCACTGTTCCCTCAGCCGCTCCCTGCGCGCCGCATACACCTCTGACATGGGGCGAGCCTATGAGCGGTGGCGGGCCGGGGCCGCTTCAGCGCGTCCGACCGGGCGGCGGGGACGTCTGTGCTAGCGGGTGCCGGGCCGGGGAGTGCCTCGGCTGAACCGTTCCTGCCGGGTTGGTGGCTACCACTGGGGCGGGCTGGCGATGGAGCGGGCCAGCACGTCGTCCAGGACGCGGGCGGTGGCGGGCACGTCCAGCTGGGAGTTGTCGATGATGGGCAGCCCGGAGCCGTACCAGCCCGCCATCCGGCCGTGGATGCGGGCCACTTCCTCGTCGGTGAGGCGGCGGTTTCCGCTGCGCTGGGCGTTGCGCTCCAGGACGATCTCCAGCCCCGGCAGCAGCACGACGGGCAGCAGCCCCGGCCCCACATGCCGCTTCCAGCCACCGAGCCCGACGACCGGCCGGTCCGGGAAGACGGCGTCGTCGAGGATGCAGGAGATGCCGTTGGCCAGGAAGTTGCGCGCGGCGAAGCCACAGGTGCGGCGGGCCAGGCGGTACTGCGCCTCGGAGTTGTCGTTCCAGCCGGACTGGGGGTCGGCGAAGCCGGAGCGCACCCACTCCCGTACGTCGTCGAGGCTGATGTGCGCGGTCGGCACCCTGCGGTGCTCGGCCCAGAACTTGGCGACGCTCGTCTTGCCCGCGCCCGCGGGGCCGATCAGGAGCACGGCGAGCGTGGTGGCGCCGGTGTCGGCCTGGGCCAGTCCGGGCGGCGGGCTCGGCACGGCGACCGGGCCGCCGGGCGGGAGTTGGACGTGTCCCGTGGTGTCCGGGGTCGGCGGGATCTGCGCGTGCGGGGGCGCCGAAGCGTGCTGTGCGGGGGCGGCCGGGCCCACGGGGGCGCCCGCGAAGCCGGGTGCGGGGCCCGGGGCCGGAGCGCCGGGGTGGTGCGCTGCCGGGGACCAGGCGGTGGCCGGTCCGTGCCCCGGCTGAGGGGGCGGCGGCAACGGAGACCCCACTGCGTGCTGCATCCGGTGCCACTCCGTCTCGTACGTCTGACGCTGGTCGGGCGGCCGGGGCCGCCTGCGTACTGAACGGTACCTGCCCCGGCCGACGTTGTGTGAACGGCCGGGGCAGGGTTGGAGTGCCCGTGGCTGGTTTATTACCAAGCGGTACGGGGCGTGATCACTCGCCCACTTCTCCGTAAGCGGCGAGCAGCACCGCCGGGTCCGGACCCTCCAGGACCGTGGGCTTGGCCAGGCCGTCGAGGACGATGAAGCGCAGCAGGTCGCCGCGGGACTTCTTGTCGACCTTCATGGTCTCCAGGAGCTTGGGCCACTGGTCGTAGCGGTAGCTCAAGGGCAGGCCGACGGACTCCAGGACGGTGCGGTGGCGGTCGGCCGTCGCGTCGTCCAACCGCCCGGCGAGACGGCCGAGTTCGGCCGCGAAGTGCATGCCGACCGCGACGGCGGCACCGTGGCGCCACTTGTAGCGCTCGTTCTTCTCGATGGCGTGCGCCAGCGTGTGCCCGTAGTTGAGGATCTCGCGACGGCCCGACTCCTTCAGGTCGCCGGAGACGACCTCGGCCTTCACCTTGATGGAGCGCTCGATGAGCTCGGCGGTGTGCGGGCCCGCCGGGGTGCGGGCGGCCTCGGGGTCGGCCTCGATCAGGTCGAGGATCACCGGGTCGGCGATGAAACCGGCCTTGATGATCTCCGCGAGCCCGGACACGTAGTCGTTGACCGCGAGCGAGTCCAGGGCGGCCAGGTCGCACAGCACGCCCGCGGGCGGGTGGAAGGAGCCGACGAGGTTCTTGCCCTCGGCGGTGTTGATGCCGGTCTTGCCGCCGACCGCGGCGTCCACCATGGCGAGCACCGTCGTCGGTACGGCGATCCAGCGCACCCCGCGCAGCCAGGTCGCCGCCACGAACCCGGCGAGGTCGGTGGTGGCGCCGCCGCCCACGCCGACGATGACGTCGGTGCGGGTGAAGCCGGACTGGCCGAGCGCCTTCCAGCAGTACGCCGCGACCTCGGCCGTCTTGGCCTCCTCGGCGTTGGGCACCTGGATGGCGACGGCCTCGAAGCCCTGCTCGGCGAGGTCGGCGCGCAGCGCGTCACCGGTCTCGGCGAGCGCCTCCGGGTGGATCACGGCGACGCGCTTGGCCTGCTTGCCGATCAACGCGCCCAGCTCACCGAGGAGTTGGCGCCCGACGAGGACCTCGTACGGGTCGGTACCGGCCGTCCCGCCGACCTGGATGCGGGTGGGCGTCTGCTCCGTCATGCCTGCTTCAACTCCAGTGCGTCGAGGACCGCCTGGGCGACCTCTTCGGGGGTGCGCTCGTCGGTGGCGACGACGACGCGCGCGACTTCGGTGTACAGGTGGCGGCGGGCCTCCATCAGCTCGCGCCACTGCTTGCGCGGGTTCCCGACCAGCAGGGGCCGCGCCTGGTTGAGGCCGGTGCGCTTGACCGCCTCCTCGACGTCCATCGAGAGATAGACGACAGGCAGCGGGGCGAGCAGCGCGCGGGTCCCCTCGTCGAGGATCGCGCCGCCGCCCAGGGCGAGCACCCCGTCGTGCTCGGCGACGGCGGCGCGCACCGCGGCCCGCTCGAGGTCACGGAAGAAGGGCTCGCCCTCGTCGACGAAGATCTCCGAGATCTCCCGGCCCTGCGCGGCCACGATGTCGGCGTCGGTGTCCCGGTAGCCGCAGCCGAGCCGCTCGGCGAGCAGCCCGCCCACCGTCGACTTGCCCACGCCCATGGGCCCGACGAGCACGACCAGCGGGCCGCCGTCCGGCAGGGCGCTCACCGGTACTGCAGGTTGTCGAGGTACGACCGCACGTTGCGCCGCGTCTCGGGCACGCTGTCGCCGCCGAACTTCTCGGCGACCGCGTCGGCCAGGACGAGGGCGACCATCGCCTCGGCGACGATGCCCGCGGCCGGGACCGCGCACACGTCCGAGCGCTGGTGGTGCGCCTTCGCGGCCTCGCCGGTGGCCACGTCGATGGTGGCGAGGGCGCGCGGCACCGTCGCGATGGGCTTCATCGCGGCGCGCACGCGCAGCAGTTCACCGGTGGTCAGCCCGCCCTCGGTGCCGCCGGAGCGGCCGGAGGTGCGCTTGATGCCGTCCTCGGTGGTGACGATCTCGTCGTGCGCCTGGGAGCCCGGCACCCGCGCGAGGTCGAAGCCGTCGCCGACCTCGACGCCCTTGATGGCCTGGATGCCCATGAGGGCGGCGGCCAGGCGGGCGTCCAGACGCCGGTCCCAGTGCACGTGCGAGCCGAGGCCCACCGGCACCCCGTACGCGAGGACCTCGACGACACCGCCCAGGGTGTCGCCGTCCTTGTGGGCCTGGTCGATCTCCGCGACCATCGCCTTGCTCGCGTCGGCGTCCAGGCAGCGGACCGGGTCGGCGTCCAGCTTCTCGACGTCGGCGGGGGTCGGGTAGACGCCGTAGGGGGCCTTGGCGCTCGCCAGCTCCGTCACATGGCTGACGATCTCGATCCCGGCCGTCTCCTTCAGGTACGAGCGGGCCACGGCACCGAGGGCGACCCGGGCCGCGGTCTCCCGGGCGGAGGCGCGCTCCAGGACCGGACGGGCCTCGTCGAAGCCGTACTTCTGCATGCCCGCGAGGTCGGCGTGACCGGGCCGGGGGCGGGTCAGCGGCGCGTTGCGGGCCACGTCGGCGAGGATCGCGGGGTCGACCGGGTCGGCCGCCATGACCTGCTCCCACTTGGGCCACTCCGTGTTGCCCACCATGATCGCGACCGGAGAGCCCATGGTCAGGCCGTGGCGTACGCCGCCGAGGAAGGTGACCTCGTCACGCTCGAACTTCATCCGGGCGCCGCGGCCGTAGCCGAGGCGGCGCCGGGCCAGGTGATCCGCCACCATGTCGGTGGTGATCGGGACGCCGGCGGGAAGTCCCTCCAGCGTCGCGACAAGTGCGGGTCCGTGGGACTCCCCCGCCGTCAGCCAACGCAACCTGCTCAACGGTGCTCCTCCTGCTCGCGCCCGGCACGGCTTGTGGCGCGACCGGGTGCGCGGCCCCGGCCCGCCTTGCCCCTAGATCCTCCCACGACTGGACGCCTGTCCTGGTCGCCGGTCCACTGGGCGGACGGCCGGATGAGCCCGGATGAGCCACGGGCGTGTACGTCAACGAGCGGCCAGCGCCCGCTCCCCCGCGGTACGCATCGCCCCGAGGGGCGCGGTGGGAACCCCCGTCATCTGCTCGACCTGGAGCACCGCCTGGTGCACAAGGAGGTCGAGCCCGCTGACGACGGCGCCGCCGTACCCCGACCAGCGGGCCGCGAGCGCGGTGGGCCATGGGTCGTACAGCACGTCGAAGAGGGTCAGGGGGCGCTCCGGGACCGCGGCAGCGAGGGCGTCCGTGGTGCCGGACGGGGTCGTGGCGATCACCAGCGGCGCGGTGAGGGCCTGCTCGGCGTCCGCCCAGTCGGCGGTGCGGACCTCCACGTCGAGCCGCTCGCCCCACTGCCGCATCTCGGCGGCGCGCTCGGCGCTGCGTACGTAGGCGACGACCTCCCCCGTGCAGATCCGGGCGAGCGCGGCCAGGGCGGACGAGGCGGTGGCGCCGGCGCCCAGGATCGCGGCGGACTCGACCTGCTCGATGCCGCGCTCGCGCAGCGCGGCGACCATGCCGGGGATGTCGGTGTTGTCGCCGACACGGCGCCCGTCATCGGTGAACACGACGGTGTTGACCGCCTCGACGGAGGCCGCCGTCTCGGTGACCTCGTCGACCAGGGGGATCACCGCCCGCTTGAGCGGCATCGTCAGCGAGAGCCCCGCCCACTCGGACCCGAGCCCGCCGAGGAAGCCGGGCAGGGCCTCCTCGTCGACCTCGAACCGGTCGTACGACCAGTCGTCGAGTCCCAACTCCCCGTACGCGGCGCGGTGCAGCACCGGGGAGAGGGAATGCGCGATCGGCGAGCCGAGCACGGCGGCCCGGTTCCTGGACTGGCTCATCCCCCGTTTAGCTCCTCTTGATATTTCTTGCGGTTCTGGTTCTGCTCTTCGTTCGTCTCCGCGAAGAGCGTCTTGTCCTCGCTGACCGAGACGAAGTAGTACCAATTGCCCTTGGCCGGGTTGAGCGCCGACTTGATGGCCTCTTCGCCGGGGTTGCCGATCGGTCCGGGCGGCAGGCCCTTGATCTTGTACGTGTTGTACGGGTCGTCGACCTTGCGGAGTTCGTCGACGGAGCCGAGCCCCAGTTTCGACGTGCCCTTCAGGTAGTTCACCGTCGAGTCGAAGTCCAGGAGGCCGTAGGTCTCGGTGTTGTTGGGCTTCAGGCGGTTGTAGACGACGCGGGCGACCTTGTCGAAGTCGTGCTTGTACTTGCCCTCGGCCTGGACGAGGCTCGCGACGGTGACGAGCTGCAGCGGGTTCTTCAGATGCAGGTCCGCGGCCTGCTTCTCGACGCCCAACTCATCGTATTCCTGGGCGGCTTGGGCGACCATCTTCTTCAGGACGGCCTCGGGCTTCTGGCCCTTGGCGACCGGGTAGGTGCCCGGGAAGAGGAAGCCTTCGAGGCGGTCCTTGACGTCCTTGCCCATGTTGCTGGTCGCCCAGTCCGGAAGGCCGAGGCTCTTCCATTCCTTTTCGGCGACCTTCTTGGTGGAGCCCTCGGACAGTTCGAGGCGCGCGTCGATCAGCTTGTACACCGAAGCGTTTCGGCTGCCCGGTGTCACGATGAGATTGCTCTGGCTCTTCGGGCTGAGCATCAATTCGACGGCGGACTCGGCCGACATCTGTTTCTTGAGCGTATAGACGCCCGCCTGAATGGACTGGCCGTCCGGATTCCGTTTCTGCGCGGAGACGAAGGCGTCGACGCTCTTCACCACTCCGGCGTCCTTCAGGGCCTGGCCGATCGCATAGCCGCCGGAACCCTTGAGGATTTCCACGGTGGCCTGACCGGTTCCGTCGCCCGAATAGTCCGGGGCATTGCCGAAACGGTCCTGGTAGAACTGATAGCCGAAATAGCCGACGCCGCCGAGGCCGCCCGCGAAGACCAGGGTCACCACGAGACAGGCACAGCCGCTGCGGCGCTTCTTCGGCTTGCGGCCACCGCCGCGCCCCCGCCGGTCGCCCCCGCCGCGACGGCTGCGCGACTCGTCGTCGTAGTCGTCCTCGTCGTCGTTGCCGCCCGCGAAGAAGGCGTGCTCGCCCTGGTCGGGGCCGGGGTCCCAGTCCGTCTCCGGCTCCGGTTCGGGGGCCGGGCGGCGACGGCCGGGGGGCTCGGGCGGCGGGTAGGCGTCGGGCGTCCCGTAGTAGTCGGCGCCGTCTGTGGGGTAGCCGCCGGGGTGGCCCCCGTACGGGTCCACCGGGTCACCGCCGTAGGGAACGTGGCCGTGCTGGCCGGTGTCCCAGCCGCTGCCGTGGCCGCCGGCGTACTGCTGCTGCCCATAGCCCTGGGGCTGTTGCGGGTGTTGCTGTCCGTAGCCCTGCTGCTGTCCGGTGGTCCAGTCGTCGTACTGCGCTTGCTGAGGGTGCTGAGGATGGTGCGGCTGCTGCGGGTGGTACTGCCCCTGGCCGCCGTAGGGGGGCTGGCCACCGACGGCCTGCTGCCCTCCCCATCCGCCGTCCCCGTACAACGGGTCCTCCGGATGCCACGGTTCGGAGCCTGGGCCCCGGCCATACTCAGTCATCGATCCCCTACGAGCCGCGAGGCGGGGGCCGCTGTCTGGATTCCAGGGCAACCGATCCGCCTCTTGATGCTGTGCGGCAGCTGTTCGAACGCCGCCGCATCGCGCGGAACGTTACCGTATCGCGATCAGATGACCACTTCGACGCCCTCGCCCGGAGCTTTACCTGACGCCCGTTCGGACTCCAATGCCTGCTGAAGGATGATGACGGCGGCCGCCTGATCAATGACAGACCTGCCCTTTTTGGACTTCACGCCGGAGGCGCGCAGCCCCTGACTGGCCGTCACTGTGGTCATCCTCTCGTCCACGAGCCTCACCGGAACGGGTGCGATTCCAGCCGCGAGCTCCTGCGCGAAGCCCCGTACCTTGACGGCGGCCGGGCCCTCGCTCCCCTTGAGGGAGCGAGGGAGTCCGACGACGACCTCGATCGGCTCGTACTCCTCGACGAGTTGGCGAAGGCGGCGGTGGGCGGCCGGGACGTCGCGCCCCGGCACGGTCTCCACCGGCGTCGCGAGGATCCCGTCGGGGTCGCACGAGGCGACCCCGATGCGGGCGTCACCGACGTCGACCGCCAGGCGACGGCCCCGGCGGATGCCGTTCGCGTCGGCCATCAGGCGGTCTCGGTGACCAGGCGCTCGACGGCGGCGATGGCGTCGCCGATCGCGGCCGGGTTCTGGCCGCCGCCCTGGGCGACGTCCGGCTTGCCGCCGCCACCGCCGCCGAGGGTCTTGGCGGCCGTGCGGACCAGGTCGCCGGCCTTGAGGCCGCGCCCGCGGGCGGACTCGTTGGTCGCGATGACCGTCAGCGGCTTGCCGTTGACCGTGGAGAACACGGCGACGACGGCCGGGCGGTCACCAGGGATGCGGCCGCGCACGTCGAGGACCAGCTTGCGCAGGTCGTCGGCGCCCGTGCCGTCCGGCACCTGGCCGGTGACCAGGGCCACGCCGCGTACGTCCTTGGCGCCCTGGGCGAGACCGGCGGCGGCCTGCAGGACCTTCTCCGCGCGGAACTTCTCGATCTCCTTCTCGGCGTCCTTCAGCTTGGCGAGCATGCCGGAGATCTTCTCGGGGAGCTCCTCGGGACGGCCCTTGACCAGCTCCTGGAGCTGGGCGACGACCGTGTGCTCCTTGGCGAGGAAGTGGTACGCGTCGACGCCGACCAGGGCCTCGATGCGGCGCACGCCGGAGCCGATGGAGGACTCGCCGAGCAGCTTCACCAGGCCGAGCTGGGCGGTGTTGTGCACATGCGTGCCGCCGCACAGCTCCTTGGAGAAGTCGCCGATGGTCACGACGCGCACGCGCTCGCCGTACTTCTCGCCGAACTCCGCGATGGCGCCCTGCTTCTTGGCCTCGTCGATGCTCATGACCTCGGCCTGGACGTCGAGTTCGCGGGCCAGGACCTCGTTGATCTTCTGCTCGACGTCCGTCATCACGGCCGTGGGCACGGCCGACGGGGAGCCGAAGTCGAAGCGGAACCGGCCCGGTTGGTTCTCCGAACCGGCCTGGGCGGCCGTCGGGCCGAGGGCGTCGCGCAGCGCCTGGTGCGTGAGGTGCGTGGCCGAGTGGGCGCGGGCGATGGCGCGGCGGCGGTGGGAGTCGATCGTGGCCCAGACCGGGGCACCGACCGTGATCTCGCCGACCTGGACGACGCCCTTGTGGACGTGCACGCCGGGCACCGGCTTCTGCACGTCGCGGACCTCGACGACGGCGCCGCTGTCGGTGCGGACGCGGCCGGTGTCGCCGATCTGGCCGCCGCCCTCGGCGTAGAACGGGGTGCGGTCCAGGACGAGTTCGACCTCGTCGCCCTCGGTGGCGGCGGGCGAGGGGACGCCGTTGACCAGGAGGCCGACGATCGTGGCCTCGTTCTCCGTGAGGGTGTAGCCGGTGAAGTCCGTGGCGCCGGAGCTGTCGGCGATCTCACGGTAGGCGTGCAGGTCGGCGTGGCCGGTCTTCTTGGCCTGGGCATCGGCCTTGGCGCGCTCCCGCTGCTCCTTCATCAGGCGCCGGAAGCCCTCTTCGTCCACCGAAAGGCCCTGCTCGGCGGCCATTTCGAGGGTGAGGTCGATCGGGAAGCCCCAGGTGTCGTGGAGCAGGAACGCCTTGTCGCCGGAGAGGACGGTGCCGCCGGCGGCCTTGGTCTCCGTGACCGCGGTGTCGAGGATGTTCGTGCCGCCCTTGATGGCCTTGAGGAAGGCGGCCTCTTCGGCGAGGGCGACGGTCTCGATGCGCTTGCGGTCGGTCTCCAGCTCCGGGTACTGCCGGCCCATCGACTTGATGACCGTGTCGACGAGTTCGAGGACGACCGGACCCGTGGCGCCGAGGAGGCGCATGTTGCGCACGGCGCGGCGCATGATGCGGCGGAGCACATAGCCGCGGCCCTCGTTGCCCGGCGTGACGCCGTCGCCGATGAGCATGACCGACGTCCGCATGTGGTCGGCGACCACGCGCAGGGAGACGTCCGAGCCGTGCTCGGCGCCGTAGCGCACACCGGTCAGCTCGGTGGCCTTGTCCATGACGACGCGCAGGGTGTCGGTCTCGTACATGTTCTGCACGCCCTGCAGGATCATGGCGAGGCGCTCGAGGCCGAGACCGGTGTCGATGTTCTTGCTCGGCAGCTCGCCGAGGATCTCGAAGTCCTCCTTCGAGGTGCCCTCGCCGCGCTCGTACTGCATGAAGACGAGGTTCCAGATCTCCACGTACCGCTCGTCGTTGACGGCCGGGCCGCCCTCGACGCCGAACTCGGGGCCGCGGTCGTAATTGATCTCGGAGCAGGGGCCGCAGGGTCCGGGCACGCCCATGGACCAGTAGTTGTCCTTCTTGCCCAGGCGCTGGATGCGCTCGGCCGGGACGCCGACCTTCTCGCGCCAGATCCGCTCGGCCTCGTCGTCGTCGAGGTAGACGGTGACCCAGAGCCGCTCCGGGTCCAGGCCGAAGCCACCCTTGTCCTGGGGCGTGGTGAGCAGCTCCCAGGCGTACGTGATGGCGCCTTCCTTGAAGTAGTCGCCGAAGGAGAAGTTGCCGCACATCTGGAAGAACGTGCCGTGGCGCGTGGTCTTGCCGACCTCTTCGATGTCGGGCGTGCGCACGCACTTCTGGACGCTGGTGGCGCGGTCGAACTCCGGCTTGACCTCACCGAGGAAGTACGGCTTGAAGGGCACCATGCCCGCGGGGACCAGCAGGAGAGTCGGGTCGTCCGCGATGAGCGACGCCGAAGGGACGACGGTGTGACCGCGCTCCTCGAAGAAGCTCAGCCAGCGGCGGCGAATTTCAGCCGACTCCATTAGTGGTCCTCATTCCGGTTGTACGAGTACGTCGTGTTCTCGAGGTACTTCGTGTGCTTGGTGCTGTGGTTCTCGATCACGGCGAAGCGGCGCTGCGCGGGGAGTTCGGGCTGCTCGTCCAGGCCGAGGGCCTCGCCGAGTTCGGCCTCGCGCTCGGCCATGCCGTCGCGGACGTCGAGCGCGAAGTCCTTGAGCCGGTGGCCCGCTTCGATCGCCTTGTTCGCCGCCTGCGCGGCCAGGCTCTCCGGGGTCAGCTGCTTGAGCTTGCGGTTGACCTTCGTGGTGGCCCAGACGCCGGCGGCGGCGCCCGCGGTGAACCAGAACGTACGGCGGAACATCGCTGCCTCAGGCTCTCTTTCCCCGGTTGTTCTCCCGCTTGCTCCGCTTCGACTTGCGTGCGGCCGGGACGGTGCGGCCCACGATCACCGTACGACGGGACGGCTTGGCGGGCATTTCTTTTCCTTCGGGCCCCGTCTTACGACCGAGGGCCCGGCGCACTCCGTAGCCGAACGCGGCCACCTTGACGAGGGGGCCGCCGAAGGTGGAGGCGACCGTCGTGGAGAGCGCCGACGCGTTCGACGTGACTTCCTGGACGTCCGAGGCGATGGCGTCGACGCGGTCGATCTGGGTCTGTGCGGAGCGGACCGCCGTCGAGGCGTCGGCCAGGAGCGGGACGGCCTGCTCGGTCACGTCCGCCACCAGCTTCGTGGTCGCCTTGAGCGTCTGGGCCAGCCTCACGAGCGCCACCGCGAGGAAGGAGACCAGGATCGCCCAGAAGACGGCCACCAGGATCCCGGCCACCTCTCCACCGGACACTCGGCACCGCTCCCTGAATCGTCCCTGAACATCGAACCTGAACATCGAAAAGTCGTCCCCCGACCCTATCGCGCCGGGCCTGCCGCTCCGTACCGCATTAGGGGTCGCTGGTGCGGGAGTTGTGAGAAGTGATTGTACGGAGTGCTTACGCATGAGTACGCTCCGTACCCCATGCGACGCCCTCAGCGCCCCGGCAACGGCCGAAACGATGTCCCCAGCCCCGCACCCGCCCCCGCCGCCCCTCTCGGGGACACCCACGAGGGCGCCCCTCAGGAGGATTTAACACCCGCCCCGGGCAACCTCCCGCCCGAGCTCACCTCCTTCGTCGGACGCAGCGCCGAACTCGCCGAGCTCGCGGCCGCGTTGGCCGCCCGGCGCCTGGTGACCGTGACCGGGGTCGGCGGCGTGGGGAAGTCCCGGTTCGCCGTGCGGGCGGCCGTCGGGGCGGAGTGCGCCGACGGCGTCTGGCTGGTGGAGCTGGCCGCGGTGCGCGACCCGGACCTGGTGGACCACGCCGTCGCCGACGCCCTGCGCCTGACCGACCACACCAGCAGGGCGCCCCGCCGGGTGCTGCTCGACCACGTCGCCGACCGTGAACTCCTGCTCGTCCTGGACGGGTTCGAGCATCTCGTCGACACCTGCGCCTCGCTCGTACGGGATCTGCTGCGGCACTCCCGCGGGCTGAAGGTCCTCGCGGTCGGGCGCCGCCCGCTCGACCTCGAGGGGGAACGTCTCTTCCCGCTCGCCCCACTGCCCGCCCACGACGCGATCGCGCTCTTCGCGGACCGTGCGACGGCGGGCCTGCCCGGCTTCGCCGTCGACGACGGGCACCGCGCGGACGTGGTGGAGCTGTGCGACCGGCTCGACGGGATCCCGCTGGCCCTCGAACTGGCCGCGGGACGGCTGCGGGCGCTGTCGCCAGGACAGCTGGTCGCCCGGCTCGACGACCGCTTCGGGCTGCTCTCGGGCACCCGCCGCGACGCCCTGCCGCGCCACCAGACCCTGCGCACGGCGATCGGCTGGAGCCACGAGCTGTGCACCCCGCGCGAGCGGCTGCTGTGGGCCCGGCTCTCGGTGTTCTCCGGCCCCTTCGACCTGGAGGCCGCGGAGTACGTGTGCGGCGGCGACGGGGTGCACGCCGACGACGTCCTGGACGTGCTGAGCGAGCTGCTCGCCCAGTCCGTCGTGGGCCGCGAGGAGGGACCCGGCGGGGCGCGCTTCCGGATGCTCGACACCGTCAGGGCGTACGGGGCGGAGTGGCTGGAGGCGCTCGGGGACACCGAGCGGATGCGGCGCCGCCACCGCGACTGGTACATGGGGCTCGCCACCTGGTGCGAGCTGGACTGGTTCTCGCCCCGGCAGGCCGAGGTCGCCGCCCTCATCGAGGGCGAACTGCCCAATCTGCGCGCCGCGTTGGAGTTCTGTCTGACCGGCCCGGACGAGGCGCGGATCGGCCAGTACCTCGCCGGCACGCTCTGGTTCTACTGGGTCGGCTGCGGGCGCCTGGCGGAGGGACGGCACTGGCTCGGGCGGGCCCTCGAGCTCGAGGGCGGCCATGACGACGCGCGCCTGAAGGCGCTGTGGGTGCTCGGATACGTGGCGGTCCTGCAGGGCGACACGGTCGCGGCGCTCTCCGCGCTGCAGGAGTGCAAGGACGAGGCGGAGCGCACCGACAGCCCGCTCGCCTCGGCGTACGCGGTGCACCGCATCGGCTGCCTGGCCCTCGTCACCGACGACATGCCCCGCGCGGAGCGGCTGCTGCGCGACGCCATGGAGCAGTACCAGGAGATCGGCGAGCTCAACAGCAACGTCCTGATGGGCCAGGTCGAGCTGGCCATGGCGCTCGCCTTCCAGGGCTCTCTCGAAGCAGCGGTGGAGCTGTGCGAGGAGGTGCGCCGGGTCTGCGAGGACCACGGGGAGCGCTGGGCCCTCGCGTACGCCCTCTATGTCCTGGGCTACGCGGCCTGGACCCGCGGCGAGGCGGAGACCGCGCGGGAGCTGCTCGCGCGCTGCCTCCGCCTGGACCACGCCTTCAACGATCTGCTCGGCACGGTCCTGGCCATGGAGCTGCTCGCCCTGTTCACGGCGGCGGAGGGCGACCCGGAGGAGGCGGCGGTGCTGCAGGGAGCGGCCTCACGCATCTGGCCGTCGGTGGGCCTGCCGCTGTTCGGCTCGGGCTTCTTCGGCGGCCCGCACGCCCTGTGCGAGACCCAGGCCCGCGAGGCGCTCGGCGACACCCGGTACGAGGAGTGCGTACGGGCCGGGGCCCGGCTCGGCACGGACGCGGCGGTGGCCCGGGCGCTCGGACAGGTCCCCGAGAACGAGCGAACCCGCCGCCCTGCCCACCACGAAGGGCGGGAAGGCGACGGGCTGAAGCAGGGAGAGCTACGTCCGGGTCAGCGGGCGTAGTACTCGACGACGAGCTGCTCGTCGCAGATCACGGGGATCTCCTTGCGGTTCGGCTCGCGGTCCAGGCGGAAGGCCAGGGCCTTCAGGTTCACCTGGAGGTAGCGCGGCGTCTCGCCCTCGGGGGCGAAGCCACCCTCGCGGGAGACCTGGAAGAGGGTCTTCTCGCGGGAGCGCTCACGGACCATGACGACGTCGTCCGGCTTGACGCGGAAGGACGGCTTGTCGACCTTCTGGCCGTTGACCTCGATGTGACCGTGCACGACCATCTGGCGGGCCTGGTAGATCGTGCGGGCGATGCCCGAACGCAGAACCAGGGCGTCGAGACGACGCTCCAGCTCGATGACCAGGGCCTCACCGGTCTTGCCCTGCGTCTTGGCGGCACGCTCGTAGGCGCGGACGAGCTGGCGCTCGGACACGTCGTACTGCGCGCGCAGACGCTGCTTCTCGAGCAGACGGACCTTGTAGTCCGAGTTCTGCTTGCGCCCACGGCCGTGCTCGCCCGGCGGGTAGGGGCGGGCCTCGAAGTACTTGACGGCCTTCGGGGTCAGCGCGATGCCGAGGGCACGCGACTTCTTGACCTTGGGGCGGGACTGGTTCGGCATGAACCAACCTCTCTGTTCTCAGTGAATTCGGCTTCACCAGTGGTTAGGGGAGGTCGCAATCCGCAGCCTGGGAAACCTCATGAACCGTGGCTCATGGGGCAGCCGCTCCCTGGTCTGGGCACTATGTGCAGCACGCGAGTGGCCCACCGACCGATTCCCGGGGCTCCGAGATGGTGGTGGGCTGCCCGCGACACCTTCGACGGTGCGCGACGCTCCTGGATCCCCGGGCCTTGCGGCGGTGGGGTTCCGGCTGGATGTCCCGCTCTGGTGGTGCCGGTACGGGACCGGGCACGGGACGCAGCGTTTGGAAATTCTACAGGACTACTGAGGGCACGTTGCCAGGAGGTCCTGGAGGGCGAGCTTCTCGGGGGCCGTGACCGTCAGGCGGTACTTGGCCTTGATGCCGGTCCAGCGGCGCGCGTACTCGCACCAGTATTCCTTGCGCGGCGGCTTCCACTTGTCCGGGGTCTGGCTGCTCTTCTGGTAGTTCGTCTCCTTGTCGGTGGCGAGCAGCACGTCCAGGTCGTTGGCATACTTCAGGCGCTCGGCCGGACTCCAGGCCCAGGCCCCGGCCCGCCAGGCGGCGCCCAGCGCGACCACGTGGTCGGTCTGGATCTGCGAGGCACGGCGGTAGTAGTACGGCAGTTCCTTGCCGGTGTACGGGTCGTGCAGGGTGCCGGAGATCACCACGCAGGGGTTGCGGTCGCCCTCGCGCAGGTTCTTCAGGTCGCGGCGCAGGACGTCGTCGCGGGTGTCGCAGCCGTTGCGGCCGCCCGGGGCGTCGGTGTCGTCGCTCCAGCCCGCGCCGAACTCGGAGCGCTTGTACGTCTGCCAGTTCTTGCCCCACGCGACCTCCAGCTTCGCGAGCTGTTCGCGGGCCTGGGCGGGGGTCGGCGGGAAGCCGGGGCTGGCGAGGGGGACGGAGGACGGGGCGGGGGTGCGGGTGGGCTCGGCGCTCGCCTCGCGGGAGGTCGTGGGCGTGGCCTTCGGAGTGGCTTCCGGCGTGGCCTTCGTGGCCTTCGGTGTGCCGAGGCGAGCGTCGGCGCGCTCCAGCTGGGGCGGCTGGCAGGCGGTGGCGGCGGCCACGGCCAGCAGGAGCAGCGCCCCGGTGGCCCTGCCGACTGCTCTGCCCATGGCGCCGAGCGTAGGCGGGCCGGGGGCGGAACGCCTCCCGGAGTCAGGCGCTGCCCGGAGTCAGGCGCCGCCCGAGGGCTGCTCGCCCTTGAGACGCTCACGGACCCGCTCCACCACGTCCGCGTACCGGGACTCCGCCCCGTACCTCGTCGGCTGGTAGTAGCGCTTGCCCTCGATGGCGTCCGGCGCGTACCGCTGGGCCGCGATGCCGCCCGGCACGTCGTGCGGATACACATAGCTCTGGGCGTGGCCGAGCTTGGCGGCGCCCTTGTAGTGGCCGTCGCGCAGATGGGGCGGTACGGGGCCCGCGAGGCCGCCGCGGACGTCGGCCTGGGCCTGCTGGATCGCGAGCG
This sequence comes from Streptomyces sp. NPDC059009, assembly GCF_042740175.1. Taxonomy (NCBI): domain Bacteria; kingdom Bacillati; phylum Actinomycetota; class Actinomycetes; order Kitasatosporales; family Streptomycetaceae; genus Streptomyces; species Streptomyces sp. NPDC059009. The sequence goes on along the minus strand of NZ_JBHYJB010000031.1, from coordinate 113,512 downwards.
TCGCGGCGTTCGACTTCGGGGCCAGGGCCAGGGCGATCGTGGCGTGGCTGAGCGTGAGCGCCGCCTCCGGGAAGCCGATCATGGCGACGGCCTGGGCCGCGGCCACGGCGGTGGGCAGCGCCGTGGGGTCGGCGAGGCCGATGTCCTCGCTCGCGGAGATCATCAGGCGGCGGGCGATGAAGCGGGGGTCCTCGCCCGCCTCGATCATGCGGGCCAGGTAGTGCAGCGCCGCGTCCACGTCCGAGCCGCGGATGGACTTGATGAGGGCGCTGGCGACGTCATAGTGCTGGTCTCCGGCCCGGTCGTACTTCACGGCCGCGCGGTCGACCGACTCCTCGAGGGTCTGGAGGGTGATCTCCTGCTCGCCCTTGGAGAGCGCGGCGCCGGCGCCCGCCTCCAGCGCCGTGAGCGCCCGCCGTGCGTCGCCGCCCGCGATGCGCAGGAGGTGCGCCTCGGCCTCGTCCGGCAGGGAGACGGCGCCGCCGAGGCCGCGCTCGTCGGCCAGCGCGCGGTGGAGCAGGCCGCGCAGGTCGTCGTCCGTGAGCGGTTCGAGGGTGAGCAGGAGGGAGCGGGAGAGGAGGGGGGAGATCACCGAGAAGTACGGGTTCTCCGTGGTCGCCGCGATCAGGGTGACCCAGCGGTTCTCCACGGCCGGGAGCAGGGAGTCCTGCTGGGCCTTGCTGAAGCGGTGGATCTCGTCGAGGAAGAGGACGGTCTCCTTGCCGTGGCCGCCCATCGCCCGGCGCGCGCCGTCGATGACCGCACGGACCTCCTTCACGCCCGCGGTGATCGCCGAGAGCTCCACGAAGCGCTTGTTGGTGGCCTTGGAGACCACGTACGCCAGGGTCGTCTTGCCGATTCCGGGCGGGCCCCACAGGAACACGGAGGAGGGCCCGGCCGGGCCGCCACCGCCCTCCCCCACGAGGCGCCGCAGAGGCGAGCCCGGCTTCAACAGGTGCTGCTGGCCCACGACTTCGTCGAGCGTGCGCGGGCGCATCCGGACGGCCAGGGGGCTGCTGGACGGGTCCTTCTCCTGGCGGTCTTCGGCTGCGGCGGTGAACAGGTCGGGCTCCACGTCAAGAACCCTATGTCACCCCACTGACAATCCCGCCGGGAGGCGGTGACGGGCGGATCCGGGGGCCCTCAGGCCCAGAGGTCCGCACCCCAGCGCGTCAGGATCAGCATCGCGATGACGCCGATGTGCATGACCGGCAGCGCCCACGTGAAGTCCGCCAGGAAGCTCTTGGCCCAGCCCGGCGCGGGCAGGAAGCCGTTGCGGATGTTGAAGGACGTGACGTACCAGAACATCAGGAGCGTGGCGACCCAGGCCAGGCAGCACCACAGGCAGAGCGCGTTGATGTGGTACAGCGACTGGATCATCAGCCAGGTGCAGAAGCCGACTCCGAAGAGCGTGCCCGCGTTGAACGTCAGCCAGTACCAGCGCGGGAAGCGGGCCCGGGCGAGCAGGCTCATGCCGACGCCGATGACGACGGCGTACGTGGCCAGGCCCAGCATCGGGTTCGGGAAGCCGAACGCCTCCGCCTGCTCGCTCTTCATGATGCTGCCGCAGGCCACGACGGGGTTGATGCTGCAGCCCGGCTGGAAGTTCGGGTCCTTCAGGAGCTCGAACTTGTCCAGGGTGATGACCCACGAGGCGAGCAGTCCGGCGGCGCCGGTGATCACAAGGAGGAGGGCGAACGCGCGGCTTCCGCCCACCGCCCGGGGAGCGTCCGTGCCCTCCGCGTCGGAAGAGACACCATCCTTCGCTGACATCGTTTTGCTCATCACGCCGTTCCGTCGGTCGAGTTCGGTCGGGTTCCGGGAGGGGTCATTCTGCCGCACACGCCTGTGTGCCCACCCGGGTGCCGACCCTTCCTTGAACATAACCAGACACGGGCAGGGCTCCCGGAACGCCCGATTCGGCGGGACGATCACGCTCATGAGCGAACACGGGGCGGAACGCACAGAGAAGCTGGCGATCGACGTACAGGGGCTGCGCAAGCGGTACGGGGACGTGACCGCCGTCGACGGCATCGACCTCGCCGTCCGCCACGGCGAGGTCTTCGGCATCCTGGGCCCCAACGGCGCGGGCAAGAGCACCACCGTGGAGATCCTCCAGGGCCACCGCACCCGGGACGGCGGCGAGGTCTCCGTGCTCGGGGCGGACCCGGGCTCCGGCGGCCGGGCCTGGCGCTCCCGGGTGGGCATCGTGTGGCAGGACGAGTCGGCGCCCGCCGAGCTCACCGTCCAGGAGACCGTGCGGCACTTCGCCCGCTACTACCCGAGCCCGCGCGACCCCGACGAGGTCATCGACCTGGTGGGGCTCGACGCCAAGGCGGGCAGCCGCGTCAAGGCGCTGTCGGGCGGACAGCGGCGCCGGCTCGACGTGGCGCTCGGAGTGATCGGGGACCCGGAGCTGCTGCTGCTCGACGAGCCGACGACGGGCTTCGACCCGGCGGCCAGGCGGCAGTTCTGGGAGCTGATCCGGCTGCTCGCGGACGAGGGCACGACCATCGTCCTGACCACGCACTACCTGGAGGAGGCCGAGGCACTCGCGCACCGCCTCGCGGTGATCGCGGCGGGCCGCGTGGTGGCCGAGGGCACCCCCGAGGAGCTGCGTCACCGCTTCGGCTCCGAGGCGACCGTGGAGTGGCGCGAGCGGGACGGCACCCCGCGCCGCGAGCGCACCCCCGCGCCGACCCGCACCGTGGTCGGCCTCATGGACCGCTTCGGCGGCGAGATCCCCGGCCTCACGATCAGCCGCCCCACCCTCGAGGACGTCTACCTGCGCCTGACCGGCCGGCCGGAACGGGAGGACGCCCGATGACCACAGGAGCCACACCCACACCCGCCACCACGCCCACAGGTGCCGCCGCGACGCGGCCGCCGCTGCCCGGTGCCTGGTCCCTCGGGCGCGGCCGGGGCGCCCTGGAGCTCAAGGAGTTCTTCCGCGAACGCGGCCAGGTCGTCTTCACCTTCGCGTTCCCGATCGTCTTCCTCTTCCTGTTCGCGTCGATCTTCAGCGACGACGTGGAGGGTGCCGGTGTCACGGCCTCGCAGCTCTACGTGGCCGCGCTGATCGCCGCGGGCATCATGTCGACCAGCTTCCAGTCCCTCGGCATCTCCATCGCCCTGGAGCGCGACCAGAAGGTACTGCGGCGCCTTCGGGGCACGCCGATGCCGCCGACCGCGTACTTCCTGGGCAAGGTGTGGCTCGTCCTGGTGACGGGTGTCCTGGAGACCACGATCCTGCTCGCCGTCGGCACCACCGTCTACGACGTGAACCTGCCGGGCAGCGCGAGCAAGTGGCTGACCTTCGGCTGGATCTTCGTCCTCGGCCTCACCGCGTGCACCCTGCTCGGCATCGCGATCAGCAGCGTCCCGAAGTCGGCGAGCAGCGCCAGCTCGGTGGTCGTCCTGCCTTTCCTGGTGCTGCAGTTCATCTCCGGGGTCTACATCCCCATCAACACGATCCCCGACTGGATGCTGAACATCGGCGCCCTGTTCCCGCTGAAGTGGATGTGCCAGGGCCTGCGCGGGGTGTTCCTGCCGGAGTCGGCCGCCGTCCTTGAACAGACGGGGAGTTGGGAGTACGGGCGCGTGGCGCTGGTCCTCGGCGCGTGGTGCGTGGGCGGGCTGGTGCTGTGCCTGCTGACGTTCCGGTGGAAGAACCGCGGGGAGTCCTGACCTCCGTACGACAAGGGGAGTTCGGACCTCCGTACGTACGACAAGGAGAGCCCGTGCAACAAGGAGGGCCCTGTTTCGCGAAACAGGGCCCTCCTTGTGTACGTGTGTACGTCCCTACGCCAGCTTCGCCTTCAGCTCGGCCACGACGGCGTCGACCGCGACCGCCGACTGCTCGCCGGACTCCATGTCCTTGAGCTGTACGACGCCCTCGGCGAGGTCGCGCTCACCGGCGACGATCGTGAAGCGGGCGCCGGAGCGGTTGGCGTTCTTCATCGCGCCCTTGAGGCCCTTGCCGCCGAAGGCGAAGTCCGCAGCGATGCCCGCCCGCCGCAGCTCCGTCACCGCGCGGAACAGCACCCGGCGCGCCTCCTCCCCGAGCGGGACCGCGAACACGCTGGTGGACGCGGGCAGTTCGAGCTCGATGCCCTCCGCCTCCAGGGCGAGCACCGTGCGGTCCACGCCGAGGGCCCAGCCGACGGACGGCAGCGCGGGGCCGCCGAGCATCTCGGACAGGCCGTCGTAGCGGCCGCCGCCGCCGACCGCGGACTGCGAGCCGAGGCCGTCGTGCACGAACTCGAAGGTGGTGCGCGTGTAGTAGTCCAGGCCGCGCACCAGCTTCGGGTCGTCCTCGTAGGCGACGCCCTCGGCGGTCAGGATCTCGCGGACCTGCTCGTGGTACGCCTTGCACGCGTCGCACAGGTAGTCGCGCAGGAGCGGGGCGCCGACCAGCTGCTTCTGGACGTCGTCACGCTTGTCGTCGAGGACCCGCAGCGGGTTGATGTCGATGCGTCGACGCGTCTCCTCGTCCAGGTCCAGGCCGCGCAGGAAGTCCTGGAGGGCGGCGCGGTAGACGGGCCGGCACTCCTTGTCGCCGAGGGAGTTGAGCAGGATGCGGAAGCCGCGCAGGCCGAGCGCCCGGTAGGACTGGTCCGCGAGGATGATCAACTCGGCGTCGAGAGCCGGGTCCTCGGCGCCGATCGCCTCGGCGCCGACCTGCGAGAAGTGGCGGTAGCGGCCCTTCTGCGGACGCTCGTAGCGGTAGTACGAGCCCGAGTACCAGAGCTTGACCGGGAGGTTGCCCGCCTTGTGCAGGTTGGCCTGGAGCGCCGCGCGCAGCACGGACGCGGTGCCCTCGGGGCGCAGCGCGAGCTGGTCGCCGCCCTTGGTCTCGAAGGCGTACATCTCCTTGGTGACGATGTCGGTGGACTCGCCGACGCCGCGGGCGAACAGCTCCACGTTCTCGAAGCCGGGCGTCTCGATGTAGCCGTAGCCGGAGTTGCGCAGCGGGGCGGCGATGGCCTCGCGCACCGCGAGGTACTTCGCGGAGTCCGGCGGGAGCAGGTCGTAGGTGCCCTTGGGGGCGCTGAAGGTGCTCACTGGAGAAGTCTCGTCACATTCCTCGTCGAGGGGCGGACGTCTCGTCCGCGCCCAGGCCGGCCGCCACCTGCCGCAGATACGGGTTGGTGGCGCGCTCCTGGCCGATGGTGGTCTGGGGGCCGTGTCCCGACAGGACCACGGTCGAGTCGTCGAGCGGCAGGCACACGCGGCCCAGCGACTCGAGGATCTCGGTGTGCGATCCCCCGGGGAAGTCGGTGCGTCCGATGGAGCCGGCGAACAGCAGGTCGCCCGAGAAGAACACCGACGGGATGTCCGCGGCCTCGGGCAGCTGGAAGGTCACCGACCCCTTCGTATGGCCCGGTGCGTGCGCGACCGTGAAGTCCAGACCGGCGAGCTGCAGCTCCGCGCCGTCGGTCAGCTCCTTCAGGTCGTCGGGCTCCCCCACGGTCAGCTCGCCCATCAGCTGCGTGCCGAGGGACCGGCCGAGGGCCTTCTCCGGGTCGGTCATCATGAACCGGTCGGCGGGGTGGATCCAGGCCGGTACGTCATGGGCCCCGCACACCGGGACGACCGAGGCGACGTGGTCGATGTGGCCGTGGGTGAGGACGACCGCGACGGGCTTGAGCCGATGCTTCTTGAGTGCGTCCTCGACTCCCTGGGTGGCCTGGTGGCCCGGGTCGATGATCACGCACTCCTCACCGGCGGCGGGGGCGACCAAGTAGCAGTTGGTGCCCCAGGCCCCGGCGGGGAACCCGGCAATGAGCACGATCGTCCTTCATTCGTCGTCGGCGGGAGGCTGCCGCGCATCCCCGGTGCCTTTCGGCCGGAGATTGCTGCAGATCAGAGCCTACCGGCGCTGCCGATTCCACAGGTAACCCATATACGGTACGGGGCACTACGAGACGTACAGCGGGACGTACGTACGCAGGCGAAGGGGAGAAGACCCGGTGGTCAGCCAAGACAGACGGCGCAAGCAGCTCGCCCGGGAGAAGCTCGTCCGGCAGCAGGAGCGGCGGGAGGTCGCCCGGCGCCGGGCGCGCAGGCGCAATGCGGTGCTCGCGGGCGCCGTCGCCCTGGTCGTGGCGGCGGGCGCGGTCTCGTACGCGGCGGGAGCCTTCGACGGCGACGACAAGCCGAAGGACGAGGCGGGCAAGCCGACCGACCCCTGCGCGAAGGCCGCCCCGGGCCAGGTGAAGCCGATGAGCTTCAAGAAGGAGCCCGCCCTGACGGTCGACAAGAAGGCCGCCTACACGATGGACCTCGCCACGACGTGCGGGGACATCGGCCTGAAGCTCGACGCCGCCAAGGCCCCGCACACGGTGAACTCCTTCGACTTCCTGGTCGACAAGGGCTACCTCGACCACACGAAGTGCCACCGCCTCACCACCGGCGGCATCTACGTCCTGCAGTGCGGCGACCCGAAGGGGACCGGCGAGGGGACGCCCGGCTACTCGATCCCCGACGAGAACCTGAAGGACAAGAAGCTGAAGGGCGGGGTGTACCCGGCGGGCACGGTGGCGATGGCCAACCAGTACAAGGCCGACACCAAGCAGGGCCGGAACACCGGAGGCAGCCAGTTCTTCCTGGTCTACCAGGACAGTAAGCTGCCGCCCGACTACACACCGTTCGGGACCATTTCCGAATCGGGCATGAAGGTGCTCAACAAGATCGCGGCGGCCGGGGAGAACTCCGGACGGGGCGACGGCGCCCCGAACGCGACCGTCGTCATCAACAAGGCCACCGTACGGAAATCCTGACCACCAGCAGGCCAAGTTCGGTCGCGCTGGATGCGGACAGCCGCCCCGCCGGTCGCCTATGTTGGCGGTGACGAAACTGTGGACGATGCCGGGGGCCGGGGGCCCTGCACAGGCATCATGTGGAGGAGGCGCTGTGAGCAGCGACCCGTGGGGCCGCGTCGACGAGACGGGGACCGTGTACGTGCGTACGGCCGACGGCGGCGAGCGAGTGGTCGGATCGTGGCAGGCAGGATCTCCCGACGAGGCCCTGGCCTACTTCGAGCGCAAGTATGACGGTCTCGTCGTCGAGATCGGACTTCTCGAGCGCCGGGTGAAGACCACCGACCTGTCCGCCAAGGACGCCACGACCGCCATCGAGCACCTGCGCCAGCAGGTCGACGAGGCACACGCGGTGGGCGACCTGGAGGCCCTCGGCAAGCGGCTCGACAAGCTCGTCGAGACCGTCGAGGCGCGCCGCGAGGAGCGCAAGGTCCAGAAGGCCAAGCAGTCGGACGAGGCGCGCCACGCCAAGGAGGCCCTGGTCACCGAGGCCGAGGAGCTCGCGCAGAGCGAGCAGTGGCGGGCCGCGGGCGAGCGCCTGCGCGCCCTGGTGGACACCTGGAAGGGTCTGCCGCGTCTGGACCGCAAGTCGGACGACGAGCTGTGGCACCGCTTCTCGCACGCCCGCTCGGCGTTCTCCAAGCGCCGCAAGGCCCACTTCGCCTCGCTGGACGCCCAGCGCGAGGAGGCCCGCAAGGCCAAGGAGAAGCTGGTCTCGGAGGCCGAGGCGCTGTCGAACTCGACGGACTGGGGCCCGACGGCCGCCCGGTACCGCGAGCTGATGGCCGACTGGAAGGCCGCGGGCCGCGCCCAGCGCGAGCACGAGGACGACCTGTGGAACCGCTTCCGCGGCGCCCAGGACATCTTCTTCGCGGCGCGCAGCGCGGTCTTCGCGGAGCGCGACGCCGAGCAGGGCGAGAACCTGAAGCTCAAGGAGGAGCTGGCGGACGAGGCCGAGAAGCTCGTCCCGGTGACGGACCTGAAGGCGGCCCGCGCGGCCTTCCGCTCCATCAACGAACGCTGGGAGGCCATCGGCCACGTACCGCGGGACGCGCGCCCGAAGGTCGAGGGCCGGATGCACGCGGTGGAGCGGGCGCTGCAGGACTCCGAGGAAGCGGAGTGGCGGCGCACCAACCCGGAGGCACGCGCGCGTGCCGAGGGCCTCACCGGCCAGCTCCAGGCCGCGGTCGACAAGCTCGCGGCCCAGATCGAGCAGGCCCGTGCGCAGGGCAACGACGCGAAGGCCGACAAGCTCCAGAAGGAGCTCGACGGCCGTCAGGCGCTGCTCGACCAGGCCCTGAAGGGTCTGCACGAGTTCGGCGGCTGAGCCTTCGGGAAGTTTCCCCGGGCAGGTGACGGCCCGGACCGCAGCCGAGCGGTCCGGGCCGTTTCACGTCCCCGGGGCCTACCGGGGGGCGGCGCCGTCGTGCTCGGCGATGTCCAGGGCGTGCTCGGACAACTCCGGTTGCGCGGTGTTCTGGGCCTCGTAGACCTCGCCCATGCCGCCGCGGCCCAGGAGCCCCACCAACCGGTAGCGCCCGTCGACCGGTTCGCCCGGCGCCATGACCTCCCCCGTGAACTCGCCCTGAAGTCAGGCTGGTTCACGAGGGGCCTCATGGGCGGCGCGCCGACGTCACTCGATACACGTCGTAGACGCCCTCGACTCCCCTGACGGCCTTGAGCACATGGCCCAGGTGCTTCGGGTCGCCCATCTCGAAGGTGAAGCGGGATGTGGCGACGCGGTCGCGGGAGGTCTGGACGGCGGCGGACAGGATGTTCACGTGCTGGTCGGAGAGGATGCGCGTGACGTCCGACAGGAGCCGGGAGCGGTCGAGGGCCTCCACCTGGATGGCGACCAGGAAGACCGACGACTGCGTGGGCGCCCACTCGACCTCGAGGATCCGCTCGGGCTCGCGGGACAGCGAGTCGACGTTCACGCAGTCGCTGCGGTGAACCGATACGCCACTGCCGCGCGTGACGAAGCCGATGATGGGGTCGCCGGGCACGGGCGTGCAGCAGCGGGCCAGCTTGACCCAGACGTCCTCGACGCCCTTGACGACGACACCGGGGTCGGCGTTCGACCGGCGCTTGGAGCGGCCGCGCGAAGGGGGTGCGCTCTCGGCGATGTCCTCGTTGGCCGCCTCCTCGCCGCCGAGCGCCTGGACTAGCTTCTGCACGACGGACTGGGCGGTGACGTGGCCCTCGCCGATCGCCGCGTACAGGGACGAGATGTCGGGGTAGCGCATCTCGTGCGCGAGGGTCACGAGCGAGTCGCCCGTGAGGATGCGCTGGATCGGCAGGTTCTGCTTGCGCATGGCGCGCGCGATGGCGTCCTTGCCCTGCTCGATGGCCTCGTCCCGGCGCTCCTTGGAGAACCAGGCACGGATCTTGTTGCGCGCCCGCGGTGACTTGACGAAGCCGAGCCAGTCCCGGGACGGCCCCGCACCGGCGGCCTTCGAGGTGAAGACCTCCACCAAGTCGCCGTTGTCCAGGGTCGATTCGAGCGGCACGAGCCGTCCGTTGACCCGCGCTCCTATGGTGCGGTGGCCGACCTCGGTGTGCACGGCGTACGAGAAGTCGACGGGGGTGGCGCCCGCCGGGAGCGCTATCACGTCACCCTTCGGCGTGAAGACGAAGACCTCGTTGCGCGAGAGGTCGAAGCGGAGCGACTCGAGGAACTCGCTCGGGTCCTCGGTCTCCTTCTGCCAGTCGAGCAACTGGCGCAGCCACGCCATGTCGTTGAGGTGGTCGTCCTTGCCGCCGCCCTTCTTGGGCACGTCGGTGCGGACCTTGGAGGCGCCGGCGACGGCTTCCTGCTTGTACTTCCAGTGCGCGGCGATGCCGTACTCGGCGCGGCGATGCATGTCGAACGTACGGATCTGCAGCTCGACCGGCTTGCCGTTGGGGCCGATCACCGTCGTGTGCAGCGACTGGTACATGTTGAACTTGGGCATCGCGATGTAGTCCTTGAACCGGCCGGGGACCGGATTCCATCGCGCGTGCACGGTGCCGAGCGCCGCATAACAGTCGCGGACCGTGTCGACCAGGACCCGGATGCCCACCAGGTCGTAGATCTCGGCGAAGTCGCGGCCGCGCACGATCATCTTCTGGTAGACGCTGTAGTAGTGCTTCGGCCGCCCGGTGACGGTGGCCTTGATGCGGGCGGCGCGCAGGTCGGCCTGGACCTCGTCGGTCACTATGGCGAGGTACTCGTCCCGCTTGGGGGCGCGCTCGGCCACCAGACGCACGATCTCGTCGTACATCTTGGGGTAGAGGATCGCGAAGGCGAGGTCCTCCAGCTCCCACTTGATGGTGTTCATGCCGAGGCGGTGCGCCAGCGGAGCGTAGATCTCCAGCGTCTCGCGGGCCTTCTTCTCCTGCTTCTCGCGCTTCAGGTACCGCATGGTGCGCATGTTGTGCAGGCGGTCGGCGAGCTTGATGACCAGGACGCGGGGGTCCTTGGCCATGGCGACGACCATCTTGCGCACGGTCTCGGCCTGCGCGGCCTCGCCGAACTTGACCTTGTCCAGCTTGGTGACGCCGTCGACGAGCAGCGCGACCTGGTCGCCGAAGTCCCGGCGCAGCGTGTCCAGGCCGTACTCGGTGTCCTCCACGGTGTCGTGCAGGAGCCCCGCCATGAGCGTGGCCGGGTCCATGCCCAGCTCGGCGAGGATCGTCGTCACCGCGAGCGGGTGCGTGATGTACGGGTCGCCGCTCTTGCGCTTCTGGCCACGGTGCCAGCGCTCGGCGACCTGGTAGGCGCGCTCGATCTGGCGGAGCGTGGACGTCTCGATCTTCGGATCGTTACTGCGCACTATCCGAAGGAGCGGCTCCAGGACCGGGTTGTACGGGTTGGAGCGCTGGACGCCGAGGCGGGCGAGGCGGGCCCGCACGCGGTTGGAGGAGCCGGAGCGCTCGGTCCTGCCCGCGCCCTGCCGGACGGCCGGAGGCGCCGGAGGAGTCGGGGCCGGACGGTTCTCGGGGGTGGCGGGCTTGGGGCGCGGCGGCTGTGTGGCAGACGTGCCGCCCCGCGCGCCGTCGCCCCGCGTCTGCTGCGCGGACTTCCCGCTCTGCGCGCTCTCCGACCCGTTCGCGGGCGTGGCGGCGGGCGGAGCGGGCCGCTCGGCCCGCTCGGCGGCCTTGGCGGCGGTCAGTGGCTGGGACTCGTCTGGCAAGAGCGCTCCCTGTGCGCGATCGGGTCCCCCGGTCAGGTCCCGAAGAGCCCATGGTATCGATCCTGGGCCCGCGGCTCGCCCTCGGCCGGTGAGACGGCTCTGTACTGGAGGAACACCAGAGGCGGGCGCCGGATTCCTCCGGGCCCGCCTCCTGGTGCGTCTGAAGGGGCTCAGACCGTGAGCAGCGCCTCCAGAGGGGCGCCGTCCAGGGCTGGAACCAGTCGTTCGCGGCCGGGCAGGAAAGCCAGCTCCATGAGCACCGCGATGCCCGCGACCTGGGCCCCGGCACGGCGGATGAGCTGGACCGATGCCTCGGCGGTGCCGCCGGTGGCCAGGACGTCGTCGATGACCATGACGCGGTCCTCGGCGCTCAGGTCCTCGGCGTGCACCTCGATCTCGGCGCTGCCGTACTCCAGGTCGTACGACTGGCTGAGCGTCGCTCCGGGGAGCTTGCCCGCCTTCCGTACGGGGATGAAGCCGAGCCCGGCGCGGACGGCGACCGGGGCGCCGAGGATGAAGCCCCGGGCCTCCAGGCCGACGACCTTCGTGGCGCCGTTGGCCACGCAGATCTCGGCCAGCGCGTCCGTGAGCGCCGTGAAGGCCGCCGGGTCCGCCAGGAGCGGGGTGATGTCCTTGAACATCACGCCCGGCTCCGGATAGTCCGGCACATCGCGGATGCGGCTGAGGAGGAGCTCCTTGACGTCGGTCATCGCCGCTTCCCCGAGGGGCGGCCACGGCCGCGGTTGCGCGACGCGGGCTGGTTGCGGGGGCCGACGACCGCGGGGGCACCCTTGGACGGCTCGGCGTCCTCCGGCTCACCGGTCTCCTTGGGGCCCTCGGCGGACTCGCCCTGGGCGGCAGCCGCGGCGCGCTTGGCGAGCACGCGCTTCTTGAGGGCCTTCATCTGCGGCTCGGTCTCCTTGAGGTCGGCGACGAGCGGCGTGGCGATGAAGATCGAGGAGTACGCACCCGCGGCGAGGCCGACGAACAGCGACAGGGAGATGTCGTTCAGCATGCCGGCGCCGAGGACACCGCCACCGATGAACAGCAGGCCCGCGACCGGCAGGAGCGCGACCACCGTGGTGTTGATGGAGCGGACCAGCGTGCCGTTGATCGACCGGTTGGCGATCTCGCTGTACGTGAACTTGGTCTGCTTGGTGATGTTCTTCGACTGTTCCTTGAGGCTGTCGAAGACCACGACCGTGTCATAGAGCGAGTAACCGAGAATGGTCAGCAGACCGATCACCGTGCCCGGTGTGACCTCGAAGCCCACCAGGGCGTAGACGCCGACGGTGATCGTGATGTCGTGGATCAGGGCGATCAGGGCCGCGATGGCCATGCGCCACTCGAAGGCGATCGCCAGATAGATCACGACAAGGACCATGAAGATGGCCAGGCCCTGCCATGCCTTGTTGGCGATCTGCTCACCCCAGCTGGGGCCCACGAGGTCGGCGTCGATCTTGCCCTTGATGTCCAGATCCTTGGCCAGCGCGTCCTTGATCTGGTCGGACTTCTTGATGTCCACGCCCGCGATCTGGATGCGGAGCTTGTCCCCGCCCAGCTTCTGGACGATCGCCTCGTGGCCGGACGCCTTCTCCGCCGACTCCTGCGCCTGGGAGACCGAGGCGGTCGTCTTCGGGGTGTTGAAGACGGCACCGCCCTCGAACTCGATGCCCATGTTCAGGCCGCGCACCGCGAGACCGACGATCGCCGTGATGGTGATCAGGATCGAGACGCCGTACCAGATCTTGCGCTTGCCGATGAAGTCGTAGCCGACCTCACCGCGATACAGCTTGGCGCCGAGATTGCCGAGCTTCGACATCTCACGCCTCCTTCGTGTCGACGGGGGCGCTGACGCGGCGGGAGCGCCGCAGCGGGGGCTTGGCGCCGAGCCGCTTGGGGTCGAGTCCGGACCACTTGTGGCCGTTCGCGAAGAACTTCTTGCGGGCCATGATCGTCATCAGCGGCTTCGTGAAGAAGAAGACCACGACGACGTCGAGCAGCGTGGTCAGACCGAGCGTGAACGCGAAGCCCTGCACCTTGCCGACCGTCACGATGAAGAGCACCGCGGCGGCGAGGAACGACACGAAGTCGGAGACCAGGATGGTGCGCCGCGCGCGGGGCCAGGCCCGCTCCACGGCGGGCCGCAGCGTGCGCCCCTCGCGGACCTCGTCACGGACCCGCTCGAAGAACACGATGAACGAGTCCGCCGTGATGCCGATGGCAACGATCGCACCGCACACCGCCGGCAGGTTCAGCGCGAAGTGAATCGTCGGGCCGAGCAGCGTCATGATCGTGTACGTCAGCGCGGCGGAGACCCCGAGGCTCGCGATCGCGATGAGCGAGAGGCCACGGTAGTAGACGACCAGGTAGAGGATGACGAGGGCGAGACCGATGGCGCCGGCGATCAGGCCGGCGCGCAGCTGCTCGCCGCCGAGGGCCGGGCTGACCGTCTGGACACTCGCTTCCTTGAAGGTCAGCGGCAGCGCGCCGTACGACAGCATGTTGGCCAGGTCCTTGGCGGACTCCTGGGTGAAGCTGCCGGAGATCTCCGCGTCACTGTTGAGCCGCTGCGAGACGGACGGGGCCGAGACGACCTCGCGGTCCATGACGATCGCGAACTGGTTCTGCGGCGGCTGCTGGGAGGCGAGCTTGCCGGTGATGTCGGCGAACTGCTTCTGGCCCTTGTCCTTGAAGGACATGGTGACCATCCAGCCGCGCGACCCGGTGGTGTCGTAGACGGCCTCGGCCTTCTTGACTTCCTTGCCGTTGATCTCGGCGGGGCCGAGGATGAACTTCTCCCAGTTCTTGCCGGAGGAGTCCAGGCCGCAGGCCACGGTCGGGTCGGAGGGCTTGACGCCCTCGCCGACGGCGGCGCGGGCCTTCGGGTCGGTGCAGTCCAGCTTGGTGAACTGCTCCTGAAGCTTCTTGGTGTCCGCCGACGGGGAGGGGGACGAGCCGTCCTTCTTCTTGTCCTCGCCCTTGTCCTTCGCCTTGTCCGAGGCGCTCGGCGTCGGGTCGGCCTTCAGGGCGTCCGTGACGGCGCGGCCCTGGGAGGTGGGGGTGGCGGACGGTGAAGTCGCCTTGTCCTTGCCGGACTTGTCGGCGTCGTCCTTCTTGTCCTTGTCCTTGCCCTTGTCCGTGCCGGACGGGGTGGAGGACGGCTCGGGGGTCGGCTTTCCGCCGGCCATCGTGAGCACCGGGCGGAAGTAGAGCTGAGCGGTCGTGCCGACCTGGTCGCGCGCCTGCTGCGAGTTCGTGCCCTTGGGGATGTTGACGATGATGTTCCGGTCGCCCTGGGTCTGAACCTCGGCCTCGGAGACGCCCAGACCATTGACACGGCGGTTCATGATGTCGACCGCGGTGTTCATATTGGTCGAGTTGATCGCGTTCTTCTGGCCCGGCTCGTTCTTCGCCTCGAGCGTGATGCTCGTACCGCCGGCGAGGTCGATGCCGAGGCGCGGCGTGGTGTGCCCGGAAAGGAACATCCCCCCGGTGAGCGCCACCAGTGCGATCAGGATGAAGACCAGCGAGCGGCCCGGCCTCCCCTGGGCGCCCTGCCTTCGGCCCTTCTTCGGTGCTGCCACCTTCTCGTTCTCCCTGTCCAACCGCCCGGCGTCCGGTGGCTTCCCTCACTGCGCGGGGAAAGCCCTGGGCGGGCGGCCATGAATGGTGTCGAGATTCGGCGCGAAAACACGGCTCGGGGGCCGCGGCGCGCGAGCGGGCGCTGCCACGGACCCCGGTCGTGACTACTTCGCGTCGGACTCGCCGTCGGTCTTCTTCGGCTCCGCGTCGTCGGCCTTGTCGGCGGCGTCCGCGTCCTTCTTGCCGAGGTCGATGGGCGAGTCGTCGGTGGTGGCGGCGGGCTCGTCGGTCTCGGTCAGGGAGGAGGCGTCGTCGGGGACGACGGGCGTGTCCGTCTTCAGGTCGTCCGCGCCGTGAACGATGCGGTTGTACTCGTCGTCGTCCAGGACGGCGCCGATGGCGTTCTTCGCGTACACGGCGTGGACGCCCGGGGCCACCTCAAGGAGGACCGAGTCGTCGTGGACCTCCTTGACGACGGCGTACATGCCCCCGATCGTGCGGATGCCGGTGCCGGGCTGCATCTCGTTACGCATCGTTGCGGCCGCCTGCTGCTTCTTCTTGGCGGACCGGGTCATCAGGAACATGGCCCCGATGAGCACGATGAACGGGAGGAGGGTCACGATATTCACGGGACGGAGTTTCCTTCGCACGACCGCGCGGATAAGCGGCCTGATGGATGGGGGTGGGCACGCCGCCCGCAAAGGCGGCATCGGCGGAGTCTAAGCGAGTCCGCGCCTAACGAACAACGCTCAGCATGGCACCGCAGTTCCTGACCCGGCGAGTGTCCGCGCCGTCGCGTTGCGCTCGTGCCGTCAGCGTGCCCTGGATCCGCCCCGACCGCGCCGCCGTCACGTCCCGAACAGGTCCTGTTGTCCGGTTCCGCCCCCCTGCTGGGGCGGGGTGAGGCCGAGGTGGGCCCAGGCGGCGGGCGTGCCGACCCGGCCCCGCGGGGTGCGCGCCAGGAGACCCTCGCGGACCAGGAAGGGCTCGGCCACTTCCTCCACCGTCTCGCGCTCCTCCCCCACCGCGACCGCGAGCGTCGACAGCCCCACCGGTCCCCCGCCGAACAGCTTGAGCAGGGCTTCCAGGACGGCGCGGTCGAGGCGGTCGAGGCCGCGGCCGTCCACCTCGTAGACGCTCAGGGCGGCGCCCGCGATGTCGCGGTTGATGGCGCCGTCGGCCTTGACCTGGGCGTAGTCCCGTACGCGGCGCAGCAGACGGTTGGCGATGCGGGGCGTGCCCCGGGACCGGCCCGCGATCTCGGCGGCGCCGGCCGGGTCGATCTCCACGTCGAGCAGGTGGGCGGAGCGGTGGATGACGCGCTCCAGCTCGGCCGGCTCGTAGAACTCCATGTGCGCGGTGAAGCCGAAGCGGTCGCGCAGCGGGGGCGGGAGCAGTCCCGCGCGCGTGGTGGCGCCGACGAGGGTGAACGGCGGGAGTTCGAGCGGGATGGCGGTGGCGCCGGGGCCCTTGCCGACGATGACGTCGACGCGGAAGTCCTCCATCGCCATGTAGAGCATCTCTTCGGCGGGCCGGGACATCCGGTGGATCTCGTCGAGGAAGAGGACCTCGCCCTCCTGGAGGGAGGAGAGGATCGCGGCGAGGTCGCCCGCGTGCTGGATGGCCGGGCCGCTGGTGATGCGGATGGGGGCGCCCATCTCGGCGGCGATGATCATCGAGAGGGTGGTCTTGCCGAGGCCGGGGGCGCCGGAGAGCAGGACGTGGTCGGCGGTGGCACCGCGCGCGCGGGCGGCGCGCAGCACCAGGTCGAGCTGTTCGCGGACCTTCTCCTGGCCGATGAACTCGCCCAGGTCCTTGGGGCGCAGGGCGGCCTCGACGGCCTGGTCCTCGCCGTCGGCTGAGGCGCCGACGAGCCGCTCACCCGCGCCGGAGGCGGCGGCGGTCGCGTCGTCGGTCGTCTCGTCCCAGTTCATGAGGGTGCCTCGCGATGCGGTTCGGGGTGGAGCTGGCGGGTGGCTTACGGGGGCTTCTTACGGAGGGTGGCTTACGGGGACGGCGGCTAGCCCGTGCGGTTCAGCGTCTGGAGCGCGGCCTTGAGGAGCTGGCCCACCTGGGGCGTGGTCTCGGCCGCCTCGGCCTGCGGGGCGACGGCGGCGACCGCCTCGTCGGCCTCGCGGGTGGCGTAGCCGAGGCCGATGAGCGCGGCGTGCAGCTGGTCGCGCCAGCCGGAGGTGACCGCCGTGCCGATCGCGGGGCCGCCGGTGCCGAGGGGCTCGCCGAGGCGGTCCTTGTACTCCAGGAGCAGCTTCTGGGCGCCCTTCTTGCCGATGCCGGGCACGGCCGTGAGCGCCTTCTCGTCGCCGGTGGCGACCGCGCGGCGCAGGGCGTCGGGGCTGTGCACGGCGAGCATGGCCTGGGCCAGGCGCGGGCCGACACCGCTGGCGGTCTGCAGGAGCTCGAAGGTCTGCCGCTCGTCGTCGTCCGCGAAGCCGTACAGCGTCAGGGAGTCCTCCCGCACGACGAGGGAGGTGGCGAGCTTGGCCTGCTGGCCGAGGCGCAGGCCGGAGATGGTGTTCGGCGTGCACTGGACGGCCATGCCGATGCCGCCGACCTCGACCACCGCTGAGTCCGGGGCGAGGGCGGCGACGGGGCCGCTGACGAAGGCGATCATGCGGTACGGCCTTTCGATGCGTGAGCTGCACGAGCTGTGTGAGACGCGTGCAGCGCTACGGCTTGCTGGAGTCTGTTCTGCGCGGGGGCGCGCCAGATGTGACAGATGGCGAGGGCCAGCGCGTCGGCGGCGTCGGCCGGCTTGGGCGGTGCGTCGAGCCGGAGCAGCCGCGTCACCATGGCGCCCACCTGTGCCTTGTCCGCGCGGCCGCTGCCGGTGACGGCGGCCTTGACCTCGCTGGGGGTGTGCAGGGCGACGGGGATGCCGCGGCGGGAGGCGCACAGCATGGCGACGGCGCTGGCCTGGGCCGTGCCCATCACCGTGCGCACATTGTGCTGGCTGAACACCCGCTCCACGGCGAGGACTTCGGGCCGGTACTCGTCGAGCCACTGCTCGATGCCCTGCTCGATGGCGACGAGGCGGTGGCCCAACTCGGCGTCCGCGGGCGTCCGTACGACACCGACGCCGCGCATGGTCAGGGGCCGTCCCGCGACCCCCTCGACCACCCCGACACCGCACCGGGTCAGACCCGGGTCCACGCCCAGTACGCGCACGCCTCGCCCCCAACTCTCCTCGCCTGTTCGTGCAGGCTATCGGGTGCCACCGACAAAACGACGGGCCGACGGGTGTGTCCCGTCGGCCCGTCGATGCTGCCGGGTCAGGCGTCGACCTTCTCCATGACCTCGTCCGAGACGTCGAAGTTGGCGAAGACGTTCTGCACGTCGTCGCTGTCCTCCAGCGCGTCGATCAGCTTGAAGATCTTGCGGGCGCCCTCCTCGTCCAGCTCGACCTGCATGGTCGGGACGAAGTTGGCGTCGGCCGAGTCGTAGTCGATGCCCGCGTCCTGGAGGGCGGTGCGGACCGCGACCAGGTCGGTGGCCTCGGAGAGGACCTCGAAGGACTCGCCCAGGTCGTTGACCTCTTCGGCGCCCGCGTCCAGGACCGCGCCCAGGACGTCGTCCTCGGACAGCTCGCCCTTGGGGACGACGACGACGCCCTTGCGGTTGAACAGGTACGACACGGAACCCGGGTCGGCCATGTTGCCGCCGTTGCGGGTCATGGCGACGCGCACGTCGGAGGCGGCGCGGTTGCGGTTGTCGGTGAGGCACTCGATGAGCACCGCGACACCGTTCGGGCCGTAGCCCTCGTACATGATCGTCTCGTAGTCGGCGCCACCCGCCTCGAGGCCGGCGCCGCGCTTGACCGCGGAGTCGATGTTCTTGTTCGGCACCGAGCTCTTCTTGGCCTTCTGGATGGCGTCGAAGAGGGTCGGGTTGCCGGACACATCGGCGCCACCGGTGCGGGCCGCGACCTCGATGTTCTTGATCATCTTCGCGAAGAGCTTGCCGCGCTTGGCGTCGATCACGGCCTTCTTGTGCTTCGTCGTAGCCCATTTAGAGTGGCCGGACATCTGCCTGTCTCCTTCGCGTAACCAATCTCCGTACGAACGTCAGAGATCCTACAAGGATCCCGCGACCGCCTTGCTCCGCACCATCTCCACGAACAGCGCGTGCACCCGGTGGTCACCGGTCAGCTCCGGGTGGAACGAGGTGGCGAGGGCGTTGCCCTGGCGTACGGCGACGATGTGTCCCTCGTGCTCGGCGAGCACCTCCACCGTGGCGCCCACGGACTCCACCCAGGGGGCGCGGATGAAGACGCCCTCTACAGGGTCGCCCTCGACGCCTCGTACGTCGACCGCCGCTTCGAAGGATTCGTTCTGCCGCCCGAAGGCGTTGCGGCGCACGATCATGTCGATGCCGCCGACGGTCTCCTGGCCCGAGCGCGGGTCGAGGATCTTCTCGGCGAGCATGATCATGCCCGCGCAGGTGCCGTACACCGGCAGGCCGTCCCGCACGCGCGCGCGGAGGGGCTCCAACAGGCCGAAGAGCTCGGCCAGTTTGAAGATGGTGGTGGACTCTCCGCCCGGGATGACCAGGCCGTCCACCTCGGCGAGCTCTTCGGGGCGCCGCACCGGCCTGGCCACGGCGTCGGCCGCGGCCAGGGCGATGAGGTGCTCCCGTACGTCGCCCTGAAGGGCAAGGACGCCGACTACGGGGGTGTCAGTCATCTTCGGAGTGCCTTACCAGCCGCGGTTCGCGTAGCGCTCGGCCTCGGGCAGGGTGTCGCAGTTGATGCCGACCATGGCCTCGCCGAGGTTGCGGGACGCGTCCGCGATGATCTTGGGGTCGTCGTAGAAGGTGGTGGCCTTCACGATGGCGGCGGCACGCTTGGCCGGGTCGCCCGACTTGAAGATGCCGGAGCCGACGAAGACGCCCTCGGCGCCGAGCTGGCGCATCAGGGCGGCATCGGCGGGGGTGGCGACGCCACCGGCGGAGAAGAGGACCACCGGCAGCTTGCCCAGCTCGGAGACCTCCTTGACCAGCTCGTACGGGGCGCGCAGCTCCTTGGCGGCGGCGTAGAGCTCGTTGTTGTCGAAGCCGCGCAGCTTGGCGATCTCGTTCTTGATCTGGCGCAGGTGGCGGACGGCCTCGACGACGTTGCCGGTGCCGGCCTCGCCCTTGGAGCGGATCATGGCCGCGCCCTCGGCGATGCGGCGCAGGGCCTCACCGAGGTTGGTGGCGCCGCAGACGAAGGGGGTCGTGAACGCGAACTTGTCCGAGTGGTTGACCTCGTCGGCCGGGGTGAGGACCTCGGACTCGTCGATGTAGTCCACGCCGAGCGACTGCAGGACCTGGGCCTCGACGAAGTGGCCGATGCGGGACTTGGCCATCACCGGGATGGAGACGGCGCCGATGATGCCCTCGATCATGTCCGGGTCGGACATGCGCGCCACGCCGCCGTCCTTGCGGATGTCGGCGGGGACCCGCTCCAGGGCCATGACCGCGACGGCGCCCGCGTCCTCGGCGATCTTCGCCTGCTCCGGCGTGACGACATCCATGATCACGCCGCCCTTGAGCTGCTCGGCCATGCCGCGCTTCACGCGCGCGGTGCCGGTCTCGGGAGTCTGGGGGGTGGTGGAGAGCGTGCTGGACACGGGTTGACCTCATTCGCCGAAGAAGGTTTCTGCAGCCCCGAGGAAACTCCCACCGACCAGGCCACAACAAGGGCCAATGGATAACCGGTGGCTCATTTTTCTTCAACGCACCTGGTCAGCGACCTCTTCGAGCAGTTGACCACCCGTCTTGCAGGGGTCTCAGGCCACCCCGCCCACGGGGTTCAGGCCGCCGCGCCCACGAGACTCAGGCCGCCACGCCCACGGGTTCAGGCCGCCGCCCGGTCCGCCAGAGCCACCGGCGGCTCGTCGTCCATCTCGAAGGCCATCGGGAACGGCGCGTGCCCCGCAAGCCGGAACCAACGCACCTTGCGGTGCCGGCGCAGCGCACGGGCGGCGCGCACGGCGTCGTTGTGGAACCGCCGGGCCATCGGCACCCGCCGTACCGCGGCGGCCAGTTCGGTGGCCGCCTCGCTCCCGCCCGGCGCCTCGCGGACCGCCTCGACCTGCTGGGCCTCCCCGAAGATCGCGCGCAACGCCTGGCTGAGCTCGCTCTCGGCGACCTCGCGCTGTTCCTCCTCGGCCTGCCGGGCCGCGTGCGCCGCCTCGTACAGGACGATCGAGGCCGCCGGATCGAGCACCCCGGAGGTGGCCAGCTCCTGGGCGACCGAGGCGCGGCGCAGCAACTGGGCGTCGAGGGCGGCCCGCGCGGCGTCGATGCGGGCGTGCAGCCGGTCGAGACGGCCCGCGGTCCAGCTCAGGTAGAGGCCGATCGCGAAGAGGGCCGCCGCGATCCAGATCAGTGTGGAGGTCACGGGCGGTAAGGCTAGTCGCCCCGGGGCGCACGCCATGCCGCCGGGGACACGGACCGGCCGTCAGCCCCGCGCACTCGCGACACCACAGCCCCACGAGCCTCGGCGGCCCCGACGCCCAGTCCTGGCCCGGCGGCCCCGACACCCAGTCCTGGCCCGACCGACCCTCAGTCCCGCGCCGGCCCAACGCTCAGTCCCGCGCCAGCCCGAACCGCGCCCGCAGCCCCGACCGCTCGTCCGCCGCCACCGACGCCGCGCCGTCCGTCACCGTCTCGTACACCGCGAGGATGTCCGCGCCGACCGTCGACCAGTCGAAGCGCCGCACGTGCTTGCTGCCCCGCTCGCGCAGCCCCTGCCGACGCTCGGGGTCGCCCAGGAGCCGCAGCGCCGCCTCCGCGAGGGCGTCCGCGTCCTCGTTGGCGAACAGGTCGCCCGCGGCGCCCTGGTCGAGGACCTGCGCGAAGGCGTCGAGGTCGCTGGCGAGGACGGGGGCGCCCGCCGACATCGCCTCGACCAGGATGATGCCGAAGCTCTCGCCGCCGGTGTTCGGGGCGACGTACACGTCGACACTGCGCAGCAGCCGCGCCTTGTCCTCGTCGCTGACCATGCCGAGGAACTCGACCCGCGCGCGCATGTCGGCCGGGAGCGAGGCCACGGCCTCCTGCTCGTCGCCGCGGCCGGCCACCAACAGCCGTGTCTGTGGCCGCTCTTCGAGGATCCTGGGCAGCGCCTTCATCAGTACCGGAAGGCCCTTGCGGGGCTCGTCGATCCGCCCGATGAAGCCGATGGTGTCGCCCTGCCACTCGGACTTGGGCTCGGCCTCGGCGAAGAAGTCGACGTCGACGCCGTTCGGGATGACGACCGCGTCGCCGCCCAGGTGCTCGACGAGGGTGCGCCGCGCGTACTCGCTCACCGCGATGCGGGCGCTGATCTTCTCCAGGGCGGGCTGCAGGATCGGGTACGCGGCGATCATCGCCCGCGAGCGCGGGTTGGACGTGTGGAACGTCGCGACGATCGGGCCCTGCGCGGCCCAGCAGGCGAGCAGGCCGAGCGACGGGGAGGTCGGCTCGTGGATGTGGATGACGTCGAACGTGCCCTCGTGGAGCCAGCGCCGCACGCGCGCGGCCGACAGGAAGCCGAAGTTGAGCCGGGCCACCGAGCCGTTATAGGGCACCGGGACCGCGCGGCCCGCCGACACCACGTACGGCGGCAGCGGGGTCTCGTCATCGGCCGGGGCAAGCACGGAGACGTCGTGCCCGAGGCGGATGAGGTGCTCCGCCAGATCGCGGATGTGGAACTGGACGCCGCCCGGCACGTCCCAGGAGTACGGGCAGACGATCCCGACCTTCACGCCTGCCCCTTGCCCGGGCCGCCCTCGGGGCCGTCGCCCGAGACCCCCTCCGAGGCCCCCTCCGCGGGCGCCTTGGCCGGGTCGAGATCCGCGAGCCACAGTCTCTGCAGCATGTGCCAGTCCTCCGGGTGGTCGGCGATGCCCGAGGCGAAGGCGTCCGCAAGGGCCTGCGTCATGACAGACGTCTTCTCCGCACGAGTACCTGTCTCGGGGACGTCGATCGGCGGATGCACACGCCCCTGCATGACGGGCGACTCGTCGTACCAGAGCGTGACCGGCAGCAGCAGGGCGCCGGTCTGCTGGGCCAGCATGGCGGGTCCCGCGGGCATGCGCGCCGTGTCGCCGAAGAACTTCACCTCGACCCCGGACGCCGACAGGTCCCGGTCCGCCACCAGACAGACGAGCCCGCCCGCGCGCAGCCGCCGCGCCAGCGTCCCGAAAGCGGCCCCTCCGGTGTGCGGCAGGACCTCCATGCCGAGGCTGCCGCGATAGGCCACGAACCGGTCGTACAGGGACTCGGGCTTGAGCCGTTCCTGCACCGTCGTGAAGGGCGTCTCCAGCTTCGTCGTCACCCACGCGCCCGCGAGGTCCCAGTTGGCGAGGTGCGGCAGGGCGAGGATGACGCCCTTGTCGGAGGCGAGGCCGTCGGTCAGGTAGTGGACGTCCTTGGGCACGAAGCCGGTCCTGATGCGCTCCTTGCTCCAGGCGGGCAGCCGGAAGGACTCCATCCAGTAGCGCATGTACGAACGCATGCCCGCCTTGGAGAGCTCGGCGAGCCGCTCCGGAGACGCGTCAGGCACCACGCGCGCGTAGTTGGCCTCGAGGCGCTGGATGCCCTTGCCCCGGCGCTTCCACGCGGCGTCCGCGATGGTCCGGCCGAGCTTCACGGCGACCGGCTCGGGGAGCTTCTTCACGGTGGACCAGCCGACTCCGTAGAGGGCGTCGGTGAGCTTCTCCGTGGCGCCGCTCACGAGGCGGTCTCGCTCTGCTGGTCGGTCGCGGCCACCGCGTCGGCCTCCGCCGACTCGCGCCGCACGGTCACCACGCGCTGGATGAGGGTGACCAGGCTGCCCACCGCGACGATCCACAGCGCGATCGGCAGCAGCACCTGGATGCCGGGCACACCGAACTTGTGCAGCCCCGCGAAGCCCGCGGCGACCAGCGAGATCACCAGGCGCTCGGCGCGCTCCACCAGGCCGTTGACCGCGACGGGCAGGCCGATCGCCTCACCGCGGGCCTTCGTGTACGAGACCACCTGGCCGCTCGCCAGACAGAAGATGGAGACGGCGCACAGGATGTTGTCGTCGCCCGACCCCGCGTACCAGAGCGCGAGACCGCCGAAGATGGCCCCGTCCGCGACCCGGTCGAGCGTGGAGTCGAGGAACGCGCCCCAGCGGCTGGAACGGCCGAGCTGGCGCGCCATGTTGCCGTCGACGAGGTCCGAGAAGACGAACAGCGTGATGACGACCGTGCCCCAGAAGAACTCACCGCGCGGGAAGAAGACCAGCGCCCCCGCCATCACACCGGCCGTGCCGATCAGGGTGACCGCGTCGGGGCTGACCCCACGGCGGATGAGAAATGCGGCGAACGGCGTGAGGACACGCGTGAAGAATGCACGCGCGTACTTGTTCAGCATGGCCTTCCCG
The DNA here is from genome assembly GCF_042740175.1 of Streptomyces sp. NPDC059009. Lineage (NCBI taxonomy): Bacteria > Bacillati > Actinomycetota > Actinomycetes > Kitasatosporales > Streptomycetaceae > Streptomyces > Streptomyces sp. NPDC059009. The sequence goes on along the minus strand of NZ_JBHYJB010000031.1, from coordinate 89,537 downwards.
AGGGTCAGGTGCGCCGCGCGGCCCCGTTGGCCACCGGCCGACCCATCGTAGTCACGCCCTTCACACTCCAGCTCGCCCCCTCACGATCGCGTACGACGTATGGACGCACCGTGACACGAGTGGAAAGCTCGAAAGCACCGCGGGCGTCGCCGGAGCCGACCCGCACCTGGGTCCCGCGTGCCCGCATGCAGCCAGCATCCCCGAGGGGGCTGTGCCTCCTCGCCGTGCACGTAACCGGGAGGCCAAGGCATGGGCGACAAGGCGAACGCACACCCCGGAGCCGCCGGCAGGGCAGCGACGGCCGACCACCCCGCGTCCGTACGGAATGTGGTGCTGGTCGGCCACAGCGGATCGGGCAAGACGACTCTGGTGGAGGCCCTCGCGCTGACCGCGGGGGCGGTGAACCGGGCGGGCCGGGTGGAGGACGGCACGGCCGTCTCGGACTACGACGAGATCGAGCACCGGCAGCAGCGCTCGGTCCAGCTGTCCCTGGTTCCCGTCCAGTGGGACGGATACAAGGTCAACCTCCTCGACACTCCCGGATACGCGGACTTCGTCGGGGAGTTGAGGGCCGGTCTGCGCGCCGCGGACGCGGCCCTCTTCGTGGTCTCGGCGGCCGACGGCGTGGACGGCGCGACCCGCATGGTGTGGGAGGAGTGCGCCGCGGTCGGCATGCCCCGCGCCATCGTGGTGACCCACCTGGAGGCGGCCCGCGCCGACTTCACCGAGATGACCCGCACCTGCGCGGAGGCGTTCGGCGCCGACGACCCGGACGCCGTGCTCCCGCTCTACCTGCCGCTCCACGGCGAGCAGGGCCCCGACGGCCACGCCCCCGTGACCGGCCTGATCGGGCTGCTCTCGCAGCGGGTCCACGACTACGCCTCCGGTGAGCGCAAGGAGTCCGAACCGGGCGCCGAGCAGCTCCCGTTGATCGAAGAGGCGCGCAACAAGCTGATCGAGGGGATCATCGCCGAGAGCGAGGACGAGTCCTTGATGGACCGCTACCTCGGCGGCGAGGACATCGACCTGAAAACGCTGGTGGAGGACCTGGAGCGGGCCGTGGCGCGCGGCATCTTCCACCCCGTGCTCGCCGCCGCCCCGGCCGCCGAGGGCGCCCGCCAGGGCATCGGCACGGTCGAGCTCCTGGAGCTCATCACGGGCGGCTTCCCGACCCCCTCCGAGCACCCGCCCCCAGCCGTCACCCGCCCCGACGGCACCGGTCGCCCCGCGCTCAGCTGCGACCCGGAGGGCCCGCTGGCGGCCGAGGTGGTGAAGACGGCGTCCGACCCGTACGTGGGACGCGTCTCCCTCGTACGCGTGTTCTCGGGCACCCTGCGCCCGGACGAGACGGTGCACGTATCCGGCCACGGCCTCGCCGACCGCGGCCACGAGGACCACGACGTGGACGAGCGCGTCGGGGCGCTCTCCTCCCCCTTCGGCAAGCAGCAGCGCACCCTGACGCACTGCATCGCCGGGGACCTGGCGTGCGTGGCCAAGCTGGGCCGCGCCGAGACCGGCGACACCCTCTCCGCCAAGGACGACCCGCTCCTGATGGAGCCCTGGGACATGCCCGACCCGCTGCTCCCGCTGGCCATCCAGGCGCACAGCAAGGCCGACGAGGACAAGCTCTCCCAGGGGCTCTCGCGACTGGTCGCCGAGGACCCGACCATGCGTCTCGAACAGAACCAGGACACCCACCAGGTGGTCCTGTGGTGCCTGGGCGAGGCGCACGCCGATGTCGCCCTGGAGCGGCTGCGCAGCCGTTACGGGGTGCAGGTCGACGTCGTGACGCACAAGGTCTCCCTGCGGGAGACGTTCGCGGGCAAGTCCGGCGGGCGCGGCCGCCATGTGAAGCAGTCGGGCGGCCACGGCCAGTTCGCGATCTGCGAGATCGAGGTCGAACCGCTGCCCGGCGGCAGCGGCATCGAGTTCGTCGACAAGGTCGTCGGGGGCGCCGTGCCACGGCAGTTCATCCCCTCCGTGGAGAAGGGCGCCCGGGCCCAGGCCGCGAAGGGCGTCGCCGCGGGCTACCCCCTCATCGACGTGCGCATCACGCTGCTCGACGGCAAGGCGCACTCGGTGGACTCCTCGGACGCCGCGTTCCAGACGGCGGGCGCCCTGGCCCTGCGCGAGGCCGCGTCGGACGCGCGGATCCATCTCCTGGAGCCGGTGGCCGAGGTGCAGGTCCTGGTCGGGGACGACCATGTCGGCGCGGTCCTGAGCGACTTGTCGGGGCGGCGCGGCCGGGTGGTCGGCACCGAGCAGGCGCCCGGCGGCCGCACGCTCGTACGGGCCGAGGTGCCGGAGATCGAGATCGGCCGGTACGCGGTGGATCTGCGCTCCCTCTCCCAGGGCACGGCACGGTTCAGCCGCAGCTACGCACGGCACGAGCCCATGCCCGCCCAGCTGGCCGAACGGATCCGTGAACAGGCCCAGGACGTCACGTAGTTGAGCCGGAACGGGGTCGCCCAGGGCCCCGGTGCCGCCCGCCCGACCCCTCCGGCGGGCGGCATTCGGCGCACCGCTGACGGATGTCGGTGGCCCCCGATACGCTGATGACCTGATCAACAGGTGGCTCAACAGGTGTGCCGGACACGGAAGTCGGGAAATCCCGCACCGAAGGCGTTGCGGCGATGGGGGCGGCAGTGGCGGACGATGCATTCGACTTCAGGCCCGGGGCCCAGGTCCCGCTCTCGGGCGCCGACGGCCAGACCGCGGCCACGCACGCCCTCGCATCGGCGGCGTACCGGGACGGGGAGGTCTCGGAGATACTCAAGGCCAACAGCGACTGGCACAAGTCCGAGGTGAAACCGGGCCTGTTCGGGCTCTTCGTGCCCAGCCTGGGCGAGGCGTTCTCGCGGGCGGTGCAGCTGCGGATGCTCGGCGGCGGCCGCAAGCCCCTCATCCAGTCGTTCGGCACGGAATCGCCCTCGGTCGTCGAGCACTGCCTGGCGGCCAACAAGATCCGCCGCGAGCGCGACAAGTGGCTCACGATCGTGATGGGCGTCTGCGGACTGCTGTTCCTGCCGGGCCTGTTGGTCTGGCTGATCGGATTCAGCGCCAAGAAGTGGCTGGACAAGCAGAAGGACAAGCGCACCAAGCTGATCGGCACGATCCTGCTGATCGCCGTGGGCGTGCTGCTCGCGGTCTTCCTGATCAAGACGCCGCTGCACGGCTTCTGGGCCTGGTACGCACGCGCGTGTGCGGTCGTCCCCGTCATCGGCTGGCTCTGGGCCCGGCAGATAGCCGAGCGCTCGGCGAGGGTCCTGCGCGAGCAGTGGGACAGCCTCCTCGCGGGCGGCGCCGTCGGCGCGAAGATCCCCGAGGCGGTGCCCGGCAGCCCCGGCGAGACCGCCGCCGAGCGGCTGCGCCAGGGCCTGGCCAGCATCGCCGCCGAGGAGCAGAGCAACTCGGTCTTCTACGCGGGCCCCAAGGGCATCCTGGGCATGGGCACCCGCTGGGGCAGCTGGCAGCTCGCCGAGGACCTGGTCCCGCTCAAGGAGGGCGGCGAGATCCACCCGTTCCGCAGCTGGGACGTGATCCGGGTGATCCACGACCAGCTGCACCGCCTCAACCAGGGCCCGCTCAAGACGAACGGCTTCCCGGCCCCGTCCATAAAGCACTGGATCGTCTCCGCCATCGGGGAGAACGCGAAGAAGGTCGCCCGCCCCGCCGGCGGCACGGACGTGGAGGCGTTCCAGATCCGCGGCCACGAGATCCAGCGGATCTGCAACGAGCAGCAGTTCGGCAGCGGCGACCGCCACTACCTGGGCGTCCAATTCGTGCTCTGGGACGGCCAGTTGGTCATCACGATGCTGATCACCGTGACGGTGCTGCACGAGACCCTGCGCATCGAGGTCACCGGGCACGCCCTCGGCCCCGTGCACGCCCTCTTCACCAGCAAGCCGGACCCGAAGACGAAGACGGTGAGCAAGTCGGTCAGGTTCTGGGAGACCAAGGACGTCCAGCTGCCGCTCGCCACCGCGGGCGAGGTCGTCCGGCTCTCGGTCCGCGCCCCCTTCAGCTGGTACCCGCCGATGCTGGACTACCTCGGCGGCAAGCTGGTGCTCCCCGAGCCCTTCGGCCTGCGCCACTCCTGGGCCGACAAGCCCTGGCGGCACCGCTTCATGGCGGACGACGCGATGCGCGCGGCCACCCCGGTGCTCCGGGTGGTGCACGCGGCGGCCATCAAGGTCCTCGAGGAGAACGGGGTGAACACGGAGCGCTTCGGCGCCCGCTCGGGCTTCCTCAGCGGCGCCGTCCAGGACCCGGCGCCGCGCAAGGCGGACGTGTACGACGCGTAGGGGCCCGGCGTGCGGAGCACTCGGGGGGACGCCCCCTAGGGCCTGATCCGCCGGACAGGCCCTAGCTCGCCGTCGGCCAGGCGGCGGCCAGCATCGCCCGTGTGTCCGCGAGCAGTTGCGGCAGCACCTTCGTGTGCCCGACGACCGGCATGAAGTTGGTGTCCCCGCCCCAGCGCGGCACGATGTGCTGGTGCAGATGCGCGGCGATCCCCGCGCCCGCCACGGTGCCCTGGTTCATGCCGATGTTGAAGCCGTGCGCCCCGGACGCGGTGCGCAGCGCCGTCATCGCCTGCTTGGTGAGCTCCCCGAGCTCGGCCGTCTCCGGGCCGGTCAGCTCGGTGTAGTCGGCGACGTGGCGGTACGGCACGACCATCAGGTGGCCGCCGTTGTACGGGTAGAGGTTGAGCACCGCGTACACCTGCTCGCCGCGCGCGACGATCAGGCCGTCCTCGTCGGACTTGGCCGGGATGCCGCAGAAGGGACAGCCGTCGTCGGCCCCCGGGCCGGTCGGCTTGTTCTCGCCCTGGATGTACGCCATCCGGTGGGGCGTCCACAGGCGCTGGAACGCGTCCTGCGTCCCCACTCCGATCTGCTGCTCCGGCTCACTCGTCATGGGGTGCAGCATATGACTTCGCCCCGTCGGCCCGTGCCGCCGGGGCAACTGCTCGGGCCCCGGGGCGCGCGCAGCACCCCGGGGCCCGTCACAAGCCGCGTATCGCGCTCGGGTCAGACCTGGGCCCGCTCCTCGACGACCTTCGCGATCTTCGCGATGGCGTCCTCGACCGGGATGCCGTTCTCCTGCGAGCCGTCGCGGTAACGGAAGGACACGGAGCCGTTGTTCATGTCCTCGTCACCGGCGATGACCATGAAGGGGACCTTGGCCTTCTGGTGGTTGCGGATCTTCTTCTGCATCCGGTCCGAGGAGGAGTCGACCTCGACGCGCAGCCCCTGGGCCTTCGCCTTCGCGGCGAACTCCTGGAGGTAGGCGACGTGGCCGTCCCCGATCGGGATGCCGACCGCCTGCACCGGTGCGAGCCAGGCCGGGAAGGCGCCCGCGTAGTGCTCAAGAAGAACACCGAAGAACCGCTCGATGGAGCCGAACAGCGCGCGGTGGATCATGACGGGCTGCTGGCGCGAGCCGTCCGCCGCGGTGTACTCGAGGTTGAACCGCTTGGGCTGGTTGAAGTCGACCTGGATCGTCGACATCTGCCAGGACCGGCCGATCGCGTCCTTGACCTGGACTGAGATCTTCGGGCCGTAGTAGGCGGCGCCGCCCGGGTCCGGCACCAGCGGCAGGTCCTGCTTCTCGGCCGCGAGCCGCAGCGCCTCGGTGGCCTCCACCCAGTCCTCGTCCGAGCCGATGAACTTGTCGGAGTCGTCGCGGGTGGACAGCTCCAGCTCGAACTCGGTCAGGCCGTAGTCGCGCAGCAGGTCGAGCACGAAGGTGAGGAGCTTGTCGAGCTCCTCCGCCATCTGCTCCTTGGTGCAGTAGATGTGCGAGTCGTCCTGGGTGAAGCCGCGCGAGCGGGTCAGTCCGTGCACGACGCCCGACTTCTCGTAGCGGTACACGGTCCCGAACTCGAAGAGCCGCAGCGGCAGTTCACGGTACGAACGCCCACGGGACTTGAAGATCAGGTTGTGCATCGGGCAGTTCATCGCCTTGAGGCGGTAGTTCTGCTCGTCGAACTCGATGGCGGGGAACATCGCCTCGCCGTAGTGCGGCAGGTGCCCCGAGATCTCGAAGAGCTTCTCCTTCGAGATGTGCGGGGTGTTCACGAACTCGTAGTCCGCGTCCTCGTGGCGGCGCCGCGAGTAGTTCTCCATCTCCTTGCGGATGATGCCGCCCTTGGGGTGGAACACCGCGAGGCCCGGGCCGAGCTCCTCGGGGAAGGAGAACAGGTCGAGCTCCGCACCGAGCTTGCGGTGGTCGCGCTTCTCGGCCTCGGCGAGGAACTCCAGGTGCGCCTTGAGCTCGTCCTTGGAGGGCCAGGCGGTGCCGTAGATGCGCTGCAGCATCGGGTTCTTCTCGCTGCCGCGCCAGTAGGCGCCGCCGGAGCGCATCAGCTTGAACGCCGGGATGTTCCGGGTGGTGGGCAGGTGCGGACCCCGGCAGAGGTCCTTCCAGCACAGCTCGCCGGTCTTCGCGTCGAGGTTGTCGTAGATGGTCAGCTCGCCGCCGCCCACCTCCGCGTCGGCCCCGTCGGCGGCCTGCGCGGCGTTGCCCTTGAGGCCGATGAGCTCCAGCTTGTACGGCTCGTCGGCGAGCTCCACGCGCGCGTCGTCGTCGCTGGTGACACGGCGCGCGAACTTCTGCCCCCGCTTCTGGATCTCCTGCATCTTCTTCTCGACGCGCTTGAGGTCCTCGGGGGTGAACGGCTCGGCGACGTCGAAGTCGTAGTAGAAGCCGTCCCGGATGGGCGGGCCGATGCCCAGCTTGGCCTCGGGGAAGAGCTCCTGCACGGCCTGCGCCATGACGTGCGCGGTCGAGTGGCGCAGGATGTTCAGGCCGTCCTCGGAGGAGATCTCCACGGGCTCGACGGTCTCGCCGTCGGCGATCTCGTACGCGAGGTCCTTCAGCTCGCCGCCCACGCGCGCGGCCACGATGGTGCGCTCACCGGAGAAGAGGTCGGCGGCGGTAGTGCCCGTCGTCACCACGCGCTCTTCCCGCTCGGAATCGCGTTGGATGATCACACGGACGTCTGACACCGGTCTCTCCTGCCTGAAGGTGGATGCGCGGCCCTTTCCCGTGGGGCGCGCACTAGGGATCGTACCGAGCCCTGACCGCCCACCGCGAAACGGTTAAGGCGGCGCCCCGCCTCCGGCACCCACACCCTCACTCCCCGCTGCACGCCTCCTCGAAGAAGTCGAGGAGGCGTGCAGCGACTTCATCAGCCGGTCCCGCTCCGCCTCGTCGACCTGCACCGGCACCACACCACCGGCCCCGGTCAGGCGCCGGAACCCGCTCCTGCTCTCCAGCCGCCCGTGCACCCGCACCGGCAGCCCCACCAGATGCGCGTGCCCGGCGATGCGGTACGCCTCCTCGTCCAGCGTCATCCGTACGTGCGGGACCTCCGCGCCCGCGAGCACCCGCAGCCGCACCACCCCGCTCCCCCGCGGCCCCGACCGCCGCATCCGCACCACGGCCCCCGTGATCCGCACCGGCACCGAGGGCTCCTCGCGCAGATACCGGGCGCTCGCCTCCCGCAGCACCGGCAGGTCACCGGGCGAGAACTCGACGGGCTCCGCGGCCGCCGCGCACCCCTCGGGCACCCCGGCCGCGGGCGCCCACTCGACGGCCACGCGCGCGCCCTCCGTGCCCCGCACCAGAGCCATCAGCGCCTCCGTGAGCTCATGGCTGGCGCCCGCCTCCACGGCCCCGTCGAAGGCGTCCATGCCGCCGGTGGCCCGCTGGTAGTCGACGGCCTCGCGGATGGCGTAGAGCGCCTGGTGCAGCCGGACCACCAGGGGGCGCCCGGTCAGGACGGGCACGAACGCGGTGAGCTGCCGCCCGCCCGGCGCGGGCCCCACCAGGACGCTCTCCAGCGAGGCCGCCGCGGGCCCCCGGTGCCGGGCCCCGTAGTACCCGGCCCGGCCGCGCGCCGCGAGCGCCCCGGCGAGCAGCAACTGCCGCGCTGCCGAACGCAGTTGCTCCTCGGCCGTCCAGCTGGCCGCGCCCGCAGGACCCATCGGCACATCGCGCCACCACCGGATCTCGTCGCTGGGCACCGCGAGCGCGACGAGCACCTCGCGGGCGGCGGGCGAGGGGTTGCGCGTCAGTGCGGTCAGGGCCTCCCCCAGCAGATCCTCGCTGTCGGGAAAGGCCCGGCTCTCCGGCACCAGCAGGCTGAGCCCGCCGCTCCCGGCCCCGGGCGGGGTCCACCGCGCATACCGCCCCGCCGCTCCCCCGCGCCGCCGCCAACCGTGCCGCCGCAGCAGCGCGCCGAGGACGGCGGGGTCGACCTGCCCGGGCTCGGGCGGCTCGGAGAAGAGATCCGGGGGCGGTACGGGGTGGGGCCTCACCGGTCGTCCTGGCTCGTCGATCGGACGGTGCATCAGGGTCTCCCTCCCGTCCCCACCCGCGTCATGATCTCGCAGAGCGCCCGGTCGTCGAAGATCCGCGAGGTCGGGACGCGCACGGTGGTCCTGCGCCGGCCGGTCACCGGGTGTCCGGCGAGATTGGTCCAGTAACAGCAGTGCCGCAGGTCGAGCCGGTCGTGACTGGCCCGCAGCCAGTCGTCCTGGGACCGGGGCACGAGCATCACGACCAGGATCTTGTGCACCGAGACCGGGGTGCGGGCGAGCTTCTCCAGGTGCGCGTTGTCGAGCGTGAAGGAGAAGGCGGGCCCACAGGGGTTCGGCGGTATCTGGTACGTGCACTTGAGCTGCACCTTGATGGTGACTTCGTCGTCGACCGTGTGCCCGGGGGCGCTGTGGCTGACGTGCCAGTCGATGCCGTTGTCCGGAAAGGGCTGCGAGAGCGAGCACCCCGCGGCGGCCGCCACGGCATGCAGATAGCCCACCTGAAGGGTCTCCATACAGGCGGTGGTGGCGAGAGTGCCGCGCGGCGGTGCGATCCGCTCGGGCAGCAGCCCGCCCTGTTCGGGCTGCGCGAGCGCCATGTCCAACAAGCCTTCCGAACCGGTCAGTCGTCACGGCGGGCCGGTCAACTGCCCGGCCCTGTACCTGTGTTGTCTCCGGGCCGCGTATGGCGCAAACGGCCCGGGTATCACCTGCGTGGGCAGAGGAGGCAGGCCGTCTGCCGGAGTTGAACGAGGAGTTGCACCATCATGACGTGCTGGTACGAGGGGCCCTTGGCCGCATTCGACACAGAAACCACAGGCGTGGACGTCGAGACCGACCGGATCGTGTCGGCGGCGCTCATCGTCCAACAGGGCGCGGGCACCCGGCCGCGCGTCAGCCGCTGGCTGGTGAACCCGGGCGTCCCGGTCCCCGAGGCCGCCACGGCGATACACGGCCTGACGGAGGAGCATCTGCAGCACAACGGCCGCTGGCCGGCGCCGGTCATGGAGGAGATGGCCCGCGAGCTGGGCGAGCAGTGCGCGGCGGGCCGTCCCCTGGTGGTGATGAACGCGCCCTTCGATCTGACGCTCCTGGACCGGGAGTTGCGCAGGCACCGCGCCTCCACGCTCTCCGCCTACCTGGCGAACTCCCCGCTGTGCGTCCTCGACCCCCGCGTCCTGGACAAGCACCTGGACCGCTACCGCAAGGGCCGCCGCACCCTCACCGACCTGTGCGCGCACTACGAGGTGGAGCTGGACGCCGCCCATGACGCGGCGGCCGACGCGATGGCCGCCCTGGATGTCGTACGGGCGGTGGGGCGCCGCTTCGCGTCCCGGCTCGAGCGCCTCTCCCCGGCCGAGCTGCACACGCTGCAGGCGGTCTGGCACGCGGCGCAGGCTCGCGGCCTGCAGGCGTGGTTCGCGCGCAGCGGCACCCCGGAGACGGTGGACCCGGCCTGGCCGGTGCGCCCCGAACTCCCGGCGGCAGCCTGAGCGTTGGGGAGCCGGACCCCCATCAGGGCATGAAAAAAACCGGTCCGTCGGTGACGGACCGGCATTCTCCGGGTGGGCGATACTGGGTTCGAACCAGTGACCTCTTCGGTGTGAACGAAGCGCTCTCCCACTGAGCTAATCGCCCGGGAACGGGTTGAACCATACAGGTCCTCGCGGGTTTCCTTCAAACCGATTCGAGGTAGCGGACCAGGCCACGCCGTCCGGCCCGCATCATCAGCCCATGGTTGAGCAGGAACAGCGGCCGCCCGGGCACGGCGAGACGCCGCATCAGCGGCTTGCGCACCTCCACCTCCTGCTCGTAGACCGCACGCGTCCCACCGGGCCACGCCCGCACCGTCCAGCGCGCCCATCCCTCGAGATCCCCGCTCATCGCGACCTCAAGGACCCCGGCCCCCTGATCACGGCGCACCGCCCGAGCGGTCACGAGCAGGTCGTACGGGAGCAGGGACCGGAAGCGCGCGAGCCCCTGGTCCTCGCCGGTCGACGTCACCTCGCGCACCTGGGGCCACCACAGCGGATAGTCCTCGGCGCGCTCCAGAACGGCGAACACGGCGTCGGGCCCGGCGGCGAGCTCCCACACGCTGCGGAAGCGGAAATGACTCCAGTCCATACCTGAGTATCCGTCGGTCGCATGCCAACGGGGAGCGCAAGAAGCGGAATTGACTGATCCCGTTGACTAATCGCCGGGAAAACAGCGGGAATTACGACTGCGGCCCGGAGGCTTAAAGCCTCCGGGCCGCAGTTCCGGGGTGGGCGATACTGGGTTCGAACCAGTGACCTCTTCGGTGTGAACGAAGCGCTCTCCCACTGAGCTAATCGCCCCGGGCGCACGGAGAACATTACCGCATGTCAGCGGGTGCTCCGACCGCCGTGGGGTGGCCCCCGTCACTCATTGATCTTCCAGGGCATCTCGAGGCCGAACTTCCAGACGTAGACGCCGACCAGAGCCGCGACGATCACGAGGCCGATCGTGGTCAGGATGATGTTGCGGCGGCGCACCTTGGGGTCGAGCGCCCGCTGCGTCGCCTCTGTGACCTTGCGCTTCGTCCAGCGAAGCACCAGTTGGGCCCAGACGAACTCGGTGGCCCAGATCGCCATGCCGCCGAAGATGACCAGCCACCCAGGGCCCGGCAGCGGCAGCATGATGATGCCCGCGACGACCACCGCGAGACCCACGATGAAGACACCCACCTGCCAGCTCAGGTGCAGGGCCTTGCGGGCCTTGATGAACTCCGGCGCCCGCGATCCGAGCGGCTGCTCGCCGGAGGCCGCGCCGGTGGCCCCGTCGGCCGCGACCGCGCCCGCCGGTTCGTTACTCCCCGTATTCATGCAGCCAAACCTTACCGGACGGAAACCCCTCACCGGAATGGGTGAAGCGGCCGAACACAGACCCCGCCAAGCGAGCTACCTAAAGACACGCAAAACCCTCAGAGGGGTTTACAACGGCACCGTAGGTGGCATGTCGATTTCGCCGACGTGCGAATCCCCGAGCGCACACTGAGCGAAAGGCCCTGGCGCTTATGAACACCACGGTCAGCTGCGAGCTGCACCTGCGCCTCGTTGTGTCGAGCGAGTCCTCACTGCCTGTACCCGCAGGACTGCGGTATGACACGGCCGATCCCTATGCCGTGCACGCCACCTTCCACACCGGAGCCGAGGAGACCGTCGAGTGGGTGTTCGCCCGCGACCTCCTCGCCGAGGGCCTTCACCGGCCCACCGGTACCGGCGACGTCCGAGTCTGGCCGTCCCGCAGTCACGGTCAGGGAGTCGTCTGCATCGCCCTGAGCTCACCCGAGGGTGAGGCCCTGCTCGAGGCCCCGGCGCGGGCCCTGGAATCGTTCCTGAAGCGAACCGACGCGGCGGTGCCGCCCGGCACCGAACACCGCCACTTCGACCTCGACACCGAGCTCTCGCACATCCTGGCCGAGAGCTAGCGAGGCTCCGTCGAGAACCGCCCGGCACCGTCCACTCGGGGAGACGGCTCGGGCGCTGCACAACGGAACACAGGCAGACCCAGCAGACACCGGCGCCGTCGCCGCGGACCTTCCGTGGCGACGGCGCCGGTGCGCGCGTGGGCGGAGCCGCTAGCATCGGCCAGCATCGGTGGGCCCCATTCCCCGAGCTCTCCATGAGCAGGGGAGACCCCACCACCTCCAGGCCAGGGAGCGAATCGTGCTGATCACCCACGACACCCGGTGCGCGCTCGACACCGTCGTGGATCTGGTGAACACCGCGCCAGACGAGAACGGGTCCGATGGCCTCGCCGATGTGGCGGCCCTGGGAGATTTCGTACGAAGCCACGACATCAGCGATGTCGGGACGCTAGGCGAGCGGGACCTGAACACGGTGCGTGACATCCGTGGGCGCTTCGCGGAGGTCTTCGCCGCCCCCGATCCACGTACCGCGGCGGCGCTGATCAATGAGCTGGTGGCGGCCGCAGGCACCACGCCCCGGCTCACCGACCACGACGGCTACGACTGGCACGTGCACTACTTCGCGCCGGGGGCGTCCGTCGCGGACCATCTCGCGGCCGACTGCGGGATGGCGCTCGCCTTCTTCGTGGTGGCCGGGGAGGAGGAGCGGCTGCGGCGCTGCGAGGCCCCGGACTGCCGGCGCGCCTTCGTGGACCTCTCCCGCAACCGCTCCCGCCGCTACTGCGACAGCCGCACCTGCGGCAACCGGCTGCACGTCGCGGCCTACCGGGCCCGGCGCAAGGAGGCCGCGGGCTAGCACCTCGTACGGGATCGGCGGCCTACAGCAGAAACAGGTCGTGCAGCGAGGCCATCAGGAGCAGACAGCCGATCACCGCCAGGAAGATCATCAGGGGTGGCTGGGAGAGCGCGAAGAGGCAGCCTCTTCGCTCTTCGGTGGGCGGGGCGGCGTCGCGCGGCGGGGTCGTGTCCAGCATCTCGCCGCGATGATGACGCAGCGGACGGGTGGCGTGCGTCCAACACGCCCGGAGAACCCGGGAGTTCGCCGGATCATGTGACCTTGGTGCGGCGCCCGTGACGCCTGTGCGCCGGGGGGAGCCGCTCGGGAGCGCGCGGGCGCCGCGGCCGCCATCCTCCGCCGGGCACACCGCCGTTGACGGCGGGGCCGGAACGAGCGCTCCAACCCCCTTGGTGCGGTGGGTCCTTGACGGGTGTCAGATGCCGTGCTTCTTCAGGATCGCCTCGATGTCGCTGAAGTCCTCCGCGGGCGCCGCCGACTTCGGCTGAGCCGCGGGCCTGGCCGCCGGGCGGGAGCCCTGGCCGAGCGAGGGGGCCGAGGCCGTCGGCGCCACCGCGTCACCCTGGGCGGCCCTCTCGGCGGCCTTGCGCTCCTTGCGGGTGCCACCGGAGCGGCGCTCCACCGCGCGCGTGGTCATGAAGAGCAGCCAGGCGACTCCGAGGACGCCGATGCCCGCCCACGCCTTGACGCTGAAGGCCGTGTCGGCCGCCCAGCCGACGACGCCGGTCATCACCAGGCCGATGGGCACCAGGGCGTAGGCGCCGATGCGGGCGGCGGCGAGGAAGCGCTTGCGATAGGCCGTGACCGCGGCGATGCCCAGGCCGGCCGCGGATACGGCGGAACACACGGTCTCGGCAATCATCCGGTCCTCCATGCGTGGCTGTTTCGTCCCCTCCATCCTGCACCGCCACCCGGTGAGTCAGCCACGTACCGGGCAGACCTCAGGGAGATATCGGGGTCCGGATCCTCCGCAGGTGCCGGATCCGCGCGCGGGGACCGGAGTGGGCGGCGCCCCGGGCTGCTGGGAGACTGGACCCATGAGCGACTCCTCCACCGCCCGCCCCGTCACCGTCGACGTCTGGTGCGAGCTCCAGTGCCCCGACTGCCGCACCGCCCTCGATGACGTCCGCGCCCTGCGGGAGCGCTACGGCGACCGCGTCGAGCTGCGGCTTCGGCACTTCCCCCTCGAGAAGCACAAGCACTCCTTCGCCGCCGCGCAGGCCGCCGAGGAGGCGCTCGTCCAGGGGCAGGGCTGGCCGTACGTGGAGGCCGTGCTCGGCCGGGTCGAGGAGCTGGACCGCAAGGGCGAGCCCCTCCTGGTCGAGGCGGCGCGTGAACTGGGCCTGGACGCCGAGGAGTTCGACACCGCCCTGATCGACGGGCGGCACATCCTGATCGTCGACGCCGACCAGGCCGAGGGCAAGGCCATCGGCGTCACCGGCACCCCGACGTACGTCGTCGGCGGGGAGCGGCTCGACGGCGGCCAGAGCCAGGAGGGGCTGCGCGAGCGCGTCGAGGAGCTCACCGACCGGCTGCTCGCCGCCGCGGGCCAGGAGGCCCAGGGCAGCTAGAGCAGCTGCTTGTAGAGGTAGTACGAGGTCGGCTCGTAGCCCAGGGACTCGTACAGGCGCAGGGCCGTGGTGTTGCCCGCGAAGACGTTGAGGCCCATGGCGGCGCTGCCGGACGCGTGCGCCTGCTGTTCGGCGAGGAGCATCAGGGAGCGTCCGTGGCCGCGGCCGCGGTGCGCCTCGTCGACCCTTACGTCGTAGACGAAGGCGGTGTCGCCGAGCAGGGCGACCCAGAGCGTGCCGACGGGGGTGCCGTCCGCCTCCAGGACGCTCAGGTTCGTGTCGGGCGACGCGAGGCCGTTCGGGAGGCTGGCGGCGTGGTCCGCCTCGGCCTTGGCGCGGGCCTCCGCCTCGGGCACGCCGCGCGCGACCCACGTCCGGACATAGCTCTCGTTCTCTGCGGCGATCCACGGGCCGTACTCGGCCTCGGTCATGGGCCGGCCGCGCACGCCCTCGGGCAGGGCTTCGGGGACCGTCGGCAGGGGCTTGGCCAGCTGCCGGTTGCGCTCCACGTAGCCGAGGGCGGTGGCGAGGTGCAGGGCCTCCGTCGCGGTCGCGGGGACGGTCGCCTCGATGCGCGTACAGCCCCAGCCCCGCACCACTTCCTCGGCGGCGAGCGCGGCCACCGTGCCACGGCCGCGCCCGCGGTCCCGCTCGTCGATCCGCAGCGCGCGGATCTGGCCGACGCGCGGCCCGAAGACCGCGTGCGTGCCGAGCTCGATGGCGCCCACCGGACGGCTGTTCACGCAGACGTCGAACGTGCGTGACTTCGCGCCGTCGGCGCTCTGTTGAAGCGGCCCGCTCGGCCGCAGGGTCGTGGTCATCACGGGTGTTCTACCCGCGACGGGCGCCGTCGTCATCAGGTTTACGGGTCGATGTCGGCGGCGGCGCGCTCCGCGAAGACCCGCATCGCCTTCGCCGTCACCGGGCCCGGGGCGCCCGGCAGTTGGCGCCCGTCGATCCGGTGCACGGCCTGCACGTCGCGCAGCGTCGAGGTCAGGAAGACCTCGTCGGCCCGGTTCAGCACGTCGAGGGGCAGCTCGGTCTCGCGCGCCCCCGTCCACTCGACGACCAGCTCACGGGTGATGCCCCCGAGACAGCCGGAGGCGAGCGGCGGTGTGTGGACGTCGCCGTCGACCACCACGAAGACGTTGGTGCCCGTGCCCTCGCACAGCTTCCCCACCGTGTTCGCGAACAGGGCCTCGGAGGCGCCCTGTTGGGTGGCGCGGGCGAGCGCCACGACGTTCTCCGCGTACGAGGTGGTCTTCAGGCCCGCCAGGGCGCCGCGTTCGTTGCGGGTCCAGGGGACGGTGATCGCCGCGGTGGTGTCGGGGCGGCGGGCGGCCGCGCCGAGGGCGACGACGAGTGTGGTGCCCTCGTCGCCGCGGTCGGAGCCGAGCGGCGAGAGCCCTCCGGTGTACGTGATGCGCAGCCGCCCGAGCGGCATCGGGTTGGCCTCCAGGACGGCGGCGCAGGCCCGGCGCACCGCGTCGGCGTCCGGCTCGGGCAGGCCGAGGCCGCGCGCGGAGCGGGCCAGCCGGTCCAGGTGGCGGGTGAGGGCGAAGGGGCGCCCCTCGACGGCCTTCACCGTCTCGAAGATGCCGTCGCCCACCGTGAGTCCGTGGTCGAACACGGAGACGCGGGCCGCGTCGAGGTCCTGCAGCCCGTCATTGAGCCAGATCTTCACGTCGGGGTCCTTCCACCACTCACACTTCGTACGTCCCCGAAGCTACCTCCAGCAGCCGTGCGGCCTTCAGCTCGGTCTCCCGCCACTCGTCCTCGGGGTCCGAGCCCCAGGTGATGCCCGCCCCCGCCCCGTACCGCAGCACGCCCTCGGCGCGGTCGATCCAGAAGCTGCGGATGCCGACGGCGAGCTCACCGGTCCCCCGGTCCGCGTCGACCCAGCCGATGCCGCCGCAGTACGGGCCGCGGGGCGCCGTCTCCAGTGCGTCGATGATCCGCAGCGAGCTGGACTTGGGGGCGCCGGTGACGGAGCCGGGCGGGAAGGCGGCGTCGAGCAGTTCGGGCCAGCCGGCGCCGGGGCGCAGCTCGCCGGCGACCGTGGAGACGAGGTGGACGAGGCCGGGGTGCTTCTCGACCACGCACAGCTCGGGCACGGTCACGGATCCGGTCACGCAGACCCGGCCCAGGTCGTTGCGGACGAGATCCACGATCATGACGTTCTCGGCGTGGTCCTTCTCGGTCAGCTCCGCCTCGGTGCGCCCCGTGCCCTTGATCGGCCCGGACTCGACGACGCGGCCCTCGCGGCGCAGGAACAGCTCAGGCGAGGCGGTGGCGATCTCGACGCCGTGCTCGGGGAGACGGATCGTTCCGGCATAGGGAGCGGGGTTCCCGCGCGCAAGGAGAGCGGTCAGCTCGTC
The DNA here is from genome assembly GCF_042740175.1 of Streptomyces sp. NPDC059009. Lineage (NCBI taxonomy): Bacteria > Bacillati > Actinomycetota > Actinomycetes > Kitasatosporales > Streptomycetaceae > Streptomyces > Streptomyces sp. NPDC059009. Next base: position 73,020 of record NZ_JBHYJB010000031.1, on the reverse strand, counting down.
CACGTCGGCGTCGGGTGCGATCGGCGCGGAGAGCACGCGGCAGAGGTTCACCTGGTACACGTCGCCCGCTGCGATGTGCGCCCGGATCGTCCGTACGCCCTCCGTATACGCGTCGTGACCGAGCGACGACATCCAGTCGGCCGGGGCGGGCCCCCGCCACTTCCCGGGCACCGGCAGCGGCACGGGCGCCTCGCGCACGTCCGCGAAGCGGGCGCAGGTCAGACCCCCCTCGAAGTCGGCGGCGACGGCCCAGAAACCGCTGCTGTCCAGGGCCGAAGGGTCGCTGGTCACGTCCAGGAGACCGGTGGCCACGCGGCTGCCGAAGCGGGCGAGGGGAGGGAGTGTGGAGGAGGGGCTGTGCACGGCTGCGAGTCTATGACCGGTGTCCTGAGGCTGTCCTGACGGTGCCCGGCGGGGGTCGCACCGCAGCACGCTGCGCAAACGCGTTTTTGTATCGCCCCAGGAATCCGCTAGAGTTCAACACGTCGCCGGGACGCGGAAGCGGACCGGGAAAGACAAGCGGACGTAGCTCAGTTGGTAGAGCGCAACCTTGCCAAGGTTGAGGTCGCCAGTTCGAACCTGGTCGTCCGCTCGCAGGAAAGTGGGGGATCTTCCCGAGACCCCGCACTCCTGGTGGAGTGGCCGAGAGGCGAGGCAACGGCCTGCAAAGCCGTCTACACGGGTTCAAATCCCGTCTCCACCTCCATGCGCGATTAGCTCAGCGGGAGAGCGCTTCCCTGACACGGAAGAGGTCACTGGTTCAATCCCAGTATCGCGCACTGGATCTTCGGACTCCGGTCCGTCACTGATCCGTCCCGCGCGATTAGCTCAGCGGGAGAGCGCTTCCCTGACACGGAAGAGGTCACTGGTTCAATCCCAGTATCGCGCACGCAGTACCGAGTAAAACGCAGGTTGACCTGCGCGATTAGCTCAGCGGGAGAGCGCTTCCCTGACACGGAAGAGGTCACTGGTTCAATCCCAGTATCGCGCACGCGCAGTACGAAGCCCCCGGCCGTCTCTTCGGCCGGGGGCTTCGTCGTCCCTCCGTCAGGAGGAGAAGAGCATGTGTCCGAAGCTCTTGTGGCGGTGGTGTCCGCCGTGGTGGCCGCCGTAGTGACCGCCGTGCTGGGCGCCCCAGGCGGGCGCGGCCGGGGCCGGGGCGGCGGGGTAAGCCTGCGGGGCCGCCGGGGGCGGCGGGGCCTGCTGGCCCCACTGGGCCTCGAGACGGGTCAGGGACTCCAGCTCGCCGTAGTCGAGGAATATCCCGCGGCAACCGCTGCACTGCTCGATCTGGACGCCGTTGCGGTTGTACGTGTGCATGGGTGCGTGACACTTGGGACACTGCATGGACGGCTCAACTCCTCGCCGGTCGTGACTGCTTGGCCGGATCTCTTCCCGGCTTCGGTGCGTTGCACCCTACTTGGCCTGCTCGGTCGCGAACTCGGGCGGGAGGGTGGCCATTCGGTCACAGGTGTCGATCACAGCCTGTTCGACCTCGTCCAGGAGACGCCCCTCCGTGACCGCCTTGGCGATGGCGAGGGCCGCGGTCTGGATGGTGAGGGCGCGGGCCGGGACGTCCAGGGCGGGCCAGGGGTCGGTGCCGGGCGGCGGGACGGCGGGGCCGCCCGCCTGTTGGTAGGCGGTGAGGAAGCGGGTCCACTCCTCCGGGGCGAGAAGGCCGCAGGCGTACCAGGCGGCGGGGCGGGCGAGGTCCCAGGCCGGGTTGCCGAGGCCCAGGTCGTCGACGTCGATGAGGCGCCACGCGCTCTCCCGGTCCGGCTCCCCGGGGGCTCGGACCAGCTGGCCCAGGTGGAAGTCTCCGTGGCAGACGGTGTCGCGGGCGGGGCCCCGGGTCTCGGCGCGGGCCCAGGGGGGCAGGGTGCCCCAGGCTCGCTCGACGGGGGCCGCCGCGGGGTGCGGGCCCGCCGCGCGGAGGCGGGCCAGGGCGCGGGCGGACTTCTCGGGGCCCCTCATGTCCGGGAGCGGGTGCGGGAGTTCGGCGGGCGGTACCCGGTGGAGGCGGGCCAGGAGGGTGGCCGCGGCCTCCCAGGGGGCGGCTTCGGGGGTGTCGGGGTCCACGGGGGTGCCGGGCGGCCAGAGGGTGACCTGGCGGTCGTGCAGGGTCGTCGCAAAGGGGTGCAGCGGGGGCAGGAGGACGGTGCCGAGGGTGGGGTGGGCGGCCGCAGCGAGGCGTGCGGAGAGCTCCGTGGGGTCCGTGTCGCCGGTGTGGGCCTTGGCCACGAGGGTGCCGTGGCGGACGACGGTGGCGTCGGGGCGGTCCGCGAGGGTGGCCTTCTCGCAGGTGCAGCGGCCCTCCGGGGTGGGGTGTGCCAGGGCGTGGGCCTTGGCCTGGAGGGCGGGGACGAGGGGGTCGGGCGGGGGCACGGGGTGAGCGTACGCAGAGGCTCGGGCGGGAGTTTCCCCAGCCCCGGGCGAGTTCGCCCTCAAACGCGGGCGGGCTGAACAAGTGCGAAGCCAGGACCACCGCAACCATCAATTGAGGAACCCCCGCGGCGGGAATTTGGTCCGCGAGAGCGGCGCCGGTTTAGGCGCAAGAGAGAGCAACGGCCCGCGCAGCTCCCCAGCTGCGCGGGCCGTCATGCCGTCCGCCGCACCCCCGTCCCCACGGGGTTTCATGGCCGGATGTCCCCGCCCGGACCGCTCTTCCGGGCCTGGGGCGCCGCTCAGCGCCCCAGCATCACGCCCACGGACGACGCTTGTGTGACCACTGCGTCCCAGCCGCCGAAGACGACTACGAGCAGGGCCGCCAGAGGGAGGACCATGGCTGTCGCCACCAAGGGATGGCGGGTGCCGGACGGGCGGGCGCCGAACGCGAAGGTCTTGCGCCCCTGCGTGCGGAACATGGTCCGCGGTGCCGTGTCCGCCATGGTTCCTCTCCCGGCTCGATTCTGTTGGTTCTGGCAAGCGGCGGGTGGCTGACCTCGGGGGACGAGTGCTGCACCCGCCGCTTGACTTCAAATCTAGGGCCGGGGTGCGTTCACGACGTCATGCCCTCGTACCGATTGGCGGGCCTCCCGGAGGATGACCGCGCGACGATCGCGTACTCCCGTGGGTGGAGAAGAGGGCCTAGGACGGGGCCTAGGACTCGGGGTCTTCCCGGAGGGGTCGCCCGCTCTGGCCCGTCGTGTGCTCGGGCGTGCGCTCGGAGGTGTCCTCCCTCGGGACGGGCTGCTCGACCAGCGCGAGGACGCGGGTCGACATGAAGCGGGCCGTGCGCACCACGGAGCCGCTGCGGGTGACTTCGCTCACTTCCACGACTCCCCTGCGGACCGCAGTCTCCACTCTGCGGCCCGCTCGGCTCGCCACCACCTCGTACGTCCGGGTCGTGTCACCGGCGTCCACGACTATCTCCACGCGATCACCCTTCACGGGATCAATCCCCCTTCAGCGATGGATGGTTGGCGGTGCGTGGGACGGCAACGAGCCCCGCTCCGCCGCGTCCTGACCACTCTTCAAGTTTCCCATCCGGCACTGACAATCGATCGGACCGCGAGGGCGCGGCCTCTGCACGTGCCCGGCCGCGGAAACGTAAGCTGTGGCTCGTCAAACGGACCGGGCAGCGGGGATGGACATGGCGATGATGCGGCTCCGGCGCGAGGACCCGCGTGTCGTCGGCTCGTTCAGGCTGCACAGGCGCCTGGGCGCCGGCGGCATGGGGGTCGTCTACCTGGGCTCCGACCGGAGGGGGCAGCGGGTCGCGCTGAAGGTGATCCGGCCCGATCTGGCGGAGGATCAGGAGTTCCGGTCGCGGTTCGCTCGGGAAGTGTCGGCCGCGCGGCGGATTCGTGGCGGCTGCACCGCCCGGCTCGTCGCCGCGGACCTGGAGGCCGACCGGCCGTGGTTCGCCACCCAGTACGTGCCCGGGCCCTCGCTGCACGACAAGGTCGCCGCCGAGGGGCCGCTGTCGGCGGCCGACGTGGCCGCGGTCGGTGCGGCGCTCTCCGAGGGGCTCGTGGCCGTGCACGAGGCGGGCGTGGTGCACCGGGACCTGAAGCCCTCCAACATCCTGCTGTCCCCGAAGGGGCCGCGGATCATCGACTTCGGTATCGCCTGGGCCACCGGCGCCTCGACGCTCACGCATGTGGGGACCGCGGTCGGCTCGCCCGGGTTCCTCGCGCCCGAGCAGGTGCGCGGGGCCGCCGTCACGCCCGCCACGGACGTGTTCGCGCTCGGCGCCACACTGGCGTACGCGGGGATGGCCGACTCACCCTTCGGGCACGGCAGTTCGGAGGTCATGCTCTACCGCGTGGTGCACGAGGAGGCACAGCTCGGCGGGGTGCCGGACGCGCTCGCCCCGCTGATCAGCGCCTGTCTCGCCAAGGACCCGGAGGAGCGGCCCAGCACGCTGCAACTGTCGCTCAGGCTCAAGGAGATCGCGGCGCGCGAGGCCCAGGGCGGCCTGGCCGATGTGCGGCCCCCCGCGCCCCGGCAGGAGCAGGACCGGCCGACCGGGCGCCTCGCCGAGAGTTACGCGGACCAGCGCACCCAGCGGCGCACCCAGCCCGGCACTCCCCCGCCGCGGCCCAGCTCGTCCCGGCCCGGCTCGTCCCGGCCGAGCGCGTCACAGCCGGGGTCCTCCCGGTCGCAGCCGGGTTCCGCGCGGTCGGGTGCCCGGCCCACCGGGGCCCGGAACACGGGCCGTTCGGGCGGCAGGCCCGCGCCGCGCAGTGGTGCGGGGCGGCAGGGGCCGCGCACGACGGGCACGGGGCGGCGGCCCGCCAATCCGCGGCTGCTGCGGCAGCGGCTCTTCGTCTTCGTGGTCGTGACACTGCTCGTGGCCCTCGGGATCGCCGCGGCGCAGGGGTGCCAGGGGCCCGCGCGCGGGCTCGGGAGCGGGAGCGGGAACGACGGGCATCGCTCGCCGGGCGTGGCCCAGGAGCGGTTCGGCCCGGACGCCGGGTTCGGGGCCCAGCAGATTCAGAGCTGAGGGCGGCCCGTCGCCACCGCGTAGAAGGCGACGGCGGCCGCCGCTCCCACGTTCAGCGAGTCCACGCCGTGGGCCATGGGGATGCGGACCCACTCGTCGGCCGCGACCAGCGCCTGGGTGGACAGTCCGTCACCCTCCGCGCCGAGCATCAGCGCGACGCGGTCCATGCGGTGCGGCGCCGCCTCGTCGAGGGTGCGGGCCTTCTCGTCCGGGGTGAGGGCGAGGAGGTTGAAGCCCGCCTCGCGTACGCCTTCGAGGCCCCGCGGCCAGGACTCCAGACGGGCGTACGGAACGGAGAAGACCGCACCCATCGAGACCTTGACGCTGCGGCGGTAGAGGGGGTCGGCGCAGTCCGGGGACAGCAGGACCGCGTCCATGCCGAGGGCGGCCGCCGAGCGGAAGATGGCACCGATGTTGGTGTGGTCGTTGACCGACTCCATGACGACGACGCGGCGGGCCGTCCGCAGCAGCTCGTCGGCGGTGGGCAGTGGCTTGCGCTGCATGGAGGCGAGAGCGCCGCGGTGCACGTGGTAGCCGGTGACCTGCTCTGCGAGGTCGGGGCTCACCGCGTACACCGGGGCGGGGACCTCGTCGATGACGTCGCGCATGACGTCGACCCACTTGGCCGAGAGCAGCATCGAGCGCATCTCGTAACCCGCCTGCTTGGCGCGGCGGATGACCTTCTCGCCCTCGGCGATGAAGAGGCCCTCGGCGGGCTCGCGCTTGCGGCGCAGTTCGACGTCGGTCAGGCCCGTGTAGTCGCGCAGGCGCGGGTCCGCCGGGTCTTCGATGGTTTCGATGCTGCTGAGATCGGCCACAGGGTGATACTGCCTTGTCCGGGATGCGGTGCCAACGGCTGGGAGGGAGTTCCGTTACCGCTGGTTACTCGTGTGCTGGTGCCGCTGGTTACTCGTGCGCTGGTCGGCCGCGTCAGGCGCGGTGTTCCGGGCCCACCTTCACCACGTCGCCGATGACGATGACCGCCGGGGGCTTCACCGATTCGGCCACGACGGTCTCGGCCACGGTGGCGAGGGTCGCGTCCACGCGGCGCTGGGCGGCGGTCGTGCCCTCCTGGACGAGGGCGACGGGGGTCTCTGCGGGCTTGCCGTGCGCCATCAACGTACGGGCGATGGCGCCGATCTTGTCGACGCCCATCAGGACGACGAGGGTGCCGCGCGAGGCGGCGAGGGCGGGCCAGTCGACCAGGGAGCGCTCGTCGTCGGGGGCGACGTGGCCGCTGACGACCGTGAACTCGTGGGCGACGCCGCGGTGGGTGACCGGGATGCCGGCCGCGCCGGGGACCGAGATGGAGCTGGAGATGCCGGGCACCACCGTGTACGGGATGCCCTCCGCCTCAAGGGCGATCGCCTCCTCCATGCCGCGCCCGAAGACGAACGGGTCGCCGCCCTTGAGGCGGACCACCGACTTTCCCTGCTTGGCGTGCTCGATCAGGGCGTTGTTGATGGCCTCCTGGGCCATGTAGCGGCCGTACGGGATCTTCGCCGCGTCGATCACCTCGACGTGCGGCGGGAGTTCGTCGAGGAGGTCGCGGGGGCCGAGGCGGTCGGCGATGACGACGTCGGCCTCGGCGAGGAGGCGGCGGCCGCGGACCGTGATCAGGTCCGGGTCGCCGGGGCCGCCGCCGACGAGGGCGACGCCTGGAGTGCGGGTGCGCTGGTGGGGCGCCACCAGGGTGCCGTCGCGCAGGCCCTCGACGACGGCGTCGCGGATGGCGGCGGTGCGGCGGGGGTCGCGGCCCTGGAGGTCCGTGGTGAGGACGGCGACGGTGACGCCTTCGGAGCGGCCGGTCGCGGGAGTGAGGGCGGTGGCGGCGTCGGCGTCGTCGGCGCGGACGCACCAGACGCGGTGTGCCTCGGCCTCGGCCGACGCGGCCGTGTTGGCCTCCGGGTCGTCGGTGGCGATCAGGGCGTACCAGGCCGTGGCCAGGTCGCCCGGGGTGTACGGGCGGCGCTCCCAGGTGAGCTCGCCCGCGTCCGCCATCGCCTCCACGGAGGGGGTGGCGGTGGGTGAGACCAGGGTGATGGCCGCGCCTGCGGCGATGAGGGCGGGGAGGCGGCGCTGGGCGACCTGGCCGCCGCCGAGGACGACCGTCCTGCGGCCGGTCAGGCGGAGTCCTACGGGGTAGGCGGGGGTCGTCGCCGGGTGGTCGGCCATGGTGGGTGGCTCCTCGTGCGTGTCCTCGGGCGAGGCGGTGCTTCAGCGGGCCGCTGCGGCGGTGGAGCGGCCTGGGGGCGGAGGCTTTGACGTGCGGGTTCAGTATGGCGGGGGTGGGGTTGTTTCGTTTCCCCGAGCCCGCCCCTTCCCGAAACCGGGGCTTCGCCCCGGGCCCCCGGGGGGGGACTGTCTCGTTGTTCGCTGCGGGCCGGAGGTCGGTTGTGCCCACCCGTCCCGCCGTGCGGGACGCCTGCCCACAACCGACTGGACGGCGGGGCGGGTGCCCACGACCGACTGGACGGCGGGGCGGGTGGGCACAACCGACTGGACGGCGGGCGGGTGGGCACAAGCGCCGCGGCCAGCATCGGGCGCGGGCTACTTCTCCGTTACTCCCGCCGAGTCGAACGTTGCCACCTCATGCATGGCGCGGGCTGCGCTCTGGACCACCGGGAGAGCCAGGAGGGCGCCGGTGCCCTCGCCGAGGCGGAGGTCCAGGTCGATCAGGGGGCGCAGGCCGAGCTTGTTGAGGGCCGCCACGTGGCCCGGTTCGGCGCTGCGGTGGCCCGCGATGGAGGCTGCCAGGACCTCGGGGGCGATGGCGCGGGCGACCAGAGCAGCCGCGCCCGCACTCACGCCGTCCAGGATGACGGGGGTGCGGAGGGAGGCGCCGCCCAGCAACAGGCCCACCATCGCCGCGTGTTCGAGGCCGCCGATCGCCGCGAGCACGCCGATCGGGTCGGCCGGGTCCGGCTGGTGGAGGTCGAGGGCGCGGCGGACCACCTCGATCTTGCGGGCGTGGGTCTCGTCGTTGATGCCCGTGCCGCGGCCCGTCACCTCGGCCGGGTCCGTGTCCGTGTAGACCGAGATGAGGGCGGCCGACGCCGTGGTGTTCGCGATGCCCATCTCGCCGGTGAGCAGGGCCTTGTTGCCTGCCGCCACCAGGTCGCGGGCCGTCTCGATGCCCACCTCGATGGCCGCCTTGACCTCCTCGCGGCTCAGGGCCGGTCCCGTCGTCATGTCGGCCGTGCCGGGCCTGATCTTGCGGGGCAACAGGCCCGGGGTGGCGGGGAGTTCGGAGGCCACGCCGACGTCGATGACGCAGACCTCCGCGCCGACCTGGCTCGCGAAGGCGTTGCAGACCGCGCCGCCGCCGAGGAAGTTGGCGACCATCTGGCCCGTCACCTCCTGCGGCCAGGGGGTGACGCCCTGGGCGTGCACGCCGTGGTCGCCCGCGAAGATCGCCACGGCGGCGGGCTCCGGGATCGGGGGCGGGCACATCCGGGAGAGGCCGGAGAGCTGGGCCGAGATGATCTCGAGCATGCCGAGCGCGCCCGCGGGCTTCGTCATGCGCTTCTGCCGCTCCCACGCCTCGCCGAGCGCCTTCGCGTCCAGCGGGCGGATGCTGGCGACGGTCTCGGCGAGCAGGTCGTGCGGCTCCTCGCCGGGCAGGGCGCGGCGGCCGTACGTCTCCTCGTGCACGACCCAGGAGAGCGGGCGGCGCTTGGACCAGCCCGCCTGCATCAGCTCCGGCTCGTCCGGGAACTCGTCGACGTAACCCACGCACAGGTACGCGACGACCTCCAGGTGCTCGGGGAGGCCGAGCGTGCGGACCATCTCGCGCTCGTCGAAGAAGCTGACCCAGCCGACGCCGAGGCCCTCGGCGCGGGCCGCGAGCCAGAGGTTCTCGACGGCGAGGGCCGAGGAGTACGGGGCCATCTGCGGCTGGGTGTGCCGACCGAGGGTGTGGCGGCCGCCGCGGGTGGGGTCGGCGGTGACGACGATGTTCACCGGGGTGTCGAGGATGGCCTCGATCTTCAGTTCCTTGAACTGCTTCGCGCGGCCCTTGGGGAGGGACTTGGCGTATGCGTCCTTCTGGCGCATGGCCAGCTCGTGCATCGTGCGCCGGGTCTCGGCGGAGCGGATGACGACGAAGTCCCAGGGCTGCGAGTGGCCGACGGACGGGGCCGTGTGGGCCGCTTCGAGGACGCGGAGCAGGACCTCGTGCGGGATGGCGTCGCTGCGGAAGCCGTTGCGGATGTCGCGGCGCTCGCGCATGACGCGCAGCACCGCCTCGCGCTCGGCCTCGTCGTAGCCGGGGGCGGGGGTGCCGGTCGGCTCCGCCGTGGGCTGGTCGGAGGCGGGCTCCTCGGGGGCGAGCTCCTCGGGAGCCAGGTGCTCCGGGGCCTGCTGCTCGGGAGCCGGCGGCTCGGGGGCGGGGCCGGCGGCCGGGGCCTGGTCGGTGACGGGCTCGGCCGACGCGGACTCGGACACCGGCCGGTCCTGGTCCTGGACCTGGGCCTGGGCGGTCAGCTCCGTCGAGGGCTCCGGGAGCGGGGGCGCCGCGTCCGCCGGGAGGGGCTCCGCCGTCTCGGATTCCACTGCTTCCACTGCTTCCGTTGCCTCCGCCGCCTCCGCCGCTTCGGGCTGGGCGGTGGGTGCCGGGGCCTCTTGTACGGCCGCTTGTACGGGTTCCTGGGCGAGCTCCTGGACCGGTTCCGCGACCGGTTCCGCTTCCTGCCGGGGCTCGGTGGCCTCGGGCGTGGTGGCCTCGGGCGCGGTGGCCGTCGGCTCGGGCTCCTCGGCGACCACCACGGCCTCAACGGGCGCGCTCTGCGCGGGAGTTGCCTCCGCTGCCGGGCCGCCGTCACGGGGCGCGGGCACGGTCGGCGCGGGCTCGCCGGACGCGGGCTCGGGCGCGAGGGGCTCGGGCTGCGGTGCTTCCGGGGCTACGGCCTCGGGGGCCGCCGTCTCGGGCTCGGGCGCGGGCGCGGGCTCGGGGGTGGCCTCCGGGGCTGCGGCCTCGACCGGTGCCTCAGGAGCGGGCGCCTCCTGGGGCACTTCCTGGCGCACCTCCGGCTCCGAGGGCTCGACGGCCTGGGGCTGCTGCGGTTCCTGGAACTGCTGCAGTTCCTGGGGCTGCTGCGGCTCCGGTTGCTGCTGAGGGTCCTGGGGCTCCTGCGACTGCTCCGGCTCCAGGTACTCCGGGGGTACGGCGACGGGACGCGGCGGCGTCGGCGCGAGGTGCGGGGTGGTCGGGACCGAGCCCTCCACGGGCACGAACTGGCCGAGCGGGGCGGCCGCGTGGGCCTGCGGGGCGTCCACCCACTGCTGTGCGGGCTCGGCGGGCGGCACGGGCTGGAACTCCGGGGACTGCGCCGGGGTCTGGGCCTGCGGCTGCGGCTGCGGCTGCACCTGTGCCTGGGCGTGCGCCTGTGCCTGGGCGTACTCGGGGGCCGTGGGCTCCGGGATCGCGGGCTGTTCCGGCTGCTGCGGTGCGGGAGTTGAAGGTGTGACGGGAGTCGCGTGTGCGGCCATCGGGGCCACCGGGGCCTCCGGGGCCGGTGCGCCCTCTGGGACGACCGTTTCTGCGGGTGTCTCCTGCAGGGCGAACTGGACCTGTGGTTCGGCGTGACTCTGCGGCTGCCCGGCCGGGGTCTGCGGCTGCGCCGCCCACGGCGTCAGGCCCTGCGGCGGGATCTCGCCGAGCTGCGGGCCGGGCAGCGGCGCCGCCTCGTCGCGCGGGATGTCGAAGTACTCGGGGCCGGTGGTCGGGGGCCCCGCCTGACGTACGGGAACGGCGTGCTGAGACGTGCCGGCGGCGGGGCCGCGGTCGGCGAGGGAGCGCACGGGGCTGCCCGCGCCGTCCGGCACACCCGGGCCCGGAGTGGCGGGGCCGCGGTGCAGCGGGCGGCGGGCGGGGCCGCCGTGACCGGCGGGCGGGGTGGCCTGGGTGCCGGGCATCTGCACACCGTTCAGGTCGACCGAGCCGCTGTCCCGGCCCGCCGTCTCGTGCGGGCCCGGCTGGTGCGCGGGCTGCGGCTGCAGGCCCTGCGGGGCCGGGGCTGCGTGGGCCGGGGCTGCGTGAGCCGGGGCCGTCTGGGCCTGGACCGCCTGGGCCTGCGCCTCGCTCCAGGCGCCCTGGGCGCCCGGCATCAGCAGCAGGTCATCGTCGTCAGCGGCGGTCTCGGAGGGGTCGAGGAAGGTGTACGCACCCGGGGCGGGGACGCCCGGCTGCTGAGCCCCGGGGCCTTCAACGGGCCCGGGAGCGGCGCCTCCTGCGTTCTCCGGCAGTCCCTCGGCCGGGACCTGGCCGGTGTCGGTCATGCGAACCCCTCGCCCATCGGTTAGTGCTCCTTCGCCCCCCGCGACCCCTCGGCCCGGGTGACCCCTTGACCGGAGCGGCGCACCAACCGCCCGTCTTTCTCAACGAGCGTGTGAGCCGCGCGGCACGTACGGACTGACGACAACGCCGTCAACAGGCATTGTTCCGGTCGACCCGCCGCCATGGCGCTGGATCCGCCACAGTCCGCTGTGGACTGCGCCACTTCGCGCGTCCTCCGGTCCTGCTGTACCACACGCACCCTCAAAACGGGCGGGCTTTCCAGGCATTGACCGACGAACTGACGGACACCCGGGTGCAGTACAACGATCGGCCAGCCTACCCCGCACCACACGGCGGCGAGGTCACGGGGACCGGTCGGCCAGGCTCGCCGACAGCAGGAACACAACGGTCCGTTTCTTCTCCGTCCAGGCGCGTGTGTCCAGCTCGACGGATTGCAGGAGGGCGCAGTCGACCGCGTAGCCGTGCTCCGTCAGGTCCCTGCCGATGAGTTCGGCGGCGTCGCGTGTCCCGGCGTGCGTGACGATGCGCGCGGGGCGGCGGTCGGCGACGGCGGAGACCACGGCCGCTCCCCCGCCCCCGACCCGTACGACATCGGGCTCGGGCAGGTTCTCCAGGACGTGCGGGGCGGCGCCCTGGACGACCTGGGCCTCGACGCCGAGGCGGCGGGCCAGGGCCGTGGTGCGGGCGCACGCCTCGGGGTCCTGGTCGACGGCGATGACGGCGGCGCCGAACCGGGCGCACTCGGCGGTGAACGCGCCGCTGCCGCTGCCGATGTCCCAGACGAGGTCGCCGACGCGAGGGCCCAGGCGGGCGAGTTGAGCGGCGCGCAGTTGGTCGGACTCGCCCTCGCCGAGCCGTACGTCGCCGCCGTACGCGGCGGCGGGCAGGGCCCAGCCGCGGCCCTCGGACGCGGGGTCGCGGCCCGCGATCCAGCCGCTGTCGCCGGCGACCGGGCCGCCGATGACGATGACCACGTTCGGGTCGCGCCAGGAGTGGTCGGCGGCCTTGTCGGACGTGACGACGGTGACCTGCTCGCGGTCGGTGCCGAGCTCCTCGCAGATCACGAAGGTGCGGTGGACGCCCTCCAGGAGCAGCCCGAGCTCGGCGGGTCCGGCGCCGGGCGAGGTGAGGACGGCGACCTTGGTGTGCGCGCGGCAGACGTTCACCGCGCGGCGCAGGGTGCGCCGGTGGGCGACGACGACCTGGGCGTCGTCCCAGGGCATCCCGGCCCGGGCGAACGCCTGGGCGACGGAGGAGACGGCGGGCACGACCTCGACCTCGAGGCCGAACTCGGGGGCGCGCAGCGTGCGGACGACGCCGAAGAAACCCGGGTCGCCGTCGGCGAGGACGACCGCGGTGCCCCGGTGGGCGGCGATGCGGCGGGCGGCGAGGCTCACGCTGCCCAGCCGGATGCGCTCGGCGGCCTCGGGCACCTCGGGCAGTGCCAGGTGGTGGGCGGCGCCCGCGACCAGCGTCGCGGCGCCGAGCGCGGAGCGTGCCGCGGCGGTCAGCGGCGTGCCGTCCCAGCCGATCACCGTGACCCGGTCCGCCATCGTCGTCTCTCTCCTGGGTGTTCGCGGGTCGTCAGGTGCGGCAAGGGGGCTGAGGCCGTGTCGTCACATCCCCCGTCGTCCGCCCGCCAGGCAGGCGGGGGATGTGACGACACGGCCTGGCAGCCCGCGCACGCGGCCACGGCGAGAGTACCTGCTGGATGCGGATGGTGCCCGCGAGGTGGCGGGCGGGACCTTGGGCCGGGCCCGAGGTCAGTTCCAGTCGGAGAAGGCGGTGAAGCCGCTCTCGGCGAGCTGGTCGCCCGCGCCCTCGAGGTCCTCGGGGAGCAGGCTCCACACGATGAGGTCGGTGCGGGTGTCGAGCCAGCCGCCGAGGGGGTCGCCGCCGTCCTTCACGCGCGCTATCCAGGCGCCGCGCAGGACGCCCTCGCTGATGCAGCCGATCTTCTGGGCGACCTGCTGGGAGGCGGTGTTGTCGGCGGCGGTGCGCAGCTCCAGGCGCTCGAACTGCTGGTCGTGGAAGAGCCATTGGGCGGTGGCGAGCGCCGCCTCGGAGGCGTAGCCCTCGCCGCGGGCCCAGGGGGCGACGACGTAGCTCAGCTCGCTGGATCTCACCCGCCAGTCGGTGTTGCGCAGGCGGACGATGCCGACCAGGCGCTGGGTGAGGAACTCCGTGACGGCGAAGGCGATGCCGCGGCCCTCCGCCCGTTCCGCCGGGGCGAGTTCGGTGATCCAGGCGCGGGCGTGGGCCTCGGTGTAGGGCTGGGGAGCGTCGGTCCAGGCGGTCACGTGCTCGTCGCTCATCATCTCCGCGTACGCGGGGACGTCGGCTTCCTCGAACGGGCGCAGCACCAACCGCTCCGTGCTGATGGAGATGTCGGGGAACCCCGAGAAAGCTGTGGTCATGCGGCGCTCCGTAACCCTCATGGCCCTCAAGTACCGTCGTCCGAGGGCCAGCTGAACTGCCCAGCATGCAGCATGGTGGCGCTCAGACGCACCACGGGGTCCACTCCTGTCTCAGGAGTGGACCCCGTGGTGCGGACGTCGAGCAGGTGTGCGTCAGCTCGCCTCGACGGGCAGGACGGACCCCTTGTACGTGTCCTCGATGAACTGCTTGACCTCGGGCGAAGTCAGCAGCCTGGCCAGTTTCCTGACCCTCGGGTCGTCCTCGTCGCCCTTCTTGACGGCGAGGACGTTGTTGTACGGGTTGCCCTTCGCGGACTCCAGGAGGATGGCGTTCTTCTTGGGGCTGAGCCCCGCGTCGAGCGCGTAGTTGTTGTTGATGACCGCGGCGCCCGCGTCCGTGTAGGAGCGCGGGAGCTGAGCGGGCTCCAGGGGCTTGATGGTGAGCTTCTTCGGGTTGGACGTGATGTCCTCGGGGGTGGCCTCTCCCCCGACGCCCTTCTTGAGCCCGATCACGCCCTTGGAGGCGAGGAGTTGGAGCGCCCGGCCCTCGTTGGTGGTGTCGTTCGGGACCAGGACGGTGGCTCCCGGGTCGAGGTCCGCGACGTCCTTGACCTTCTTCGAGTACACGCCCATGGGCGGCAGGTACACCTCGGTCACCGGTACCAGGTCCGTCTTCTTGGACTGGTTGAAGTCCTTCAGGTACGGCGTGTGCTGGTACAGGTTGGCGTCGAGGGAGCCTTCCTGGAGCGCGGTGTTCGGCGTGACGTAGTCCGTGAACTCCGTGATCTTCAGGTCGAGTCCGGCCTTCTTCGCGAGGTGGTCCTTGACGTACGTGAGGACCTCGCCGGCCGGGGTCGGGGTGGCGCCGACGACGAGTTCGTCGCCGTCGCCACCCGAACCGGAGCCGCACGCCGTCAGGGACAGCGCGAGGGCGAGGACGCCGGCGACGGCAGGGATCGCTGGCGTGCGCATCAGAACGCCGGGACGACGGCGCCGTCGTACTTGTCCTCGATGAACTTCTTGACCTCGGGCGAGGTGAGGAGCTTGGCGAGCTTCTTCACCTCCGGCTTGTTCTCCTCGCCCTTCTTGACGGCGAGGAAGTTGCCGAAGGGGTTGCCCTTGACGGCCTCGGCCACGATGGCGTTCTTCTTCGGGCTGAGGTCGGCCTCGATGGCGTAGTTGCCGTTGATCACCGCGGCGTCGACATCGGCGAGGGAGCGGGGCACCTGGGCGGCCTCCAGCTCCTTGAACTTGAGGTCCTTGGGGTTCTTGACGATGTCCTTGGGCGTCGCCGTGAAGCCGACGCCGTCCTTGAGCTCGATCAGGCCGTTGTCGGCGAGGAGCTTGAGGGCGCGGGCCTCGTTCGTCGTGTCGTTGGGGAGCGCGACCGTGTTGCCGTTCTTCAGCTCGTCGAGCTTCTTGATCTTCTTCGAGTACACGCCGAGCGGCTCCAGGTGCACGGTGGAGCCCGGGACCGGCACGATGTCCGTGCCCTTCTTCTTGTTGAAGTCGTCCAGGTACGGCTTGTGCTGGAAGTAGTTGGCGTCGACCTCGCCCTGCTGGACGGCGGTGTTGGGAGTCACGTAGTCCGTGTACTCCTGGACCTTGAGGTCGAGTCCGGCCTTCTTGGCGAGGTTGTCCTTCACGTACTGGAGGATCTCGCCCTGCGGGGTCGGGGTCGCGGCGACGGTGAGCGCCTTGTCGTCGTCGGAGCCGCCACAGGCGGTGAGGCCGAGGGTGAGGGCGCCGACGGCGAGGGCAGCGGTGGTGATCTTGGCGGTGTTACGCACGAAAAGTGCCTTTCCTAGGTGGCGCGATCCCCGCGAGCGGTGTGCGGGGAGCGGTGCTGAACCGGTCGGACGGGCTCTACGAGACCTTGACCGGGTCGTTCTTGGGGGCGGCGGCGCGCAGGAAGCGCAGCTTCGGTGCGGCGCCCGAGCGGCCGCCGCGGCGGTGCAGGGAGCGCGCGGCCCAGTCGCCGGCGAACTGGATGATCGAGATCACCACGGCGAGGATGCCGACGGTGATCCACATCAGGTCGGTCTCGAAGCGCTGGTAGCCGTAGCGGATGGCGATGTCGCCGAGGCCGCCCGCGCCGACGGCGCCGGTGATGGCCGAGTAGCCGATGATCACGACGATGGTCGTGGTGACGCTGGAGATCAGTGACGGCAGCGACTCGGGCACGAGGACCTTGCGTACGACGGTCCAGGTGTTGCCGCCCATCGACTGCACGGCCTCCACGAGTCCGTGGTCCACCTCGCGCACCGCCGTCTCGACGAGCCGCGCGAAGAACGGGATGGCGCCGACGGCGAGCGGCACGATCGCGGCGTCACGGCCGATGGACGTGCCGACGATGGAGCGCGTGAAGCCCATCAGGGCGACCATCAGGATGATGAAGGGCATCGACCGCGCGATGTTCACGATCTGCCCGATCACCTTGTTCACAAAGGCGTTCTGCAGCATTCCGCCCTTGTCCGTGAGGACGAGCAGGATGCCGAGCGGCAGACCGCCGACGACGGCGATGAACGTGGCCCAGCCGACCATGTAGAGCGTGTCCCAACACGCCTGCTCAAGCAGCGGCTGCATCTCCGACCAGGTCACTTGGCACCTTCCTTGACCAGCAGCGGGGAACCCGCGGGGGCGGCGGGGGCGGCGTCGCCCGCGATGTCGACCTGCAGGCCCTGCTCGCGCAGGAAGCCGATCGGCACGACGTTCTCCTCGAAGCGGCCGGGCAGTTCGATGCGCATCCGGCCGACCTGCTTGCCCGCGACGGTGTCCATCGCGGCGCCCAGGATCGAGATGTCGATGTTGTACGTGCGCGACAGCTGCGAGATGACGGGCTGGGTCGCGGCCTCGCCGTGGAAGGTGACGTCCACGACGGTGCGGTCGGCGCCGGTCGCGTCGCCGCTCACCGGGAAGAGCGCAGCGGCCAGTTCGGAGCCGGGGGTGGCGAGCAGCTCGCTGACCGTGCCCGACTCGACGATCCGGCCGCGCTCCATGAGGGCGGCGGAGTCACAGACGGACTTGACGACGTCCATCTCGTGCGTGATGAGCAGGACGGTCAGGCCCAGCTGCTCGTTCAGGTCGCGCAGCAGCTGGAGGATGGAGCGGGTGGTCTCCGGGTCGAGGGCGGACGTCGCCTCGTCGGAGAGCAGCACCTTCGGGTCGCCGGCCAGGGCGCGGGCGATGCCGACGCGCTGCTTCTGGCCGCCGGAGAGCTGGGCCGGGTGGGACTTGGCCTTGTCGGCGAGGCCGACCAGGTCGAGGAGTTCGAGGGCCTTGCGGGAGCGCTCGCGGCCGCTGAGGCCGAGGATCTCCAGGGGCAGCTCGACGTTGTCCTGGACGGTGCGCGAGGACAGCAGGTTGAAGTGCTGGAAGACCATGCCGATGCGGTTGCGGGCCCGGCGCAGCTCCTTGCCCGCGCGCGGGCCGCGCCCGGCGAGGGCGGTGAGGTCCTGGCCGGCGACGGTCACGGTGCCGGAGGTGGGGCGCTCCAGGAGGTTGACGCAGCGGATCAGGGAGGACTTGCCGGCGCCGGACTGGCCGATGACGCCGTACACCTCCCCTTCGCGCACGTGCAGATCGACGCCGTCGAGCGCGGTTACTTCACGACCGCGTGAGCGGTAGACCTTGGTCAGGCCGGAAGTGGTGATCACAGGGGTTTCCGTCACTGTCGAGTGCGCGGCGCGGTGTGCGCCGGGCACGGGGCATTCGTTCGGAACGCGGCACGGTTCTCGCGGTGATGGTGCGGTGGAACCGGAAAACGTGTGCGCGGGGCGGGCTCGCTTCCTGCGTCGACTACTTCACGTACGTCGGGCAGGGCGCGGCACAGCGGCTTCGCTTCGGGGCGCGAGGCTCAGAGGTGGTGCAGGGGCCCTCAGAAGGCGCACATTCGACACATACAACGAGCACCGGGCGTCGTCATCGCCTCGGTCGCAAGGGTGCGGCTGCTCGTCGTGGTCATGCGGTAAGTAAAGCAGACATGAGCGCGAGGGCCGCCCCCGCTGTCCGTATAGCGGACAGCGCTGGACGGCCCCGGAGGTTCCCTCAGCCCTCGGCGGTGATCTCCACTCCGGCCTCGGTGGCCAGTGCGGACACGGCCGACAGGTCCTTCACGACCACGTCGGGGGTGAACGCGGCGAGCTCGTCCGGGGTGTGCGTTGTGGCCAACGCCACGGTCCTCATCCCGCCCGCGCGGCCCGCGGCGAGCCCGGCGGGGGCGTCCTCGAAGACCACGCAGCGCCCCGGCTCGACCCCCAGCTTGGCGGCGGCGAGCAGGAAGGGCTCGGGGTCGGGCTTGCCGCGGGTGATGTCGTCGGCGGCGATCACGAGGCCGGGCCGGACGCCGACGGCGGCGAGCCGGGCCTCGGCCAGGCGCCGGGTCGCGGAGGTGACGACGGCCCAGCGGCCCTCGGGGAGCGAGTCGAGCAGCTCGCGGGTGCCCGGGAGCAGGTGCACTCCCCCGCCCGGCACGTCCTCGACCTCGAGCTCCTCGATGCGCGCGACGGCCTCGGCGACCTGCTCGGGCGGGAGCAGGTCGGCGGCGATCTCGGCGGCGGGGCGGCCGTGCAGCTCCACGGCGGCGAAGTCCTCGGCGGTGATCCCGTACTCCTGCGCCCAGCGGGTCCAGCAGCGGTACACCGACTCCATGGAGGACAGGAGGGTGCCGTCGTTGTCGAACAGGAGGGCGTCAGCGTGGATCTTCATGCCCCCGACCCTACGGGGCGTACCGGGGGTCGGCGCATCGGGCCTTTTGGCCCGTAATAGGGTCTCGGCATGCTTGATGCCCTGACGGTCGCGACCGGCGTCGCCGCGCTCGCGCTCGCCGCGTGGTGCGGATTCGCCGCCTACCGGGACCAGCCGACCAAGGACTGGCACTTCATCGGGATGGGCGTGGTCACGCTCCTCGCCGTGGTGCAGCTGATCGTCGGTATCGTCCAGCTGGCGCGCGGCGAGAAGCCGGAGCAGGGGACGACGATCTTCGTGGCGTATCTGCTCGGCGCCTTCGCCTGTGTTCCGGCGGCGGGCTTCATGTCCCTTGCGGAGCGCACCCGTTGGGGATCCGCGACGGTCGCCGCGGGCGGCGTGGTCCTCGCCGTCCTCGAAGTGCGGCTCTACGACATCTGGGGAGGCTGAGGTGACCGTGGCCGACGAGAAGCCCCGCACCCGGCAGAAGCTGATCACCGGCCCCGGCATCCTGCTGGTCTGGCTGTACGGCGTGATGGTGGTCGGCGCGGTCTCCCGCTCCGTGGTGCAGATCGCCACGGACTTCGACAGGGCCCCGCTCGCGTACGCGCTGTCGGCCGTGGCCGGGGTGGTCTACGGCTTCATCACGTACTCGCTCGTACGCGGCGGGGAGACGGCCCGCAGGGCGGCGCTGGTGTGCTGCGCCGCCGAGCTCGTGGGCGTGCTGGCCGTGGGCACCTGGACGCTGGCGGACTCCTCCGCGTTCCCGGACGCCACGGTCTGGTCGGACTTCGGGATGGGCTATCTCTTCATCCCCGTGCTGCTGCCGGTGACGGCGATGGTCTGGCTGACCAGGGCACGTCGCGCACAAGCCGCTACGCGCTAGCCACGTACGCCCGGGCCTCGGCGTCCTTGGAGAGGGTCACCTGGGTGAGCCGGTCGTGCACGCGCTGGGTCCGCACCGGGGTGTAGCCGTGCTTGCGGTACAGCTGCAGATTGCTCTCGCTGCGGTGGCCCGTGAAGAGTTCGAAGCGCTTGGCCGATCCGCCGATCCGCTGCTCTATCGCGGTGAGCAGCCGGCCGCCGAGGCCGTGGCGCTGCATGCGCGGGTGGACGATGAGCTTGTTGATCCGCGCCGTGCCGTCCGCGTCGACGGTGGCCCTGACCGAGGCCACCACCTCGTCCCCGAGGCGCGCCACCAGGGCGGTGTCGGAGGCCAGTTCGGCCTTGAGGGAGTCGAGGGACTGTGTGAGGGGCTCGATGGTGTAGTCCCCGTAGAGCTCGGCCTCGCTCTGGTAGCAGAGGTACTGCAGTTTGAGGATCTGCTCGGCGACATCCTGGTCGTCGGCCGCCGCCGAGATGGTCACGCTCATGCCCATGTGCGCATGCCTCCCGCTCACCTGCTCCACCGGTTGTCTAACGCTCCTTTCCCCAGGGTTCAGGAGCCGCAACCTCCGCCGCCAGCATTCTGCGCAGACATCCCAGGCATCGGGAACGTTCCGGCCCCAGACTGCCCTGTGACATACCCAACTCCCCTGCGATCTCACGGTAGGTGAGGTCCTTCGGGGACAGGAGTGCCGCCACGAGGCGGGGGCAGCGTCCGGGGAGCCTGCGCACGGCGGCGTGCACGGCGCGGCGGCGGTCCGCGGTGAGGGCGCGCTGTTCGGGGCCGCGCTCGGTGTCGTCCGCGGGCTCGGCGGGCTGGCCGGTGTACGGGAGTTCGCGCTGGGTCGCGGTGCGCAGGCGGCGGGCCTCGGCGCCGACGGTGCGGCGCAGCCAGTCGGCGGTGTCCTGGGGCGGCCCGCCCGCGTCCAGGCGCTCCAACAGGCGCAGCCAGACGCCCTGTTCGAGGTCGCGCGGGTCGGTGCCGGAGGCGTGCGCCTCGGCAGCGGCCTCGGCCGTCAGGAGCGGGTGCAGGGCGGTGAGCAGGTCCTGCGCGCGGGTCGCGGGGTCTGCGGCGGTCGTGAGGGTCATGCCCGGGGGACGTCCCCGCCCCGGCGTGAGGTTGCCGGGGCGGGCGCCGTTCCCCCCAAGTGGGGCCGGGCGGCTAGCCGTTGACGAAGTCCTCGCGGGCGAGCAGCGCGGTGTCGCAGTTGTCGGAGAAGACGCCGTCGATGCCCGTGTCGAAGTACGCCTTGAAGGCGCCGAAGGCGTCGCCGTAGGCGTTCGGGTCGGTGCCCTTCTTGAAGTTCGTGGGCAGGAAGGTGTTCTCGTTGCGCATCGTGTACGGGTGCAGGATCAGGCCCGCCGCGTGCGCGTCCTTGACGAGGGTGGACGGGGTGCCGAGGCTGCCGTCCGCCTTCTTCGGGATGACCAGGTCGAGGGTGGGGCCGATGCCCTGTGCGTACGAGGCGATCCAGTCCAGGCCCTCGGGCTTGATCAGGTCGGCGACGGTGCGCGGGTCGCCCGCCTCGACGAAGTCCCAGGGGCGGGAGTTCGCGGTCGACAGGAGGACGACGAGCGGGTTGCCCACGAGCTTGTTCAGGCGCTGGATGGAGCTGGGCTCGAAGGACTGCAGGAAGGCGGGCGAGTTCTTCTTGTTCAGGCCGTACCTGCGCAGCAGCTTGGCGAGCGGCTCCTCCAGGCCGAGGCCGATCTTGCGGAAGTAGGTGGGGTGCTTGGTCTCGACGTGGATCCAGACCTGCCTGCCGCGCTTCCTGCTCTGCCGCTCACGCCACTGGAGGACCTCTTCGAAGGTGGGGATCTCCCAGCGGCCGTCGTAGAGGGTGTTGCGCTGGCGGGTGCCGGGGATGCGCTCCTTGGCGCGCAGGGTCTTCAGCTCGGCGAGCGTGAAGTCCTCGGTGAACCAGCCGGTGATCGCGACCCCGTCGACGGTCTTCGTCGTCTTGCGGGAGGCGAACTCGGAGTGGGCGGAGACGTCCGTGGTCGCCGTGATGTCGTTCTCGTGGCGGCAGACGAGGTGGCCGTCCTTGGTGGGCACCAGGTCGCCGGCCTCGATGACGTGCGCGCCCATGTCGAGGGCCAGCTGGTAGGAGCCGAGCGTGTGCTCGGGGCGGTAGCCGCTGGTGCCGCGGTGCGCGATGACCGTGGGGACGGGCAGGTCCTTGTAGCCGCCGTGCCCGTGCTTCTCGCCGGCTCTCGCCACGCCGGGCAGCCCGACCGTGGCCACGCCCGCGCCGAGCACCGCCGCCCCCAGGACGGCGCGCCGCCCCGGACTCGTCCCCTGCTGCCGCTTCGGTCCCTGCGTCGCCATGAGTGCTCCCCTCGATGTACCTGACAAAGCGGGACCGATCGTAGGTGCCCGTGCGTGACAGGGGGGAGACCGGGGGTGAAACGGGGGATGACGGCGCGTATGCGGTGGTGCGGCCGGCGCGGCGACCCGACCGGCACTCCGGCCGACGTGACAAGCACCACGACCTCGCACAACACGGTTCCCTCGCGGATACGGTCCGCACAAGAGGATGACGGGACGGTTACGCCGCGCGAGCCCACGTCAACACTGCGTATCGGTTCGGTGAACCCGATGTGCGCTCGGCCCTGACCCGCGAGTATCGTCCTCACCTGCACATACTCGTCAGACTCGTCTTCGAACTCGTTGACCCCGGAGGGCCCGTTGTCCCGTCTAGCGCTCATCAAGGCAGTGCTCGGACCGATCTTGCGCCTGATGTTCCGCCCGCGGGTAGAAGGCGCCGAGAACATCCCGGGGAGCGGTCCGGTCATCCTGGCCGGGAACCACCTCACGTTCATCGACTCGATGATCCTGCCGCTGGTCACGAACCGGCCGGTGTTCTTCATCGGCAAGGACGAGTACGTGACCGGCAAGGGCTTCAAGGGCCGCCTGATGGCGTGGTTCTTCACCGGTGTCGGCATGATCCCGGTGGACCGGGACGGTGGCCGGGGCGGTGTGGCCGCGTTGATGACGGGGCGGCGCATCCTCGACGACGGCAAGGTCTTCGGCATCTACCCGGAGGGGACGCGCTCGCCCGACGGGCGGCTGTACCGGGGCCGGACCGGGATCGCCCGGCTGACGCTGATGACGGGGGCGCCCGTGGTGCCCTTCGCGATGATCGGCACGGACAAGCTGCAGCCGGGCGGCAAGGGGGTGCCGCGGCCCGGCAAGGTGACGGTGCGGTTCGGTGAGGCGATGGAGTTCTCGCGGTACGAGGGGATGGACCGGGACCGGTATGTGCTGCGGGCCGTGACGGACTCGGTGATGACCGAGGTCATGGAGCTGTCGGGCCAGGAGTACGTGGACATGTACGCCACGAAGGCGAAGGCGGCGTAGCCCGCTCTCAACTCTTCGCGCGCCCGTCCCGGCGCTGGGGTCAACCCCCGGCGACGGGGCGGGCGTTGTTGTTGCGCTGCCCGGCGACGGGGTGCCCTGCGCCCACCCGTGCCGCCCTGCGGCACGACTGCCCGCAGGGCGGGAGCGGTTGTCCCGCAGGGCGGAGGCGGGCTGTCCGGCAGGGCGGGGACGACGGGCCCGCAGGGCGGAAGTGGCTGTCCCGCAAGGCGGGAGCGGCTGCCCCGCAGGGCGGGGCCGTCGTCTGCGAGTGGGGGCTATGACTCCAGGCGTTGGCCCTTGAGGAGGAACCAGGCTGCCACCGCCGTGGCCAGGAGGACGCCCGCTCCGACCGCTGAGGCCAGGCGCAGGCCGTCCACGAACGCGTCCTGGGCCGAGGCGAGGAGGGGTTCGGCCGTGCGGGGCGGGAGCGTCGCCGCTGATTCGACCGCGCCGCCCAGGGACTCGTGGGCGGCGGATGCCACGTCGGGCGGGGTGCCCGGTGGGGCCGTGAAGTCGCGGTAGACGCCCGTCACGATCGAGCCGAGCAGGGCGATGCCGAGGGCCGCGCCCAGTTCGTACGCCGTCTCGGAGACCGCCGAGGCCGCGCCCGCCTGCTCCTTGGGCACGCTGGAGAGGATCACGTCGGCGGTGACCGTGAACGAGAAGCCCGCGCCGACGCCGACCACCAGGAGCGAGGCGCCGAGCAGCGGGTAGCCGGTGGACTGGCTGATCCCGGTGAGCGCGGCGAGCGCGAGGCCCACCGCCGCGAGTCCGCCCGCCACCACCGCCCGCACCGAGAAGCGGCGCGCGACCATGCCCGCGATCAGGCCCGCCGTCACCGCCCCGACCGCGGCCGGGAGTTCGGCGAGGCCCGCCTCGAACGGGCGCCTCCCCTGGACCAGTTGGAGGAACTGGGACAGGAAGAACACCAGGCCCGAGAGGCCGAGCACGGTCAGCAGGTCGGCCAGGACCGCGCCCGAGAAGCCCCGGTTGCGGAACAGGTGCATGTTCAACAGGGGCGCCGTGAGGGTCAGTTGGCGACGTACGAACCAGGTGAGCGCCGCCAGTCCCAGGACCGCCGCGACCGCGATGTCCCAGCGGAAGCCGTGCGCGGCCGCCTCCTTGATGGCGTACACGATCGCGATCATGCCGATGAGGGAGAGCGCGACGCTCATCAGGTCCCAGGGGCCCGGTGCCGGGTTCTTGGACTCCGGGAGGAGCTTGATGCCGACCAGGACCAGGACCGCCATCACGGGGAGGTTGATCAGGAAGACCGAGCCCCACCAGAAGTGTTCGAGCAGGAAGCCGCCGACGACCGGACCGACCGCCGCGCCCGCCGAGGCCATGGCGCCCCAGATGCCCACGGCGAGGCTGCGCTCGCGCGGGTCGTGGAAGATGTTGCGGATCAGCGCGAGCGTGGACGGCATCAGGGTCGCGCCCGCGACGCCGAGCAGCGCCCTGGCCACGATCATCAGCTCGGGGCTCGTGGCGTACGCGTTGAGCACCGAGACCGCGCCGAAGGCGACCGCGCCCGTCAGGAGCAGCTTCTTGCGGCCGATGCGGTCGCCGAGGCTGCCCATGGACACCAGAAGTCCGGCGATCACGAACGAGTAGACGTCGCCGATCCACAGCAGCTGGGTGCCGGACGGCTTGAGGTCCTCGCTGATGTACGGGGTCGCGAGGCCGAGCACGGTCGCGTCGACGGCGACCAGGAGGACGGCGAGCACGAGCACCGCGAGCGCCAGCCAGCGGCCGGGGCTCTTCTCCACGTCGGACGACGGGGACGGGGGCGGAGGCGGGGGTGTCGCGCGCTGCTGTGTGCTGCTCATGACTCCACCCTCCGCCGGGCGCCGCCGATCAGCAGCTCGGAGATCATGTATGAGAAGTCCTTGGCCGCGACCCGGCCGTCCTGGACGGCCCAGGCGCCCGAGCCGATGAGGCCGTAGAGCGCCTCGGTGAGCCAGACGGGGCTCAGGTCGATGCGGAACTCACCGCTCTCCTGGCCGCGCCGGAACAGGGCGGCCACGCGCTCGTCGAGGCGGGCCCAGCCCTCGTTCATGGAGTCGCCCTCGAAGAGCTGGTTCTCGGTGACGAGGAAGGCGAGCAGCCCGGCGGCGGGTTCGACCTCCTGGACCAGACGGCGCAGGGCGTCCTCCGCGCTGCCCTCGTCCAGACGGGCCGCGTCGAGGGCGGCCTCGCACTCCTGGAGACCGAGCTCCTCCAGGGCGCGGACGAGGGCGTCGCGGCCCGCGAAGTGGCGATGGAGGGTGGCTCGGCTGATGCCCGCCGCGCGGGCCACCTCGTCCATGGTGGACGTGGCCTTGCGGGTGAGTTGGGTGGCTGCGCTGCGGAGTACGTGGGCGCGATCGACTGACATGAGACGAGCCTAACGCGTGTGAGACAAGAATGTCTCACACGCGACGGCGTCCCGCAGGCCGGCGACTACCCCTTGGCCTCCGCCCACTCCCTCTGCACCGCCAGGTCACCCTTGACCTCCGCCAGCTGCACCGCCACCGCCGACGGCGCCGTACCCCCGCGCCCGTTCCGCGAGGCCAGCGCGCCGGGGACGTTGAGGACCGTGCGGACCTCGGGGGTGAGGTGGGAGGAGATCTCGGCGAACTGGTCGTCCGTGAGCTCGTCCAGCTCCTTGCCCTCGGACTCGGCGACCTTGACGCACTCGCCCGCGACCTCGTGCGCGACACGGAACGGGACGCCCTGCTTGACCAGCCACTCCGCGATGTCCGTGGCGAGCGAGAAGCCGGCCGGGGCCAGCGCCTCCATGCGCTCGCGGTTGACCGTGAGGGTCGCCATCATCCCGGTGAACGCCGGGAGCAGGATCTCCAGTTGGTCGCAGGAGTCGAAGACCGGCTCCTTGTCCTCCTGGAGGTCGCGGTTGTAGGCGAGCGGCAGCGCCTTGAGCGTGGCCAGCAGGCCGGTGAGGTTGCCGATCAGACGGCCGGACTTGCCGCGCGCCAGCTCCGCGATGTCCGGGTTCTTCTTCTGCGGCATGATCGAGGAGCCGGTCGAGAAGGCGTCGTGCAGCGTGACGAAGGAGAACTCCTTCGTGTTCCAGATGATGACCTCCTCCGCGATCCGGGAGAGGTTCACACCGATCATCGCCGTGATGAAGGCGAACTCCGCGACGAAGTCGCGCGAGGCCGTGCCGTCGATGGAGTTGGCCGCCGAGCCGTGCTCGAAGCCCAGGTCCCTGGCCACCGCCTCCGGGTCCAGGCCGAGCGACGAACCCGCGAGCGCGCCCGAGCCGTACGGGGAGACCGCCGTGCGCTCGTCCCACTGCCGCAGCCGCTCGGCGTCCCGGGACAGGGACTGGACGTGGGCGAGGACGTGGTGCGCGAAGAGGACCGGCTGGGCGTGCTGGAGGTGGGTGCGGCCCGGCATCGCGACGTCCGGGTGCGCCTCGGCGAGACCCACGAGGGCCTCCTGGAGCTCGGCCAGCAGCCCGCCGACGACGCGGGCGTGGTCCCGCAGGTACATCCGGAAGAGCGTCGCCACCTGGTCGTTGCGGGAGCGCCCGGCGCGGAGCTTGCCGCCGAGGTCGGGGCCGAGCCGCTCGAGCAGGCCCCGCTCCAGGGCGGTGTGCACGTCCTCGTCGGCGATGGTGCCGACGAAGGAGCCGTCGGCGACGTCCGCCTCCAGCTGGTCGAGCCCGGCGAGCATGCGGGTCAGCTCGTCCTCGGTGAGCAGCCCCGCCTGGTGCAGCACGCGCGCGTGGGCACGGGAACCGGCGATGTCGTACGGGGCCAGGCGCCAGTCGAAGTGGACCGAGGCGGAGAGTTTCGCCAGGGCCTCGGCGGGACCGTCGGCGAACCGTCCGCCCCAGAGCCGGACGTCACCGCTGTTGCTGCTGCTCACTGCACGTGCTCCTCAAGGATGTCGCTTCATCCACCGTCCTGCATGATTATGCAGTGGGCCGTATGTTTCGTCAATCCGGCCACTGGCCGAGACGATGGACCAAGTCGTTAGACAGGCGAACGACCTCTGGCCAATAATCCCTGGGCATGGGAAAGACTCACGCACGCATCGACGGCAGGCTCCGCACCTTCATAGAGGAACAGCCGCTGTTCTTCACCGCCACCGCGCCCCTCACGGGCGACGGCACGGTCAACCTCTCCCCCAAGGGCCTGAAGGGCTCGTTCGCCGTCCTCGACGAACTCACCGTCGCCTACCTGGACTTCGCGGGCAGCACCGCGGAGACCGTCGCCCACCTCCGCGAGAACGGCCGCATCACCCTCATGTGGTGCGCCTTCCAGGGCCCGCCGAACATCGTGCGGGTGCACGGCAGGGGCGAGCCCGTCTTCCGCGACGACCCGCGCTTCGCGGAGCTCCTCGGCCACTTCCCCGGCATCGACCCCTCCCTCCACGGACTGCGCGCCGTCATCGTCGTCTCGGCCGACCTCATCCGTGACTCCTGCGGCTACGGCGTGCCCTTCATGTCGTACGACGAGGACCGCGACCTGCACGCCCGGCGCTTCGCCCGCGAGGACGACGCGTCCCTGAGCGCGTACTTCGAGAAGAAGGAGCACATCGCTTCGAGCCTGGACGGACTTCCGGGGCTGCCGTTGCCGCTGCCGCCCAGTACGGTCTGAGCCATGCGCTTACGTGGAGCCGCCACCCTCGCCTCCGTGACCCTGCTCGCCGCCACCGCGCTCGGCGCCGCCCCAGCCGCGACCGCGCCCCTGCCCGCCCGCATGGCCGACACCGGCGGCGGCACCCAGCTCATCACCGCGCAGGCCGCCCGTACCTCCTCCACCACAGGCACCGTCACCTGGTGGGAGCGGCGCGGCGGGCGGTGGGCCAAGGCGGGTTCGGCGCCCGCGCGCTTCGGCTCGAAGGGCCTCGCGGAGGGCGGCTCGCGCAAGCAGGGCACGTACACGACGCCGACGGGCCTGTACGACCTGCCGTACGCCTTCGGGATCAGGTCCGCGCCGCGCGGCACCACGGCCCCGTACCGCCGCGTCCACCAGAACTCGTGGTGGTGCCAGGACAACAAGTCGACGCGGTACAACCGCTGGACCGAGCCCCGCCCCCGCGACTGCCGCGCCGCCGAGTCCGAGCACCTCATCACCTACGACCCGCAGTACGCGCACGCCCTCGTCATCGGCTTCAACTACCACCGGCCGGTGCGCGGGCGCGGGGCGGGGATCTTCCTGCACGTCAACGGGCGGGCGGCGACGGCCGGTTGTGTGTCGGTGCCGAAGGACGCGATGCGGCGGATCCTCGCCTGGGTGCGGCCGGGGCGGGCGCCGCACATCGCGATCGGCACGGCGTCGGGCCCGACGGCGATCACCCGGTACTGAGCACCCGGTACCGGCCCGCACCCGAAGGTGCCTGTAGGGACCACATATCGAGACGGGGTTGCGCGGGCCTGACCGCGCGGCGTTGGCTCGGCCGGTGCAGACCGAACAGACAGCCCCCTCCGACGCGGACTCCGGCGGCCGCGCCGCCCGCCGCGCCGTCACCGTCTTCCCCGTCCTCGTGCTCGCCGCGGGCGCGCTCGGCCTCGCGACGCCGGACACCTTCCAGGGCTGGGGCACGAACGTCCCGTATCTGCTGGGCGTCGTCATGTTCTGCATGGGCCTGACCATGACCCCGCTGGACTTCAAGGGCGTCGCCAAGCGGCCCTGGGCGGTCGGGCTCGGACTCGTCGCCCACTACGTGATCATGCCGGGGCTCGGCTGGCTGATCGCCCACGCCCTGGACCTGTCACCGCAGTTGGCGGCCGGAGTGATCCTGGTGGGCTGCGCGCCGAGCGGCACCGCGTCGAACGTGGTGACCTATCTCGCCCGGGGCGACGTGGCGCTCTCGGTCTCCGTCGCCACCGTATCGACCGTGCTCGCGCCGCTCGTCACACCGCCGCTGACGCTGCTGCTCGCGGGCGAGTACCTGCCCGTGGAGGCGGGGTCGATGGTCACGGACATCGTGAAGACCGTGCTGCTCCCCGTCGCCGGCGGGCTGGTCGTGCGGCTGCTCCTCGGGCGGTACGTGGACCGGGTGCTCGGCGCGCTGCCGTGGCTGTCGGCCCTGACCATCGCCGCGATCGTGGCGATCGTCGTCGCGGGCAGCGCGGCGGCCATCAAGTCGGCCGCGGCGATGGTCTTCCTGGCCGTCGTGCTGCACAACGGCCTCGGTCTCGCGCTCGGTTACGGCGCGGGCAGGCTGGCCCGGCTCGGCGCCCCGTCCTCGCGGGCCATGGCCTTCGAGGTCGGCATGCAGAACTCGGGCCTCGCCGCCTCCCTGGCCACGGCCCACTTCAGCCCGCTGGCCGCGTTGCCCGCGGCGGTGTTCTCCGTGTGGCACAACGTGTCCGGGGCGGTTGTCGCCGCGTGGATGTCCCGGCGTACGAAGGGCTAGTGCCCCTCTCCTACAGGGGGCTAGTGCTCGTTGGACGCCAAGCGCAGCAGATGGTCCGCGAGCGCCTGGCCGCCCGTCGGGTTCCTGCTGATCAGCATCAGCGTGTCGTCGCCCGCGATCGTGCCGAGGATGTCGTGCAGTTCGGCCTGGTCGATCGCCGAGGCGAGGAACTGCGCGGCGCCCGGCGGGGTGCGCAGGACCACGAGGTTGGCCGAGGCCTCGGCGGAGATCAGGAGCTCCGCCGAGAGGCGCCGCATCCGCTCCTCCTTCGCCGACTCGCCGAGCGGGGCCCGCGGGGTGCGGAAGCCGCCCTCGCTCGGCACGGCGTAGATGAGGTCGCCCTCCGCGTTGCGGATCTTCACCGCGTTCAGCTCGTCCAGGTCGCGGGAGAGCGTGGCCTGGGTGACCGTCAGGCCGTCGTCGGCGAGGAGCTTCGCCAACTGGCTCTGGGAACGCACCGGTTGCCGGTTGAGGATGTCCACGATCCGGCGGTGGCGCGCGGTGCGGGTCTGCGGCACCGCGGGGCCCGCGTGCTCCGCCCCGGCCGTCGCTCCCGCGTCCGCCGTGTCCGCCACGTGTTCGTTGCCTCGCGCCTGGCTCATCGTCGTCGTCCCATTCTCAGGCTCGTCCGTCCCCGTCGACCGCGTCGAGTACGCCGGGCAGCGCCCGCAGGAACACGTCCACCTCGTCGTCACGCAGATTCAGCGGCGGCATCAGCCGTACGACATCGGGGGCGGGCGCGTTCACGAGGAGACCGGCGTCCTGGGCCGCCTGCTGCACCTGCGGCGCCAGCGGCTCGGTGAGCACGATACCCAGCAGGAGGCCCGCGCCCCGGACATGGCCGACGAGCGGGTGTCCGAGTGACTCGATTCCGGTGCGCAGCTTCTCGCTCTGCGCCTTCACGTTCTCGAGCAGCGACTCCTCAGCGATCGTCTCCACGACCGCGAGGCCCGCGGCGCACACGACCGGGTTGCCGCCGAACGTCGTGCCGTGCTGGCCGGGCCCCAGGAGCTCGGCCGCGGCGCCGAACGCGACGGTGGCGCCGAGCGGCAGGCCGCCGCCCAGGCCCTTCGCGAGCGTGACGACGTCGGGCGTGACGCCCTCCTCCGCCTGGTACGCGAACCAGTGGCCGGTGCGGCCGATGCCCGTCTGCACCTCGTCCAGGACGAGGAGCGTGCCGGTGGCGGCGGTGATCTCGCGGGCCGCCCTGAGGTAGCCCGGGGGCGGCACGACGACGCCGTTCTCGCCCTGGATCGGCTCGATCACGACGAGCGCGGTGTCGGTGGTGACCGCGGCGCGCAGCGCCTCCACGTCCCCGTACGGCACATGCGTGACGTCACCGGGCAGCGGGAGGAACGGCTCCTGCTTGCCGGGCTGGCCGGTGAGCGCGAGCGCCCCCATGGTCCGGCCGTGGAAGCCGCCCTGGGTGGCGACCATGTGCGAACGCCCCGTCAGGCGGCCGATCTTGAAGGCGCCCTCGTTGGCCTCCGCCCCGGAGTTGCAGAAGTACACGCGGCCCGCGCGCCCGAAGAGCTGGAGCAGCCGTTCGGCGAGCGCGACCGGCGGCTCGGCGACGAAGAGGTTCGAGACATGGCCGAGCGTGGCGACCTGGTCGCTGACCGCCCGCACCACCGCGGAGTGGGCGTGGCCGAGGGCGTTCACGGCGATGCCGCCCACGAAGTCGAGGTACTCCTTGCCGTCGGCGTCCCAGAGCCTCGTGCCCTCGCCGCGGATCAGGGGCAGGCGCGGCGTGCCGTAGTTGTCCATCAGCGCGCCCTGCCACCGCTGTGTCAGCTCGGTGTTGCTGCTCATGCCTGCGACTCCCCCTCGGGGTCCGTTCCTTCGGGCGTGTCCGGCACGACCATCGTGCCGATGCCCTCGTCAGTGAAGATCTCCAGCAGGATCGAGTGCTGGACGCGCCCGTCGATCACGCGCGCCGTCTCGACCCCGTTGCGCACCGCGTGCAGACAGCCCTGCATCTTCGGGACCATGCCGCTCGCCAGCTCCGGGAGCAGCTTCTCCAGTTCGGTCGCGGTGAGCCTGCTGATCACCTCGTCCGAGTTCGGCCAGTCCTCGTACAGGCCCTCGACGTCCGTGAGGACCATCAGCGTCTCGGCACCCAGCGCCGCAGCGAGTGCCGAAGCCGCCGTATCAGCATTGACGTTGTAGACATGTCCGTCGTCCTGGGAGCGGGCGATCGAGGAGACGACCGGGATGCGGCCGTCGGCGAGGAGCGCCTCGATCGCGCCGGTGTCGATCTCGGTGATCTCGCCGACCCGGCCGATGTCGACCGGCTCGCCGTCGATCTCGGGCCAGTGCTTGGTGGCGGTGATGGTGTGCGCGTCCTCGCCGGTGAGGCCCACGGCGAGCGGTCCGTGCTGGTTGAGCAGGCCCACGAGCTCGCGCTGCACCTGTCCGGCCAGGACCATCCGTACGACGTCCATGGCCTCCGGAGTGGTGACGCGCAGGCCCGCCTTGAACTCGCTGACCAGGCCCTCCTTGTCGAGGCGCGCGCTGATCTGCGGGCCGCCGCCGTGCACCACCACGGGCTTGAGGCCCGCCTGGCGCAGGAACACGACGTCCTGGGCGAAGGCGTGCTTCAGCTCCTCGTTCACCATCGCGTTGCCGCCGAACTTGATGACGACGGTCTTGCCGTAGTGCCGGGTGAGCCAGGGCAGCGCCTCGATGAGGGTCTGGGCCTTGGGCAGTGCGGTGTGCTTGCGAGTTGAGGACTTTCGCTCTTCTGAGTGATTGACCGTCATAGCCGACTTTCGGAAGGATCTCGGATCAGCCGCCGGGCGGGCGGTGTTGGCCTGCGGAGGCGACGTAAGACTCCCCTCGGACTCGTCCGGGGTGAGCTGTCGCCGGTGAAACAGGAACCCTCATCGGCGACGACGAGGACCCGCGACAACCAAGCGGGCACGTCAAGAGCTGTAGGCGCTGTTCTCATGGACGTAATCGGCCGTCAGGTCATTGGTCCAGATGGTCGCTTCGGCATCGCCTGCCGCGAGGTCTGCCGTGATGCGGACCTCGCGGTAGCGCATATCCACGAGCTCGCGGTCCTCTCCCACGGAGCCGTTCCTGCAGACCCAGACGCCGTTGATGGCGACGTTCAGCTGGTCCGGGTCGAAGGCCGCGGACGTGGTGCCGATCGCGGACAGGACCCGGCCCCAGTTGGGGTCCTCGCCGTGGATCGCGCACTTGAGGAGGTTGTTGCGGGCGATGGAGCGGCCCACCTCGACGGCGTCGTCCTCGCTCGCGGCGTTGACGACCTCGACGCGGATGTCCTTGCTGGCACCCTCGGCGTCGCCGATGAGCTGGCGGGCCAGGTCGTCGCAGACGGCGCGGACGGCGGCGGCGAACTCCCCCTGTTCCGGGGCGACTTGGGAGGCGCCGGAGGCGAGCAGCAGCACGGTGTCGTTGGTGGACATGCAGCCGTCGGAGTCGATCCGGTCGAAGGTGAGGCGGGTGGCGTCGCGCAGCGCCTGGTCCAGGACGTCGCTGTCGAGGGCGGCGTCCGTGGTGAGCACGACGAGCATCGTGGCGAGGCCGGGCGCGAGCATGCCGGCGCCCTTCGCCATGCCGCCGACGGTCCAGCCGTCGCCCTCCACCACGGCCGTCTTGTGCACGGAGTCCGTGGTCTTGATGGCGATGGCGGCCTTCTCGCCGCCGTGCGGGGAGAGTTCGGCCGCGACGGCCTCGACGCCCGGAAGGAGCTTGTCCATCGGCAGCGTCAGACCGATGAGCCCGGTCGACGCGACAGCCACCTCACCGGCGCTGACGCCGTCGAGGACCTCGGCGACCTTCTCGGCGGTGGCGTGCGTGTCCTGGAAGCCCTGCGGGCCCGTGCAGGCGTTGGCGCCACCGGAGTTGAGGACGACGGCGGCGACCTGGCCGCCCTTGAGGACCTGCTCGGACCAGAGGACGGGGGCGGCCTTCACGCGGTTGGAGGTGAAGACGCCCGCGGCCGCGAGACGGGGCCCGGTGTTGACCACGAGGGCCAGGTCCGGGTTGCCGTTCTCCTTGATCCCGGCGGCGATGCCCGCGGCCGTGAATCCCTTGGCTGCCGTCACACTCACGGCGCGACTCCGATCGTTGAGAGTCCTGTGGTCTCGTCGAGGCCCAGGGCGATGTTCATGCTCTGCACCGCGGCGCCCGCGGTGCCCTTCGTGAGGTTGTCGATGGCGGCGATCGCGATGACACGGCCCGCGGCCTCGTCCAGGGCGACCTGGATGTGCACGGCGTTGGAGCCGTACACGGCGGCGGTGGCGGGCCACTGCCCCTCCGGGAGCAGGTGGACGAACGGCTCGTCGGCGAGGGCCTTCTCGTACGCGGCCCGCACGGACTCGGCGGTGACGCCCGGCTTGGCCTTGGCGGTGCACGTGGCGAGGATGCCGCGCGGCATCGGGGCGAGGGTCGGCGTGAAGGAGACGGAGACGGCCGCGCCCGCCGCCGCGCTGAGGTTCTGGATCATCTCGGGGGTGTGCCGGTGGCCGCCCCCGACCCCGTACGGCGACATGGAGCCCATGACCTCGCTGCCGAGCAGGTGCGGCTTGGCGGCCTTGCCCGCGCCGGAGGTGCCCGACGCGGCGACGATCACGGCCTCGTGCTCGGCGAGCCCCGCCGCGTACGCGGGGAACAGGGCGAGCGAGACGGCCGTGGGGTAGCAACCGGGCACCGCGATGCGCTTGGACCCCTCCAACGCGGCGCGGCCACCCGGCAGTTCGGGCAGTCCGTAGGGCCAGGTCCCGGCGTGCGGCGAGCCGTAGAACTTCTCCCAGTCGCCCGCGTCCTTGAGCCGGAAGTCGGCGCCCATGTCGACCACGAGGACATCCGGGCCGAGCTGCTCGGCGACGGCGGCGGACTGCCCGTGCGGCAGCGCGAGGAACACGACGTCGTGACCGGCGAGGACCTCGGCCGTGGTCGGCTCGAGCACGCGGTCGGCCAGCGGCAGCAGGTGCGGCTGCAGCGCGCCGAGGCGCTGGCCCACGTTCGAGTTGCCGGTCAGGGAGCCGATCTCCACCTCGGGGTGGACGAGGAGCAGGCGCAGCAATTCGCCGCCCGCGTATCCGCTCGCCCCTGCCACTGCTGCGCGTACCACCATGGAACCTTCCCTCTTGGATGGCATGACTATACGCAGACCTGCACGTTTATGCAAAGCGAGTTCTTGCTCCGGTGGCGATGAGTTCCGGGCGGCGGGACGGTCAGTACTGGCGAAGGAATCGCCGCTGTCCGACGGCAGAAGCGTCCGCCACCCATGGCAGCGGCGTCTGCTCGAACCGTTCGCCATATGAGAGCACTCTCCAGGAAGAGGAGCCAGCCATGCCCGCGATCAAGCCCTGCCTCTGGTTCGACACCAAGGGCCAGGAGGCCGCCGAGTTCTACGTCTCGGTCTTCCCGAACTCGAAGATCAACCACATCTCCCACTACGGGGAGGGCGCTCCCCGGCCCGCCGGTTCCGTCCTGACCGTCGACTTCGAGCTCGACGGGCAGCCCTACATCGCACTCAACGGCGGCCCCGAGTTCACCTTCGACGAGGCCGTCTCGCTGACCATCGACTGCGCCGACCAGGAAGAGGTCGACCACTACTGGTCCAAGCTCACCGAGGACGGCGGCGAGGAGGGCCCCTGCGGCTGGCTCAAGGACAAGTTCGGGCTGTCCTGGCAGGTCGTCCCGGCCATCGTCGGCGAGCTGATGGCGGACCCCGACCCGGCCCGCAACCAGCGCGTCATGACGGCGATCTTCGGCATGAAGAAGCTCGACGTGGCGGCGCTGCGCGCGGCGGCGGACGGGGCCTGATCGCCCCCTGCCACCCCTTTCCCCCTCTGCCGAGGGCTCCTCCTCGCTCTGCCGAGGGCTCCTCCTCGTGGGCTTGACTTCGAGCGCGCTCCAACTCCTACGGTCGGCACCGGAGTCAGGCCCACAGCACCAAGCACCAAGCACCGCCAGGAGGAACCCGCATGACCAGCAGCGTCCCCGCCCGCCGCCTCGGCGCACTCACCGTCTCCGCGCAGGGCCTCGGCTGCATGGGGATGAGCCATGGCTTCGGCGCCTCGGACGACACCCAGTCCGTCGCGACGATCCACCACGCCCTCGACCTCGGCGTCAGCCTCCTCGACACCTCGGACTTCTACGGGGCGGGGCACAACGAGCGGCTGCTCGGCCGGGCGCTCGCCGGGGCACGGCGCGAACAGGCCGTCGTGGCAACCAAGTTCGGCTTCGCCAACAAGCTGGGCGAGCCCGCGCACATCCGGGGCGACGCCGCGTACGTGCGCGAGGCGTGCGACGCCTCGCTGCGGCGGCTCGGCGTCGACCACATCGACCTGTACTACCTGCACCGGGTGGACCAGGGCGTGCCGATCGAGGAGACCGTCGGGGCGATGGCCGAGCTGGTGCGGGCCGGGAAGGTGCGTCATCTCGGGCTCTCGGAGGCGAGCGCCCGCACGGTCCGGCGGGCCCACGCGGTGCATCCCATCGCCGCGCTGCAGAGCGAGTGGTCGCTGTGGACCCGGGACCTGGAGGCCGAGATCGTCCCGGTCTGCCGTGAACTCGGCGTCGGCATCGTGCCGTTCTCGCCGCTCGGCCGGGGCTTCCTGACCGGCCGCTACACCTCCGTCGAGGGGCTGCCCGCGGACGACCTGCGGCGCACCCAGCCCCGCTTCGCCGACGGCAACCTCGAACGCAACCTCGCCATCGTGGACGCCCTGGAGGCCCTCGCCGCCGAGAAGGGCGTCACGGCGGGCCAGCTCGCGCTCGCCTGGGTCCAGCACCAGGGCGCCGACGTGGTGCCGATCCCGGGGACCCGGCGCACCACGTACCTGGAGGAGAACCTGGGCGCCCTCGGTGTCGAGCTCTCGGCCGCCGAGCTCGCCGCGATCGACGCGGCGGCGCCCGTGGGGCAGGTCGCCGGGGCGCGCTACGACGAGGGCAGCCTCTCCGTCATCGACCGCTGAGGAGCGGCTGCCGACCGCTGAGACACGGGCTGTCGGCCGCTGAGCGGCGGGCCGCGGCCGCCGGACGGGGGCGATCACGTGCTCGCCCCCGTCCGGGCGGGACGCGTAGCCTGCGGGCATGCCCTTCCCCGACGAGTCCGCCCACCCCCTCTCGGTCGTGGACTACAAGGACACGTGGCCAGGCGAGTTCGAGGACGTCGCCGCGCAGCTGCGGCCCGTGCTCGGGGAGCTCGCGGTCGGCGTCGACCACGTCGGCTCCACCTCCGTGCCGGGGCTCGCGGCCAAGGACTGCATCGACGTACAGGTGCGGATGCGCGCCCTGGACGAGGCGCGGTCCGTGCCGCTGCTGACCGCGATCGGGTTCCGGTGCCGGCCGGAGCCCTGGAACCGCTCGGAGCTCTCCTTCGGGCACCGCTCCCACAAGCTGGTCTTCGCCCCGCCGGTCGGCGGCCGCCGCTGCAACGTCCATCTGCGCGTCCACGGTGGCTACGGCTCGCAGTACGCGCTGCTGTTCCGCGACTATCTGCGCGCGGACGCGGCGGCGCGGGCCGCGTGGGGCGCCTTCAAGCGGCGGCTCGCGCACAGCGTGTCCACGCTCGAGGACTACGGGCAGATCAAGGCCCCGGCCACCGAGGTGCTGATGGCCGGGGCGCAGCGATGGGCCGCCGAGACCGGGTGGGGTGCCCCGTGACCGGCCGCGCCGCCCCCTTCCCCGTGCCCGACGTGCTCGCGTATCTCGCCGGTACGTGGCGGGTCGAGCGGACGGTGCGGGACCTGTCGACCGGCGCCGAGGGCCGTTTCACCGGCACGGTCCGCTTCACTCCCGACGGCGGCGGCCGCCTCCGCCAGCACGAGTCCGGCACCTTCGTCTGGCAGGGCACCCCGCGACCGGCCGAGCGGACCCTCGATTTTGAGCCAGGTGTGGAACAGGGCACGGCCCTGGTGCGCTTCACGGACGGCCGCCCCTTCCACGACCTGGACCTCCGGTCGGGCCGTCACACGGCCGACCACCCCTGCGCCCAGGACCTCTACAAAGGCGAGTTCGAGGTCCAGGACGAGGGCCACTGGCACATGCGATGGCGGGTCCGCGGCCCCGCAAAGGACCTGGTCCTGACGACGGACTGCACCCGGGACAACACGCAGAGCTCATAAGAGGTCCACTCCTCGGCCACACCGGAGCCCTCGCGCCTCCAAGCCCGTCGACTCTCTGCCAAGCAGCGTCGACTCTCTGCCAAGCGGCGGGGAACCCGTCCGGCGGGGCGAGGATCATAGACGACATGAAGGACAGCGCCAGCGGCAACGAGAACGCCTGGGCGGCACACGCCGTCCGCCTCCTGGTCGCGGACGCGCGACCGACGCCCCTGGCCACGCTGCCTGTTCCCGTCGGCGCCGACCGCCGGGTCCGGATCCGGGTGAAGGACGAATCGGCGCAGCCCACCGGCAGCATCAAGCACCGGCTGGTGCGCGCGCTCCTGGTGGCGGCGGTGCGCCGCGGCGAACTGCGCAGGGGCGGCACGGTGGTGGTGGCGACGGGCGGGGCGGTGGCGGTCGCCGGGGCCTACTTCGCCCGCGTCATCGGCGTCGGCTTCGTCGCGCTCATGCCGCGGCGGACCCCGTGCTCCCTGCGCGAGCGCGTCCAGGCGTACGGGGGCCGGGTGCTCGACGCGACGGCGCCGCCCGCGGGCGTCCAGGACGAGGCGCGCCAACTGGCCCGCACCGTCGACGGGTTCTTCCTCGACCACTTCACCCCCGGCGCCGCGGCGACCCTCGCGGACTGCCCCGCGCCGACCCTCGCCGACGAACTGCTGCCCCGGACGCGGCCGCCCGCCTGGGTGGTCGTCGGCGCGGCGACGGGCGTGACGTCGGCGCTCATCGGGCGGCGCATCCTCGACGACGCGCTGCCCACCCGGCTCGCGGTGGTCGACTCGGAGCACTCCGCGTACTTCCCGGCCTGGGTGAGCGACGTGGACGACTTCATGACGGGGCTGCCCTCGCACATCCCGGGGCTCGGCCGGCCGCGCACCGAACCGGAGTTCCGGCCGGACGTCATCGACCTGGTGATCCCGGTGCCGGACGCGGCGAGCATCGCGGGCATGCAGTGGCTGAACGCCCACGCGGGCCTCGCGGTGGGCCCGGCGGCGGGCGCGGGCTTATGGGGCGCCTGCCATCTGGCCACGCGGCTGCGGGAGTCGGGCGGCCGGGGCACGGTGGTGATGGTCGCCGGGGACGGCCTCGCGGCCTACCGGGGCACGTACGACGACGGGGAGTGGCTGGCGGGCCGCGGCCTCGACCCGGAGCCGCACCTGTCGGTCCTGGAGCGGTACTACGAGGGCGGTGCGTGGGAGTGGCCGCGCCGCTCGGCCCGCGCGGGCTGAGCCCGTCCGTCCTGTCCGAGACCGCTACAGCGGGGCGGTCCCGCTCCGGTCTGCCGCCGCCGCGTCCAGGCGGAGGTTCCAGCGGCCGCCGTGGCCGGTGAGGGAGACCGTCGCCAGGGGGCGCACGTCGATGTTCCAGTACGAGGACGGGGGCGCCTTCAGGGCGTAGACGAGCGCGGCCCGCACCACGGCGGGCTCGGCGACCGCGAGGACCCGGCTGCCGTCGCCGACCGGCCGGGTGTCGAGCCAGCCGCCGACCCGGGAGATGAAGCCGAGCAGCGACTCACCGCCGTGCGGGGCCGAGCGCGGATCGCCCAGCCAGGCGTCGACGGCGGCCGGTTCGCGGGCGGTCACCTCGGCGAGGGTCAGGCCGCGCCAGCGCCCCATGTCGCAGTCCCGCAGCGCCGGTTGGGCGAGCGGGGCGAAACCGAGGGCGTCGCCGGTGGCCCGGCTGCGCGGCGTGGGCGAGCAGTAGCGCAGCTCGGCCACGCCGAGCGGCAGGAGCGCGGGGGCGGCGCGCTGCACCTCGTGCCAGCCGGCCTGGTCGAGGGGCCGGTCGTCGTCGAAGCGCTCCGCGAGCAGCGAGGCGCTGCGGGCGGCGGCGATGAGTGTGACGCGAGCGTGCATGCGGTGATCGTGGGGTTCGTGGGGCGCGAGGTCAAGGTTTCCCCGCGAGTGCGGAATTCCTCACGCCGTCACCAGGAGCCCGGGGAGCCCCGGGGAGCCCCGGGGGCTGTCCTGCGGATCAGGACTCGTCGAAGTGCAGCACCATCCACTGCTCCGGCTTGGGCAGCGCGGTGAAGCCCACCTTCTCGTACACCCCGTGCGCGTCCCCGGTCGCGAGCAGCATCCGCCGCAGGCCGAGCGGTTCGAGCCACTCCCGTACGGCGGCCACGAGCGCGACGCCGAGCCCCTTGCCGCGGGCTTCCCGGTCCACGTACACATCGCAGAGCCAGGCGAACGTGGCCTCATCGGTGAGAACCCGGGCATACGCCACCAAGAGCCCTGAACTCCGGTCGATCACCCCGAAGTTGAGCGAACCCCGCATCGCCGCCGCCTGCTTCTCGCGCGTGCGCCCGAGGGCCCAGTACGCGTCGGTGGAGAGCCAGGCGTGCACGCGGTCGACGTCGATGCGCTCGGAGTCGGCGGTGAACTCGTATCCCTCGGGGAGCCGGGGCCCAGGTGATGGGGTGCTGTCCGTCATGACGTGAGCCTTTCACGGCCGCCCCGCACCGCCTCCCAGGCCCCCCGCAGCCGCTCCACCCCCTCCCCCAGCTCGGCGGCGCCGGACGCCGCCCCGAAGCTCAACCGCACGTGGGCGGCCGGGGGTTCGGCGGCGAAGTAGGGACGGCCGGGGGCGATGGCGACGCCCGCCCGCAGGGCCGCCGCGACGAAGGCGGCCTCGTCGGTGCCGTCGGGCAGGCGCAGCCACAGGTGGTAGCCGCCCGCCGGGACGTGCGGCAGGGCGAGCTCGGGGAGGCGGCGGCGCACCGCGGCGGCCAGGGTGTCCCTGCGGCTTTGCAACTCCCCCGCCACGTTGCGCAGATGGCGCGGCCAGGCCGGGGACCCGGCGAGCTCCAGGGCCGCCTCCTGCAGCGGCCTGGGCACGAAGAAGTGGTCGACGACCTGGATCGCGCGCAGCCGCTCCAGGACGGGACCGCGGGCGGCGAGGGCGCTGACCCGGAAGCTCGGCGAGGTCGCCTTGGTGAGCGAGCAGACGTGCACGACGACGCCGTCGTGGTCGTCCTCGGTGAGCGGGCGCTGCAGCGGCCCGGCGTCCTCGTGGACCAGTCGCCGTACGAAGTCGTCCTCGACGACGAAGGCCCCCGCCTCGCGGGCGATGCGCAGGACCTCGGGGCGGCGCTCGGCGGAGAGCACCGCCCCCGTCGGGTTCTGGAACAGCGGCTGGCAGACGAACACCCGCGCGCCGGTCGCCTTGAGCGCGGCGGCGAGCAGGTCGGGGCGGACGCCGTCGGTGTCCACCGGTACCGGTACCGGGCGCAGTCCCGCGGCGCGGGCGATGGCCAGCAGGCCGGGGTAGGTGGGCGACTCGACCAGGACCGGCGAGCCGGGCGGGGCGAGGGCGCGCAGGGCGGTGGTGAGCGCGCTCTGGCCGCCCGCCGTGATCAGCACCTCGGCGGCCGTGAGCGCCCCGCCCATGCCGCGCGCGAACCACTCGCGCAGCTCCGGCAGCCCGTCGATGGGCGGGCGCCCCCAGGCGCCGGGGCGCCGGCCGGCCCGCGCGAGCGCCGCGGCCATGGCCCGCTCGGGCTGGAGCGAGGGGTGCAGATAGCCTCCGCTGAGCTCGATGACGCCGGTCGGCGGGGTGGTGAGCGTGACCAGGACGGCGGAGGCGTCGACGGCGCGCGGCACCAGTTCGGCGGCGGCGTCGGCGCTGAGCGCGACCTCCTGCCAGGAGGTGTCCCCCGCGGGCTCCGCGGCCGCGCGCTCCTCGGCCCGGAACGCGCCCGCGCCCGGCCGGGTCACCACGAGCCCCTCGGCGGCGAGCTGGGCGAGCGCCCGGGACACCGTCACGGGGCTCACCCGGAAGCGCTCGACCAGCGCCCGGCTCGACGGCAGCTTTCCACCTGGAGAGTAGCGGTCCAACTCGTTTCTCAGCTGTTTCGCCAACTCACCCACACTGCTACCGTGGTTCATGAGAGCGCACAGTAGCACTACCGAAGAAACCGGGATAGCGGTCAACGGCGGCCGCCCCGCCGCCGGGACCACCGGGGCCGGAGCCACCGGGGCCGGAGCCACCGAGGTCGGGGCCACTGCAACCGGAGCCCGCGTCGGAGCCGCGGAAGCGGGAGTCAGCGCGGCCGACGACCTCGCCGCCCGCGCCCGCCGCCACCGCACCGGCACCCTCCTCGCCGCCCTCGGCGTCACCTCCTTCTCGCTCACCTTCCCCGCCACCGCCTGGGGCCTCGAAGGCTTCGGCCCGTGGTCCCTGGTCAGCGTGCGCAGCGTTCTCGCCGCCGTCATCGCGGGCACCTGCCTGCTCGCCCTGCGGGTGCCGGTGCCCGAGCGGCGGCACTGGGGCGGACTCGCGGTCGTCGGCGCCGGGGTGGTGCTCGGCTTCCCGATACTCACCACGCTCGCCCTGGAGACAGCGACGACCGCGCACTCGGCGGTCGTGGTGGGCCTGCTGCCGCTGACCACGGCCGTGCTCTCGTCGCTGCGCACGGGCGCCCGCCCCTCGCGGACGTTCTGGGTCGCCGCGTGCGTGGGCGCGGCGGCGGTGATCGCCTTCACCGTGCAGCAGAGCGGCGGCGCCCTCACCCGCGCCGACCTGTATCTCTTCGGGGCACTGCTGATCTGCGCGGCGGGCTACACCGAGGGCGGCCGGCTCGCCTCGGTCATGCCCGGCTGGCAGGTCATCTCCTGGGCGCTCGTGCTGTGCCTGCCGCTCGCCGTGACCGGTGCGGCGGTCGCGCTCGCGTACGAGCCGGTGCAGCTGACCGGGCACGCGGTGGCGGGGCTGCTGTGGGTGGCGGCGGGCTCACAGTTCCTCGGCCTGGTCGTCTGGTACAAGGGCATGGGCCTGATCGGCATCCCCAAGGCCAGCCAACTCCAGCTCGCCCAGCCGCTGTTGACCCTCGTCTGGTCGGTGTTCCTGCTCGGCGAGCACCTCACCGTGGCCGCGCCCATCACGGCGGCCGCCGTGCTCATCTGCATCGCGGTGACCCAACGTGCCCGCGGCTGAGCCGGTCCCAACTCCCGCCACCAGCCGTACACTTACCGCCACACAACGCCACCATGAGACGGGCCGAGGAGGGCAGTCCCCATGCAGGCATCCGTGGGTGACCGGCTGTTGGTGCACGGCAGGATCGTCGGACAGCACGACCGAACTGCGGAGGTCATCGAGGTCCTCGGCCAGAACGGCGGGCCGCCGTACCGCGTCCGCTTCGAGGACGGCCACGAGACGCTGATGTCGCCGGGCCCCGACACGGTGGTGCGGCCCTTCGCCGACGACGAGGGCTAGGGCCTGTCCGGCGGATCAGGCCGCATGATTCCGAGCTGTGCCGTCCGTCGCTGGTGAGCGGGCTGTGGTGCGTCGAGATGCAAGGCGGAGGAGGGCGACAACGCGGAGCGTTGGCAACCGACGACAACGCCGCAGATCGGCGTGGAACAGCCCGCGACCGCGGCAAGATCCGCCGGACAGGTCCTAGTCCTCTCTCAGCGCGGCGGCCGGGCCGGTTCTTGATAGTGATCAGCGACCACCCGCGCCATCGCGCCGATCCTGTCGACGGTGACCTCTTTGGCCGAGAAGAAGACGTGCCCGCGCACCTGCCGGAAGCCATCGGCGTACGTCAGGTGCCGGGACAGCTCCGCCGGGTCCTGCCAGGCCGGGGGCTGCGCCGGGTCGCCCGCCTTGTACAGCGCCTCGCCCGCGTAGAGCCGCACGCCCGTGCCGCGCACCACGTCCGACCACCACGGCACCAGCTTCGCGTAGTCGGCGACGGCGAAGCCCATGTTCCAGTACAGCTGCGGACAGATGTAGTCGAGCCAGCCCTTCTTGACCCAGCCGCGGGTGTCCGCGTGGAGGTTGTCGTAGGTCTGCACCCCGGCCTGGGTGTCCGAGCCGAGCGGGTCGGTCGAGGCGTTGCGCCAGACACCGAAGGGGCTTATCCCGAAGTCGACGCCCCGCTTCACCTTCTTCACCCGCACCGACATCTCCCGCACCAGGCGGTCTATGTTGTCCCGCCGCCAGGCCGCCCGGTCCGGGAAGCCCCCGCCGTAGCGCGCGTAGGCCGCGTCGTCGTCGAAGACCTGGCCCGCCACCGGATACGGGTAGAAGTAGTCGTCCCAGTGCACCGCGTCGATCGCGTAGTGGCGCAGCGCGTCCAGCATCGCGTCCTGGACGAAGGCCCGGACCTCGGGGAGCCCCGGGTTGTAGTAGAGCTTGCCGCCGTACGGCACGATCCAGTCGGGGTGCACACGGGCCGGGTGCGTGGGGACCAGGCGGGAGGGGTCCGTGTGGTTGGCGACGCGGAACGGGTTGAACCAGGCGTGCAGCTCGAGCCCGCGCCGGTGGGCCTCGCGGACGGCGGTGCCCAGCGGGTCCCAGCCCGGGTCCTGGCCCTGCACGCCGGTGAGGTACTCCGACCACGGCTCGTACGGCGAGGGCCAGAGCGCGTCGGCGGTGG
Source organism: Streptomyces sp. NPDC059009 (assembly GCF_042740175.1). Taxonomy (NCBI): domain Bacteria; kingdom Bacillati; phylum Actinomycetota; class Actinomycetes; order Kitasatosporales; family Streptomycetaceae; genus Streptomyces; species Streptomyces sp. NPDC059009. The sequence goes on along the minus strand of NZ_JBHYJB010000031.1, from coordinate 29,575 downwards.
GCCGGACCTGGAAGATCACGGTGTTGAGCCTGCGGCGCACCGCCGTGTCCAGGTAGGCGAGGAGCTCGGCGCGCTGCTGTGCCGCGGGCAGGCCGGGCTTGGAGGGCCAGTCGCGGTTGGCGACGCTCGCCACCCACATCCCGCGCATCTCGCGCCGCGGCCACCCCCGCGCCCCGGCCCCGGCGGCTGCCGCGTCCCCGGCCGTGGCGAGCCCCGCCACCGTCGCGGCCGCCGTCAGCGCGAAGCCTCTGCGTGACATACGCCTCATCGAGTCGCCCCCCTGAGTCCGAACTCCCGCCGCCACCACGGCCGCAGAGGACAGCATGCCCGACCCGGCCCCGCATGCACCTGAGGTTGCGGAGTAACGTTCACGGCCGAGGGGGCGCTTGACCATGCTCCCCGGGCAGGCACCGCAACCGTACGGGGGACCTGCCGGCCCCGTTGATCAGTGAAAGGCACGAGGTGACCGACTCCATGACCGATATCACGCGCGTCGGAGTGGTGGGCTGTGGCCAGATGGGCGCCGGGATCGCGGAGGTCTGCGCCCGCTCCGGACTGGATGTGAAGGTCGCGGAGACCACCGGTGAGGCCCTGGAGATCGGCCGCACGCGGCTGTACAACTCCCTGACCAAGGCCGCGGAGCGCGGCAAGATCTCCGACGAGGAGCGGGACTCGGCCCTTGACCGGCTCTCCTTCACCACGGACCTCGGCGAGTTCGCCGACCGCGACCTGGTGATCGAGGCCGTCGTGGAGAACGAGCAGGTCAAGACCGAGATCTTCCAGGTCCTCGACCAGGTCGTGACCCGTCAGGACGCGATCCTCGCCTCCAACACCTCCTCGATCCCCCTGGTGAAGCTGGCCGTCGCGACGTCCCGCCCCGACCAGGTCATCGGCATCCACTTCTTCAACCCGGCCCCGGTGCAGCAGCTCGTCGAGCTGATCCCGGCCCTCACCACGTCCGAGGGCACCATCAGCCGCGCCCAGGTCCTGGTCGAGAAGGTCCTCGGCAAGCACGCGATCCGCGCCCAGGACCGCTCGGGCTTCGTGGTCAACGCCCTGCTCATCCCGTATCTGCTCTCCGCGATCCGGATGTTCGAGTCGGGCATCGCCAGCCGCGAGGACATCGACAACGGCATGGAGCTGGGCTGCGCCCACCCGATGGGCCCGCTCAAGCTCGCCGACCTGATCGGCCTGGACACGGTCGCCTCGGTCGCCGACTCCATGTACGCCGAGTACAAGGAGCCGCTGTACGCCGCTCCCCCGCTCCTGCAGCGCATGGTCGACGCGGGCCGCCTCGGCCGGAAGTCCGGCTCGGGCTTCTACACGTACGCCTGATCGCGTACGCCTGAACCGCGTGGGGAGCCGTACGGCTGACCACAGAGCGTAAAGACAGAAAGCGACAGAACGCCACGGGCCCGGCACTCTCACGAGTGCCGGGCCCGTGGCGTTCACACACCGTGTGCGCAATGGGCTCGCATATGCCTCTCGCACACGCTCCCGCCGCGCCCACCAGGCGAGTTGACTTTCGGTGCGCATCAGGGGGATGGACGACTACAGAAAGGAGCGGATCCCGTGATCGCCGATCCCGACCATCCCGTGGTCCCGGAAGAACTCGCTGAGTTACGGCGCAACCTGGATGTGGGCCTGGCCCGCGTCGACGGACGGCTTGCGCTGCTCACCCAGCACGACGAACAGAGCGTCAGGAACCAGGAGGCCCTGATCACTCGGGTCACCGCCCTGGAGAACACCCGCTGGCCGCTGCCCGCCATCGTCGCGCTCGCGGCGGTCGGAGCACTCGCCGTATCGATCTGGCAGGCGCTCGGCCGCTAGCGGGGCCATGCCGCTAGCGCCCGTCCTGACCGAGGCGCAAGTGGTGCAGGAGGAGCAGGGCCGCGGCCATGTTGGCGGCCGGAACCTCGCCGCGGGCCACCATGTCGGGGACCAGCTTGAGCGGGACCCACTCGCGGCGGTCCGACTCGAAGTCGTCTTCGGGGTGGCCGATGTACGTCCCTTCGTCGGACCAGTAGATGTGGTGCTTGGCGTCGGTGAGCCCGTTCGAGGGCTCGACGCTCATCAGGTGCCGCAGCGGTCCCGGCCGCCAGCCGGTCTCCTCCTCCATCTCCCGTGCCGCCGCGTACGCGATGTCCTCGCCGTCCTCTACGACGCCCGCCGCGAGTTCCCAGCCCCAGCTGTCCGTGATGAAGCGGTGCCGCCACAGCAGCAGCACCTCGTTGGCGTCGTTGACGACGGTGGCCACGGCGACGGGCCGCAGCCGTATCAGGAAGTGATCGAGGTGCCGGCCGTCGGGCAACTCGACATCTGCGAGATTGACCGTGAACCATCGATTTCCATACACAGTTTGTTCGCTCTGTTTCGTCCACTGCACGGTTCTGCCACCTTCCGCCGGGTAGATGGCAATATCGCAGCAGCAGAGTGTTCGGAGCAGCGTGTGCGCACAGCGCCGGATGGCCTCCGGAGCACCCCCCGTGAAACAGAACGCGCGCCGACCTACAGCGGAACGCGCAGGGCGCCGTCGATGAGTTCGGCCGCCTCGGCCGTGCCGGCGCAGTCGCTGCGTACGAGATGTTCGCGCACCGCGCGCAGCCGGTCGCGCAGCCGCTGCGACTCCATCCCCCGTGCCTGTTCTGCCATTTCCACCGCCGTGGCCACCGCCTCGTCGGTGTTTCCCTGGCGCAGTTCGATCTGGCTGAGCATCGCGAGGCGGTGCACCCGGCCCCGGTCGTGCGCCGGGGTGTCCACGGCCGCCGCGGCGTGTTCGCGCGCCCCGGTCAGGTCGCCGAGGCTCAGAAGTGCCTCCGCCACTTGTACGTTGACCAGGCCCGGCTGGACATAGCCGGTCTCGTCCGGCTCCCGGCCGCGGCTGATCCGGTCGGCCGCGGCCTCGGCACGCCGGATGCAGGACAGCGCGCTGCTGCCGTCGCCCAGGTGCGCGTACGCCTTGGCCTGCATCGCGTACAGGTCGGAGGCGAGGGCGGGGGTGATGTCGCGGCCCGCGGCGCGCAGGGCGGCCTCCGCGAAGGCGACGGCCTGGCGGTACTCGCGCATGAACAGCGACTGGTTGACGAGCAGGGCGATGACATAGGCGCCGAGTCCCCTGTCCCCGCTGGCCTTGGCGAGCCGCAGCGCCTGGTGGAAGTAGCGCTGGGCGAGGCCGTGGGCGTCCGAGTCATAGGCGCAGATCCCCGCGATGGCCACCAACCCGCCGGTGGAACGGTGCAGTTGGCGCCCGGTCGCGTCCGTGTAGCTGCCCCGGAGCAGCGGCGCCACCTCGGAGTTGAGGAAGCCGACGATCCGGCTGCGCGTCGCGATGCCCCCTGTCTTGCGGTACATCTGCTCGTAGTGGGCGCGGGCCGCCCGCATCATGTCGATGTCGGCCGTGCTGACGGGGTGGCGCCCGCCGCGCGACACGTCCACGTCCTCCGGCGGGTTCTCCCACTCCCATACGGGCATCACGGCGGGCGTTCCGGTGACCGCGGGCGCGCCCAGGAGGTGCGGCCGCTGCTGCTGGTCCGAGCGCCACAGGGCGGTGGCCCGCTCCACGAAGCCGGAGAGCGTGGAGGAGGCGGCGGCGCCGAAGCGGGCGGCCGGCACGCCGGGCACGCCGAGGCCGATGTCATCGAGGGTGACGGGGCGTTGGAGACGGGCGGCGAGCACTTCGCAGATGAGATCGGGGACTTGGCCGCGCGGCCGCTGCCCCTTCAGCCAGCGGGCGACGGCCGTGTGTTCGTACCTCAGCGCGAGACCTCTGGCCTTGCCGGCGTGGTTGACGTGGGCGGCGAGGCCCGCGTGGGAGATTCCGGCTTCGTCGAGTATCGCGTCGAGCAGGGTGTTGGGCTGCATGGTGCCCTCCGATGGCTCGGTCCGGCCAGCCTAGTTGAGGTGGCTTCACACGGGGTGTGAACGGAATGCCCGCATCCGGTGAGTGCACGCGCTGTCGCGGCTGGGGCGCGATCGGTTGACTGAGGTGCCTCACAAGGAGGCCGGCGGGGCCGTCGGCTCCCCCCTCGAAGTGCGCGGCGGCCCACTCTGGCGCCGCCCGTGCCCGCCGGTCTGCCCGACACTCCACGGCGGGACGGGCGGCGCGCGCCGGTCGGGCCCGGAGCCCCGGAGTCCGGGATCCCTCAACTCAGCGTGCGGGCCCGGTGCACGGGCTCGGAGTGCTGCACGGGTACGCGTCTGCGCTCGTTGCGCAGCACCAGGAGCGCGGCGTCGTCGGTGGGCAACTTGCCGGTGTGGCGCAGCAGTTCGGCGTAGACCGAGCGGATCAGCGACTCCGGCGCCGTCGACTGGCCGCGCACCGCTTCGGTGAGCGCGCTCTGCAGCGGGAAGAACCGGCCGTCCGCGTCGCGCGCGTCCTCGATCCCGTCCGTGTGCAGCACCAGGGTCTCGCCCGGCAGCAGCGGACCGCAGGGCAGCACCGGCAGCTCGGCGGGGAGCGGGAAGGGCCCGAGCGGCGGCAGCGGTTCCCCGCCGGGGAGCTGCTCGGCCCGGCTGCCCAGGCGGTACGGCCAGGGGTGACCGCAGTTCAGCGCGGACACCTCGCCGTCCGCGCCGATCTCCAGGAGCAGGACCGTCACGAACTCCTCGCCCAGCGGGCAGTCGGAGACCACACCGCCGCCCGCCGGGTGCTCCGCGCGGGAGCGCTCCCTCAGGTGACGCGCCAGGGCCCGCTCCAACCGGCGCAGCACCAGCGGCAGTTCGGGTTCGTCGTGGGCGGCCTCGCGGAAGGAGCCGAGCACGGCGGCGACGGTGGCGATGGCGGCGAGACCGTGCCCGCGCACATCGCCCATGATCACCCGCACCCCGTGGTCGGTGGCCACGACCTCGTAGAGATCGCCGCCGACGGAGGCGCCGTCCGACGCGGAGAGCCGGCCGGCCGCGATGCCGAGGCCCTCGATGCGCGGCGGCAGCGGACGGAGCAAGGTGTTCTGTGCGGCGCCCGCGACCTCGCGCAGCTGCCGCAACTCCCGCTGCAGCGCCCGCCGTACGTGCAGTATCAGGCCGGTGCCGACGACGAAGAAGACCGCGCTGGTGACGATGCGTGCCCCCAGGCCGTTCTGCTGGGCCAGCGGGCAGGCGAGCTTGTAGGTGATCGCGAACGCGCCCCAGACCGTGGGGAGCCCGAGGGTGAGCGCCCGCCGGGCCCGCTTCGGTTCGATACGGGGGATACGGGAGACCCTGGTGGTGATCTTCCTCCGGAACCGGGCCCGGTGCCTCGCCCGGTGAGGAGAGCGAGGCTTGATACGGATCATGCCGATGGCCCCCCTAGGCCCTGTTCAGCGAGCAGTCCGGCCGCTATTGGCCGGATTGATTCTGTCGACCACCTGGACCGATCGGGCCAGAGAGGCCGCACTTGTCACTCAAACGAGTGAGGGACGTACCCGATGGTCCAGGTACGTCCCTCTTCAATCCCGTCTGCACGGGGGCGCGTTGACTACGCCGGGTGACTATGCCCCGCGCAGCACCGCCCCGGTCACCTCGGCCGCGCGCGCCACGGCGGCGTCCCGGGCCGCGGTCGCCTCGTCGACGGTCAGCGTCCGGTCGTCGGCGCGGAAGCGCAGCGCGTACGCGAGCGACTTCTTGCCCGCGCCGAGCTGCTCGCCCTCGAAGACGTCGAACAGGCGGATGGACTCGAGGAGTTCACCGGCGCCGTCGCGCAGGTACGCCTCGACCACGGCGGCCGGGACCTCCTGGTCGACGACGAGCGCGACGTCCTGCGTGGCCACCGGGAAGGTGGAGATGTGCGGGGCCTTGACGGTCCCTTCCCCGGCCTCGCCGAGCAGGTCGAGGTCGAGCTCCATCGCGCAGGTGCGGGCCGGGAGCCCGAACGCCTTGGTGACGCGCGGGTGCAGCTCGCCCGCGTGCCCGATGGTGACCAGGTTGCCCTGCTCGCCCTCCGGGCCCTCGGCGCTCTCCAGGAACACCCGCAGCTCGGCGCAGCGGCCCGGGTGCCAGGGGCCGTACTGCCCCTGCTGGACGATGAGTTCAGCGCCGGCCTCGCGGGCCACCAGCCGGGCCGCCTCGACGGCGTCCGCCCAGTCGGCCGGGCGGCCCTTGCCCCACCAGCCGGCCTGCTCGCGGGCGCCCGTGAGGACGGCGGCGAGGTGCCGGGGCTGCTCGGGCAGCGCGGCGTCGAGGCCCGCGATCTCCTCGTCCGTGGGACGGCGGTCGACCGGGAGGCTCGCGGCGACGAGCTGCTCCTCGCGAGGGTGGAAGACCAGGCCCGTCTCGAAGAGCGCCAGGTCGTGGCTGCCGCGGCCCTCGTTGCGGCGGACCGCGGTGAGCAGGCCCGGCAGCAGCGACGTGCGGAGCGCGGGCTCCTCGTCGTTGAGCGGGTTGGCGAGCTTCACCACGCGGCGGTTGGTGTCGTCCGCCTCCAGGCCCAGCTGGTCGAAGACCTGCTCGCCGACGAACGGGTAGTTGAGCGCCTCCACGTAGCCCGCGGCGGCCAGGGCGCGCCCGGCCCGGCGGTGCAGGCGCTGGCGCTCGGTCAGGCCACGGCCCGCGGGGGGCTTGGGGAGGGTCGACGGGAGGTTCTCGTAGCCCTCCAGGCGGATGACCTCCTCGGCGAGGTCGTTGGGCTCGCCGAGGTCGGGACGCCAGGTGGGCACGGTGACGGTCAGGTCGTCCTGCCCGTACACGTCGCAGCCGACCTGCTGGAGGCGGCGGACGACCGTCTCGCGGCCGTACTCGACTCCGGCGACCTTGTCCGGGTGGTCGGCGGGCATGGCGATCGTGCGCGGCCCGGTGGGCGCGATGACCTCCGTGACCCCGCTGTCCGCGGTGCCGCCCGCGAGCAGCACGAGCAGGTCGACGGTGCGCTGCGCGGCGGCGGCCGCGGCCTGCGGGTCGACGCCGCGCTCGAAGCGCTTGGACGCCTCGGAGGACAGCTTGTGGCGGCGCGCGGTGCGGGCGATGGAGACGGCGTCGAAGTGCGCCGCCTCGACGACGACCTCGCGGGTGCCCTGGAACTCACCCGTCTCGGGGTCCGCCACGGCGTCGGCGATCTCCGTGTTGGCGCCGCCCATCACACCGGCCAGGCCGATGGCGCCGCGCTCGTCGGTGATGACCAGGTCACCGGCGTCGAGGACGCGCTGGGCGCCGTCGAGCGTGGTGAACTTCTCGCCCTGCTCGGCACGGCGGACGCCGATGGTGCCCTCGATGCGCGAGCGGTCGTAGGTGTGCAGGGGCTGGCCGAGCTCCATCATCACGTAGTTGGCGATGTCGACGGCGAGCGAGATCGGGCGCATGCCGACCTTCTGCAGGCGGCGCTGCAGCCAGATCGGGGAGCGCGCCTCGGGCTGCAGGCCCGTGACGGTGCGCGCAGTGAAGCGGTCGCAGCCGCGCGGGTCGCCGATCTGCACGGGGTAGCCGGCGGAGTTGGGCGCGGGCACGTCCAGGAGCGCCGGGTCGCGCAGCGGCAGCCCGTACGCGATGGCGGCCTCGCGGGCGACGCCGCGCATCGACAGGCAGTCGCCGCGGTTGGCGGTGACGGCGATGTCCAGGACCTCGTCGACCAGCTCGAGCAGCTCGATGGCGTCGGTGCCGGCCTCGTGCTCGGGCGGCAGCACGATGATGCCGCCGGAGCCGTCGTCGCCCATGCCCAGCTCGTCGCCGGAGCAGATCATGCCGTGCGAGGTCCTGCCGTACGTCTTGCGCGCGGAGATCGCGAAGTCGCCGGGCAGGACGGCGCCGGGCAGGACCACGACGACCTTGTCGCCGACGGCGAAGTTACGGGCTCCGCAGACGATCTCCTGCGGCTCACCGGTGCCGTTGGCCTGGCCGACGTCGACGGTGCAGAAGCGGATCGGCTTCTTGAAGCCCTCCAGCTCCTCGATGGTCAGGACCTTGCCGACGACGAGCGGACCCTTGAGGCCCGCGCCGAGCTGCTCGACGGTCTCGACCTCGAGACCTGCCGATACGAGCTTGGCCTGCACATCGCGGCCGGTCTCGGTGGCGGGGAGATCGACATACTCCCGCAGCCAGGAAAGCGGGACCCGCATCAGATCTCCATCCCGAACGGCCGGGTGAACCGTGCGTCACCCTCGACCATGTCTCGCATGTCTTCGACGTTGTGGCGGAACATCAGCATCCGTTCGATGCCGAACCCGAAGGCGAATCCGCTGTACTTCTCGGGGTCCACACCACAGGCGACGAGCACCTTCGGGTTGACCATGCCGCAGCCGCCGAGCTCGATCCAGCCCTCGGAGGAGCAGGTGCGGCAGGGGCGGTCGGGGTTGCCGACGGACTCGCCGCGGCACACGTAGCAGACCATGTCCATCTCGGCGGACGGCTCGGTGAACGGGAAGAAGTTCGGCCGCAGCCGCGTCTCCATGCCCGCGCCGAAGAGCGACTGGACCATGTGGTCCAGGGTGCCCTTGAGGTCGGCCATGGTCAGGCCCTCGTCCACGGCGAGCAGCTCGACCTGGCGGAAGACCGGGCTGTGCGTGGCGTCCAGCTCGTCCGTGCGGTACACGCGGCCCGGGCAGATCACATAGACCGGCGGCTCGCTGCTGAGCATCGAGCGGATCTGCACGGGCGAGGTGTGCGTGCGCAGCACCACGCCGGAGTCCGCGGAGCCGTCCGCACCCTCGACGAAGAAGGTGTCGTGCTCGGTGCGCGCCGGGTGGTCCGGGCCGATGTTGAGGGCGTCGAAGGTGAACCACTCGGCCTCGGCCTCGGGGCCCTCGGCCACCGCGTAGCCCATGGCCACGAAGATGTCCTCGATGCGCTCGGAGAGCGTCGTCAGGGGGTGCCGGGCACCGGCCGCCACGCGGTCGTACGGCAGCGTGACGTCCACCGCCTCCTCGACCAGGACGCGGGCGTCGCGCTCGGCCTCGAGCTCGGCCTGGCGGGCGGCGAGCGCCTTGCTGACGGCGCCGCGGGCCATGCCGACCCGCTTGCCCGCCTCGGCCTTGGCCTGCGGCGGCAGGGCGCCGATCTCGCGGTTGGCGAGCGCCAGGGGCGAGGTGCCGCCGGTGTGGGCGGTCTTCGCCTCCTGGAGCTGGGCGAGGTCACCGGCGGCGGCGAAGGCGGCGAGCGCCTCGTCCCGCATCCGCTCGATCTCTTCCGGTTTCAGTGCCTCGACCTCGACAGGGTCGTACGACTTGTTCGGTGCCGACATCTCTTCCCGTGCTTCCGGTTGGCTTGGCTGATGGTCCCCGTCCACGACTCGGAGACGAATCGTCCACATGAGGGGACGCAAACGTGCCAAAGGACGAGTCTAACGGGGGTGACGCAGGTGACTGAGCCCGCGGGCGGCGCTCGGGCGGATCAGAGCAGATACGCCGGGGTGCCCACGGGCAACGTAAATCGGAACTGGGCGCCGCCGCCGGGCGCGCGGCCGACGGTGATCGAGCCGCCGTGCGCTTCCACGATGCCCTTCACGATGTACAACCCCAGTCCTGTCCCGCCGCGCTTGCTGCCCCGCCAGAAGCGGGTGAAGACGCGGCCCATCGACTCCTCCGGAATCCCGGTGCCCTCGTCGCTCACGGTCACGGCCGTGCCTGCGGGATCCCGCTCGCGCGGGGTGGCCGAGGGCGCCACGTCAATGGTGACCGTTCCCTCCCCGTGGCGCACCGCGTTTTCCAGCAAGTTGCTGAGCACCTGGTCGACCTTGTCGGGGTCGGCCCAGAGGTCGGGCAGGGGCTGCTGCACGCGGACGAGGAAGCGGTCGGCGTCCTGGCCCGCGGCCACGTACGCCTGGACGTGGCGGCCGACGGCGGCGGCGATGTCGACGGGCTGGCGGCGCAGCTCCAGGCGGCCGGAATCGATGCGGGAGATGTCCAGGAGCTCGGCGATGAGGCGGGTGACGCGGTTGGCGTCGGCGTCGACGGTCTCCAGCATCAGCTTCTTCTGGTCGTCCGTGAACCGCTCCCACTTCGCGAGCAGCGTCGCCGTGAAGCCCTTGACGGAGGTCAGCGGGGAGCGCAGCTCATGGGCGACGGTGGCGATCAGCTCGGCGTGGCTGCGCTCGGTGCGGCGGCGGGCCTCGGTGTCGCGCAGGGAGACGACGACGCGGTGGACGGGGCCGGTGGGCGCGGTGCGGAGGTAGCGCGCGGAGACGAGGACCTCACGGCCGCCCGGCAGCAGCAGATTGCGCTCGGGCTGGGCGACCCGGATGGCCAGGCCGCCGTACGGGTCGGTGAGCTGCCACCAGCGGCGGCCTTCGAGGTCCTCCAGGGGCAGCGCGCGCTCCAGCGGGGTGCCGAGGGCGTCGCCCGCGGGCACCGAAGTGATGCGCGTGGCGGCCTTGTTGAAGCAGATCACCCGGCCGTGTTCGTCGGCGACCACGAGGCCGTCGGGCAGCTCGTCCGGGTCGAGGCCGAGGCCGGTGAGGACGGCGGGGGCGTGGCCGGTCACGGGAGGGCGCAGTACGTCCCGCACTCCCGGTGGTCTGCTGGTGCCGACACCCATGTCCCCGTACCCCACCTCTCAGCTCCGGGGGAGCGCCCCCGAGGCCGTCACCCTACTAGCTGGAGGTGACGGAGCGGCACCCTCCCGCCGCGCGCTGTGCACGGGCGGAGGCGTAGAGGCAGACCGCTGCCGCCGTCGCGAGGTTGAGGCTCTCGGCCTTGCCGTGGATCGGAACGCGCACCACGGCGTCGGCGAGTGCGCGGGTCTCCTCCGGGAGCCCCCATGCCTCGTTCCCGAACACCCAGGCGCTGGGCGTGCCCATCGTGCCCCGGTCGAGCTCGGTGTCGAGGTCGTCCTCGCCCGCCCCGTCGGCGGCGAGGATCCGCACACCCGCGTCCTTGAGCCCTTCGACGGCCCGCTCCACGGGCACGCCCACCGCGACGGGCAGATGGAACAGCGAACCCACCGAAGCGCGCACGCACTTGGGGTTGTAGAGGTCCACGGACGCATCGGTCAGCACGACCGCCTCGGCACCGGCGGCGTCGGCGCAGCGCAGCACGGTGCCCGCGTTGCCGGGGTCGCGGACGTGGGCGAGCACGGCGACGAGCTTGGGGCGGGCGGCGAGGATGTCCTCGAAGGGGGTGTCCAGGAACCGGCAGACCCCGACGACTCCCTGCGGCGTCACGGTCGTCGAGATGTCGGCGATGACGTCCTCGGCGGCCAGGTGCACGCGGGCGCCCGCGCTCCGGGCCTCCCCCACGATGTCGGCGTACCGCTCGGCGGCCTCGACGGTGGCGAACAGCTCCACGAGGGTGCCCTGGTGCCCGGCCGCCTCCCGCACGGCCTGCGGCCCCTCGGCGAGAAAGAGCCGCTCCTTCCCCCGGAAGTTCCGCTTGGCGAGCCGCCGGGCGGCGGTGACGCGGGGGGAACGGGGAGAGATCAGTTCGGGGGCGACGGCCATGAACTCACTTTCGGAGGTACGGGGTGGAGAGGGAGCCGGAAGCGCTCGGACCCGCAAGCCCCCCAGGGCTTGCGGGTCCGAGTGAGGGTCAGCGACCCACCGATCAGGCAGCGGCCTTCGGGGCGTTGACGTCAGACGGCAGCGCCTTCTGCGCGACCTCGACGAGCGCGGCGAACGCGTTCTCGTCGTTGACGGCCAGCTCCGCGAGGATCTTGCGGTCCACCTCGATGTTGGCGGCCTTCAGACCCTGGATGAAGCGGTTGTAGGTGATGCCGTTGGCGCGGGCAGCGGCGTTGATGCGCTGGATCCACAGCTGACGGAAGTCGCCCTTGCGCTTCTTGCGGTCGTTGTAGTTGTAGACCAGGGAGTGGGTGACCTGCTCCTTGGCCTTGCGGTACAGGCGCGACCGCTGGCCGCGGTAGCCGCTGGCCTGCTCGAGGATCGCCCGACGCTTCTTGTGCGCGTTGACTGCGCGCTTGACGCGTGCCACTTGTTAACTCCTTGTAGCGGGGCCGTGGTTGGACTCACACGGCCCGAAATCGATTGGGTCCCGGTCCGAGTTCAGGCGCTCATGCGCCCGAAGCTCACTTGCCGAGAAGCTTCTTGATCTTCTTGGCGTCGCCCGGGGCCATCTCGGCGTTGCCGGTGAGGCGACGCGTCAGGCGCGACGACTTGTGCTCGAGCAGGTGGCGCTTGCCGGCGCGCTCACGGAGCACCTTGCCGGAGCCGGTGACCTTGAAGCGCTTGCTGGCACCGCTGTGCGACTTGTTCTTCGGCATAGCGCCGTTCTCTCCTCGTCAGTGGCGCTCCGATGCCCGGTCGTGAAACCGGGCATCCGGGAGCGTCATGTGTATCGGTTGTCGTCCCTGGACTCGCGTCCGGGGATCAGGCTTCGGCAGGGGCCTCGGCGGGAGCCTCGGAGAACTCCTCCTCGGCGGCGTTCTGCGAGCGGCCGGGGTTGGCCTTCGCGTCCGCCTTGCGAGCCGCCTGGGCCTCGCGGGCCTCGGCCATGGCTTCGGTCTTCTTCTTGTGCGGACCGAGAACCATGATCATGTTGCGGCCGTCCTGCTTCGGGTTCGACTCGATGAAGCCGAGGTCCTGGACGTCCTCCGCGAGCCGCTGCAGCAGTCGGTAGCCGAGCTCCGGCCGGGACTGCTCGCGACCACGGAACATGATCGTGATCTTGACCTTGTCGCCCTGCTTGAGGAACCGGACGACGTGACCCTTCTTGGTGTCATAGTCGTGCGGGTCGATCTTCGGCCGGAGCTTCATCTCCTTGATGACCGTGTGCGCCTGGTTCTTGCGCGCCTCACGGGCCTTCATGGCCGACTCGTACTTGAACTTCCCGTAGTCCATGAGCTTGCAGACGGGCGGGCGAGCGTTCGCCGCCACCTCGACCAGGTCGAGGTCGTACTCCTGAGCAAGCTCAAGGGCCTTGGCAAGCGGAACAATCCCGACCTGCTCGCCGCTGGGACCGACAAGTCGCACTTCGGGAACGCGAATCCGGTCGTTGATGCGGGGCTCGGCGCTGATGGATCCTCCTCGGTAGCACCACACGACGGTCTGGCGGACCGCCGCGTACGTCTGTTTCCTGACTACCAACCGCGCCGACGCACAAAAAATGCCCCGGACGGTACACACGGGGGGCTCCAAGGACTACCGGAGCACCGCCACGGTGACCGCGGGGCGCACTTCGGACGGTTCCATCGTCCGTACGGAACGATGGGGACCGTCTGACCGGTGACCCGCCGTCCGTGAGGACGGTCAGGTGGGAGATCGGAGCCTCCACTTGTGGGCCGGTCACGCGGGATGATGTTGCAAGATTCCGTGCGCGTCCGGCCGGTCGTTACACAAGGTTAGCAGCTCCCGCACGTACGGGCTAACCGCCCACCGGGACGGGCCCCCGCAGGTGAGCGCCTATCGTGTGGGGCATGAGTGAGCCTGCACCCCAGACGCCCCGGACACCCGACTTCGACACCATGGCCCGCGACATCGCGGAGGTCCCCGCAGTCGAGGTCATCGTGACCGTCGCGGTGAACCTGATGAGCGCCGCGGCCGTGAAGCTCGGCCTGACCGAGGAGGGCGAGGCCCACAAGGACCTGGACGAGGCCCGCAAGCTGGTGCACGCCCTCGCGGGGCTGCTCGACGCGAGCACGACGGAGATCAGCTCCTTCCACGCGGCGCCGCTGCGGGACGGGCTGAAGTCCCTGCAGCTGGCCTTCCGGGAGGCGTCCCTTGTCCCCGACGAGCCCGGCCAGGGGCCCGGTGAGAAGTACACGGGGGCGCTGTACGGCTAGTTCGTCGACCGCGGGCTGTGGGGGCTGGTCGCGCAGTTCCCCGCGCCCCTGCGGGGCGCTCCCCCTACTCCCGTACGAACAAGGGCTCGCCCGGTGGCGTGGCCTCGGCCGGCAGCAGTGCCAGGTCGAGACCGCGCACCAGGCGGGCCCTCAGCGTTTCGTCGGCCGCGATGCGCCGGGCGACGCGCTGGGCGGCCTCCGCGGGGGCCGCGGCCGGGTCGAGTACGAGGGCCAGGGTGCCGTCTCCCGCGCCGGGGCCGAGGTGGGCGCGGAGGACCGCGGGTTCGGCGGCGACGGCGGTGCGCACGGCCTCGGCGACGGCCGGGTCGGTGAGGGCGTCCGTGCCGGTGCGGCCCTCGGCGAGGGCGAGCAGCGCGCGGTGGTTCAGCTCGTAGGGGACGGGCCCGGCGAGGTCGAGGACGATCGTGTCGGCCTTCTCGTGGGCGGCGGCGGCCAGGGCCTGGTGCAGGGGCACCGCGACGGGGCGGGCAGCCGGGTCCCAGAGGGCGAGCGCCTCGGTGGAGGTGAAGGCGGGCAGGGCGGTCCGCTCCCCCGCCTTCAGGGTGGGCACCGCCATGTCGCTGGTCTTCTCGCGCTTCAGCCCGTTCTCGTCGACCTCGACCTCGCCGAGCACGGCGACGACGGGCACGAGGAGCCGGGCGTCCGCGAGGGCCTCGAGGACCGGGCCGTGCGCGGTGCGGTCCTCGGACCAGGCGGCGAGGGCCGCGCTCAGCCGGGGATCGGCGGAGCCGTCGTCGTTCGAGAAGCCGGGGTCGGGAATGTTCTTGTTCGCCACGGTCCCGACCCTACCGAGCGGCCCGGACCGCCTTCACCGGGGTTCAGCGGCGGCGGGGCGCGCGGCCCCGCCACAGGTAGACCGCCGCCGCGAGGAGGGCCGCGCCGAGGGTGCCCGCGACGGGGCCGACCCAGGCGGCGGGGCCGGTGTCCGTGTCCTGTTCGGCCGGGCCCGCGCCGAAGTACTTCTTGCCGTAGGCCGCCGTGGTCAGGCCCTCCGGCTTCAGCTCGCCGCCCCGCTCGATCGCTGCGGCCGGGTCGATGAGGCCGAAGCCGCGGGCGTCGTCGCGGCCGCCGCTCGGGGCGTCCCGCGCGGTGTCCTCGAGGAGCTTCTTGATCTGGGCCGGGGTGAGCCCGGGGTGGGCGGCGCGGATCAGGGCGACGGCGCCGGAGACGAAGGCGGAGGCCGCGCTGGTGCCCCAGCCCTCGTAGTACTGGCGGGACGGGTCGGGGATGGCGATCTTCTTGCCGGGGGCGGCCACGGTCGCGTACCAGCGGCGGGTGGAGAACGAGGCGCGGTTGCCGTTGGGGTCGACCGCGGTGGCGGCGATCACTCCGGGGTAGGCCGCCGGGTAGGAGATGTGGTCGCCGTGCTCGCCGCCGTTGCCCGCGGAGGCGACGACGGCGATGCCCTTCTTCAGGGCGTACTGGATCGCGGCGTCCTCGCCGGGCTCGGGGTGCGCGGACTTGGAGTCGTCGCCGAGCGAGAGGTTGATGACGTCCGCGCCGTGGTCGGCGGCCCAGCGGATGCCCTCGGCGAGGGCGTTGCCGCGGGTGTCGCGGGCCTTCGCGCGGTGCGGGTCGCCGTCCTCGAGGATCACCCGGACCGGCAGGATCTTCGCCTGCGGGGCGATGCCGAGGACGCCGTCGCCGCGGCCGCGGCCGTGTCCGTGGCCCGCGATGATCCCGGACATGGCGGTGCCGTGGTGGGCCCAGGACTTGTCGCCCCGCTTCGCCCCGAAGCCGACCATGTCCTTGCCGGGCAGGACGTTGCCCTTCAGGTCGGGGTGGGTGGCGTCCACCCCGGTGTCGAGGACCGCGACGGTGATGCCCTTGCCCTTGGTGGTGCGCCACGCCTCGTCGGTGTGCATCGCGGACAGCGCCCACTGCTGGGCCCGGATGCCGTCGGAGGCGTGCGCGGCGGTGGCGGCCGGGCCGGCCAGCACGACGGCGCCCGCCACCAGGGCGGTGGCCAACTGCCTCCATCTCATGGGGACTTCCTGGGACTTCCTCATGAAGAGTTCTTCTCCGTGTCCGCGGTGAGCGTCGTGCGCAGGCCGCGCTCGATCCGGTCGGCGATGCCCTTCGCCTCGTTGCCGAGGCCCGACTCGGCGGGGGCGGTGGTGGCGCCCTCCTTCATCGCCTCGGCGGCGGACTGCGGCTCCGTGACGACGCGGCCGTCGGCGAAGCCGGAGACCGCGTACGCGACGACGGGCGCGTCCGGCAGCACGGACACCGTCCACGACGCCCGCTGCGCATCGCCGAAGCCCGCCGCGAGAGTGCCCTTGGCGGCGTACGGGCGCGGCATCAGGTCGGCGCGGGCGTCCAGGCCCTCCTCGGTGAAGCGGGTGCGCAGGGAGCGCATGGCGTCGGCGTCGGCCTTGGTGAACAGCAGGCCCACGGTGGTGACATGGCTGCTGGTCGCGTCCGTGTAGGTGGCGCGGAGCAGGCTCAGACAGCCGACCGGGGCGAGGGCCTTGCGCAGCAGGGGGTCGAACGCGTCCTTGCAGCTGCCGCTGGGCGGCGCGACGGCGATCCGGGTCCAGGTGCGGTCGGCGCCGCCGGGGCCCGCGCCCTCGCCCTTCAGGGTGGTCGGGAAGAGCTTGTCGACGGGCACGCTGTGCCAGAGCTCCCCGGCGACCGCGTACTGGTCCCGTCCGGTGCCGCCCGAGGCGTCGTCGGTCAGCCAACTCCCGGTCGCGGCGCCCCCGATGAGCCCGAGTCCGAGCACGATGCAGGCCGCGGCGGCCGCCATGCGCGGCCGCATCAGACCGCGCACGGGCCGCAGCCGCGTGGTGCTGTCGTCGTACTCCGGCGGCCGCACGGTGAACACGAAGGGCCGCCCGGCGCCGGGGCCGGGGGTCAGGTCCACGGAGCCCACGGGGCGGCGGCGGGTGGGGCGTTCGGGCGGGGGCAGCTCGAAGTCGGGCTCCGGGGCGGGCGCTTCAGGAGCCTCGTCGGGGGGCGCTTCCGGGGGAGCCGACGGCTGCGACGGTACGGCGGGAGCCCTCGGGCGCCGCGGCGGCAGGGGCACCTGTCCGGTGGGCGGTCCGTCGGGGAAGCGGGCCGAGGGGGCGGGGGGTGGCGGGGCGGTCGGGGTCGGCGGGGTGGTGGAGGGCGGCGGAGTGGCCGCGGTCGGCGGGGTGGCCGAGCTCGGCGAAGTGCCGGGGCCCGACGGGGTAGCCCGGCTCGACGAAGTGCTGGCGCCCGACGAAGCGGTGGAGCTCGGCGCAGTGGCCGGGATCGGCGGGGCGCTCGGGCTTGGTGGGGTCCCGTCGCGGTGGAACGGTTCGCCTGCGACGGGGCGCTCCGTCGGCGGGGACAAGGGGCGCCTCGTCGGCGGGTCCTGGGGCGGCCGGGCGACCGGGTGGTCCGCCTGGGCGGTCATCGGCTCGGGCGCCGCCGCGCCGAACGTATCCCTCGGCCCGGGCGCCGCCGCGCCGAACGCGTCCCTCGGCTCACCCCTCGGCTCGCCCCTCGACTCGTCGATCGATGACAGCAGTTCGCCGAACATCCGGCCGCGCCGCTCCGCCGGCGACTCAGCCGGCGACTCGGCGGGCGGGTCGGCACGAGGCGGGGCGACGGGCGGGTCCAGCGGCGGGCGGGCCTCGGGGAAGCGCGCCGAGGCGGCCGGGGGCGGTGGGGGTGGCGTCGTCGGGGCCGAGGGGGGCGGCTCGGTGGGCCGGGGCGGCTCAGCGGGCCTCGGGGGTACGGGGGTGCGCCGCTGCGCTTCCGTGCTCATGCACCCCCCGTTTCCTCGCACTCGGTCCCGCCGGAGCTCCTGCGTGCGCGTCACTCTACGGGCTGACGCAGGTCGCGCGGGAACCCGGTCCGCGCCCCCGGGTGATCTGTCCCGAACGTCCCCCTACCCTCGGGTAATCGCGTCTGGCAGGCTTCGCCCATGACTGGCCGATCCGCTGACCGCGCCCGCTACGACCGGGCCACCGCGCATCTCGACGCCCCGCTCGCGATCGTCGATCTCGACGCGTTCGACGCCAACGCCGACGATCTCGTGCGCCGGGCCGGCGGCAAGCCGATCCGCGTCGCCAGCAAGTCGGTGCGCTGCCGTGCGCTGCTCGAACGGGTCCTCGCCCGCGACGGCTTCGCCGGGATCATGTCGTTCACACTCGCCGAGTCCCTGTGGCTGGCCCGCTCCGGCTTCGACGACGTCCTGCTCGCCTACCCCTCGGCCGACCGCGCCGCCTTCGCGGAGCTGACCTCCGACCCGAAGCTCGCGGCGGCCGTGACCGTGATGGTCGACGACCCGGCGCAGCTGCGGCTCGTCGAGGAGGCGCGGCGCGCGGGCGGGGGCGGGGGCGGCGAAGAGGTCCGGGTCTGCCTGGAGTTGGACACCGCGTACCGGGTGCTCGGCGGCCGGGTGCGGATCGGCGCGCTGCGCTCGCCGCTGCACTCCCCCGCCCAGGTCGCCGCCCTGGCCCGCGCGGTGGCCCGGCGGCCCGGGTTCCGGCTCGTCGGCGTGATGGCGTACGAGGGGCATGTGGCCGGTGTCGGGGACGCGATCGTGGGGCGGCCGGTGCGGTCGCGGGCGATCCGCCTCATGCAGGCCGCCGCGCGCAGGGAGCTGGCGGCGCGGCGGGCCGAGACGATCCGGGCGGTACGGGCCGTCGCGCCGGACCTGGAGTTCGTCAACGGCGGCGGTACGGGGAGCGTGCAGCACACGGCTGCGGAGGGCGCGGTGACGGAGATCGCGGCCGGTTCGGGGCTCTATGTGCCGCGGCTCTTCGACAACTACACGTCGTTCAGCGGGCGTCCGGCCGCGCTGTTCGGGGTGCCGGTGGTGCGGCGGCCCGGGGTGGGAGTGGTGACCGTGCTCGGCGGCGGCTATCCCGCGTCGGGGGCCGCGGGGGCCGACCGGTCCCCGGTTCCGTATCTGCCGGAAGGGCTTCGGTACGACCCGCAGGAAGGGGCCGGGGAGGTACAGACTCCCTTGGTGGGGGCGCCCGCGGACGATCTGCTGATCGGCGACACGGTGTGGTTCCGGCACGCGAAGGCCGGGGAGCTGTGCGAGCGGTTCGATGTGCTGCACCTGGTCGAGGGCGACCGGGTGGTGGGGACGGCGCCGACGTATCGGGGGGAAGGGCACACGTTTCTGTGAACCCCAGGCGGCGCCGGGGCTGAACTTGTGGTGGGAGTTGCCCGGCGACGGGGTGCCCTGCGCCCACCCGTGCCGCCCTGCGGCCGGCACGACTGCCCGCAGGGCGGGACCGGCCTACGAAGGGCCCACGCTGCTGCCCACGCCGCCCGAGCCCGAACCCCCGATGGCCTGGACGCCCTTGGTGATCTCGTCCATGTCGGTGACCGGCGGCGGGGTCTTCGCACCGGCCTCGCCCGTGCCGCCGGGCGCGTCGATGACGAAGCGGATCAGGACCAGGGTGTCCGCGCGGGACGCCGACGGGAACACCAGCGACTGCACATAGCCGCCGGGGCCGGTAGCCGTCCGCACGCGCCAGCGGACCACATAGCCGCCGCGGCCCGCCACGGCGACGTTGCCCTGCTTGACCACGGTGTGCGACGTGAGGCCGTCGAAGGGGCGCCGGTCGAGCTTGTCGCGGTCGTACGCGCGGTCCGCCGCGTCCTCGATGTCGTCCTTGGCCACCTTCTCGGGCGAGCGTTCGTCCGTGCCCGTGACCGTGCGCGAGTAGACCGTGCCGTGGCGGCAGAGGCTGCCCTCGCCGGGGCAGTCGTAGATCTCCGGGGTCTGGATGGTGGGGTCGCCGTCGAGGGAGTCCTCGGCCTTCTCCCAGCCGTCCGGTACGGGGATCGTGATGGCGTTGAGGTCGTCGGTCAGGGTGTCCGGGGACGGGTCGGGCGCCGAGGTGGTGGGGGTCGGCGAGGAGGAGTCCGACGACTCGTCCGTCGGCTGCGGGGGCGCGGTCGGTCCGGGGCCGCCGCCCTGGGGGTCGACGCCGTCGTCCTTGCCGAGCACGACGACGCCGGTGACGATCGACGCGACCAGGACGACCGCGGCGGCCGACAGCGCGACGGCCTTGGCCCGGCCCCCGCGGGAGGCGCCCGGCAGCGGTGCGACCGCCGTCGTGGCGGGCACCTGCCCCTGCTCCCCCGTCGCGGGCCCGAACCCGCCCGTGGCCGAGCCGAACCCGCCCGTCGACGGGCCGAACCCCGGCTGTGCCGGGGCCTGTTGGGGAGCCTGCGGCGAGCGCCGGTGCTCGGTCCAGGCGGACCCGTCCCACCACCGCTCGACGGCGGGTGAGGACGGGTCCGGGTACCAGCCGGGCGCGGGCGTCATGCTCATCCCGGCACTCTAATGGGACACGCCGCGCGCCTCAGCCGTGCATCTCACACCGCAGAAGCGGAGCGCCCGCCTCAGCCGTGGATCGTGTCCTTCTGGTCGGGCACCACCGAGCCGTCGTCCCGCAGGACCGGGCCGAAGCCGCCCGCCGGCTTGTTGTACGCGGCCGTGGCGCACGGGTACGGGTCCGCCTTCTGCGGCAAGGGCTCGATGAACATGGGGTTCACGACCCAGCGGCCGTCGGCGTTGTCGTACGCCCGGCACATGACCTCGTTCTTGTTGCGGTTGAGCACGAGGTGCGCGCCCGTCGCGTCGCCGACGAAGGTCACGTCCGTGTCGGCGTCGCCGCCGCCGAGGGCGATGCGGTGGCGCCAGTCCTGCTTCTCCCAGGCCGACTTGCCCTTGATGCCGTAGATCTCCTGGTTGATCCAGCAGCGCTTGCCGTCGATGTACGGGATGGCCTCGCCCTTGTTCACGCCGACGCCGCCGCAGCCCTGGTTCCAGGTGGTGATGCGGCCCTTCTTGTCGAGGACCGAGCGGATCGCGATGGTGTGCTTACGGTCGATGCCGACGCCGCTCTTTCCGCCGGACCACACCTCGGTGACCGGCTCGGAGCCCGCCGAGACGATGTAGACGTCGAACCCGGCCTTCTTGAGCGTGCGGATCAGGTCGCGCTGCTGCTCGTAGTAGCGGACGTAGCCGGGGATGACGTGCGTGCCCACGGTCTGGATGGACCCGACGGGCGCGGCGAGCGCCTCCTTGCGGGCCTTGCGGGCGTACGACTCCAGCTCCTTGACCGTGTGCCCGGCGAACAGCTGCGGCACCCAGGCGTACTGGGGGACGGTGCGGCGGTGGTTCCACTCCCCCGCGAAGGCGGCGGCGCCGCTCATCGTCTTGCCGGACTCGCGGATGTTGAAGATCTCGT
Source organism: Streptomyces sp. NPDC059009 (assembly GCF_042740175.1). NCBI lineage: Bacteria > Bacillati > Actinomycetota > Actinomycetes > Kitasatosporales > Streptomycetaceae > Streptomyces > Streptomyces sp. NPDC059009. The sequence goes on along the minus strand of NZ_JBHYJB010000031.1, from coordinate 8,729 downwards.
CCGCGCAGGCGGTGTCGGTGGAGGTCGGCAGCGGGGCGCCCACGGGCACGTCGGTGCCGCAGGCCGTGGTGAGCGCCCTGTCGGCCTCGTCCGTCATCCACTTGCTGGACTTCTTCCAGCTCGCGGGGCGCAGGATCTTGTCGTGCCGCAGCGACCAGGCGATGGTCGCGTCCGTGACGTCGTTCTTGGAGACGGTGTTGTCCCAGTCGAAGGCGGCGACGGGGCGGTGCTTCGCCGCCTTCGAACCGCCGTGCGCCAGGCGCGGGTTGGAGCAGGTGCCGCGCTCGTCGATGACTTTCTGGAGGCGGGCGCGGTTCTCCCCGTACCAGGGGAGCTTCTTGGAGAGCTGCGGGCAGTGCGCGCGCTTCGCGGCGGGTGCGGCCGTGGCGGCGGCTGCGGGGAGCGACGCGGCCACGGCTGCCAGCGAGGTGGCGGCCGTGGCCAGAGTCAGCGCCAATACATGTCGGTTACCCATGTGAGTGGACCGTACATCAGGGTCAGTTCGCCGTTGAGGGTGCGTACACGGAGTCCTGCTGATCGGGGATCACGGAGCCGTCCGTACGGCGTACCGGGCCCTCGGAACCGTCGCGTCCGGTGTAGCCGGTGGTGGCACAGGGGTAGGGGTCGGCCTGCTTGCCCTTGGGCTCGATGAACATGGGGTTGACCAGCCAGCGGCGGTCGCCGTTGTCGTAGGCGCGGCACATCAGCTCGGTCTTGTTGCGGTTCAGGACGAGGCGCAGGCCCGTCGCGTCGCGCAGGAACGACACGTCGGTGTCGGAGTCGCCCGCCGCGAACACCTGGCGCTGCGCGGCCGGTTGGACCTTCTCGGCGGCCGCGCCCCTGACCTTGAGGATCCGCTCGTTGATGGCGCAGCGCTTGCCGTCGATGTACGTGATCATCGAGTCGGCGCCGTCCTTCACGGAGCCGCAGCCCTTGAGGCGGGCGGTCTGCTTGCCGTGCGCGACGACGTTGCGGATGCCGATGACGTGGCGCGCGTCCAGGCCCACGCCCTTGGCCCAGACCTCGGCGACGGGCTCGGGCGAGGCGGAGACGATGTAGACGTCGAACCCGGCCTTCTTGAGCGTGCGGATCAGGTCGCGCTGCTGCTCGTAGTAGCGCGCCCAGCCGGTGACCTTGCCGGTGCCGACGGTCTGTTCGGTGCCGACGGGGGCGGCGAGGTTCTCCTTGCGGGCGGCGGCCGCGAAGCCCTTGACCTGGCGGCTCGACCAGCCCTGGGTGAGCTGGGCGAGCCAGGCGTACTGGGGCTCCATGCGGCGGTGGTCGAAGCCGTCGAAGGCCGTCTTGCCGCCGGTGGTGGTGCCCTCGCCGTAGACGGCGGCGATCTCGTCGGCGCAGGCCGTGTTCTTCGCCGTGGGGAGCGTGCGACCGGTGGCGGGGCACGCCGTGGCCAGCGCGGTGGCGGCCGGGTCGGTGAGGTAGCGGCTGGTGGTGTGCCAGTCGCCGCCCTCGGGGGTGCGTATCTTGCTGTTGCGCAGCATCCAGAACATGGTGGCGTCGCCCACGTCGTTCTTGATGACCGTGTTGTCCCAGTCGAAGACCGCGAGGGGCTTCGCCTTCTTGTCGTACGCGTCGCCGCAGCGGCCGTAGGTGTCCAGCATCCGCTGGAGCTTCGCCTTGTTGGCGCCGTACCAGCCCTTGGAGACGTGCAGGGTGGGGCACTTGGCGGCGTGGGCGGGGCCGGGGGACGTCTGGGTGGCCTGGGCGGTGGCGAGTCCGGTCCCGGCGACGGCGAGGGCGGCGGCGGCCGCGTACCAGCGATGCTTGATCTTCATGAACACGCTCCTTGTCTACGCAGGACAGCCGGGCGTCGTGCGACGCCCGGCTGTCGGGATGCTGGATGCGAGATGAACTACAGGGGCGTGACGTACGCCCCGGTGAGCCCGCCGTCGACGAGGAAGTCGGTGGCGTTCACGAACGAGGAGTCGTCGCTCGCGAGGAACGCGACGGCGGCGGCCATCTCCTCGGCCTCCGCGAAGCGGCCCACGGGGATGTGCACGAGGCGGCGCGCGGCCCGCTCCGGGTCCTTGGCGAACAGCTCCTGGAGGAGCGGGGTGTTGACGGGGCCCGGGCACAGCGCGTTGACGCGGATGCCTTCCCGGGCGAACTGGACGCCCAGCTCGCGGGACATGGCAAGCACACCGCCCTTGGACGCCGTGTACGAGATCTGCGAGGTGGCGGCGCCCATCCGGGCCACGAACGACGCGGTGTTGATGATCGAGCCCTTGCCCTGGCGGCGCATGTAGGGGATCGCGGCCTTGCAGCACAGGTAGACGGAGGTGAGGTTGACGTCCTGGACCCGCTTCCACGCCTCGAGCCCGGTGTCCAGGATGGAGTCGTCGTCGGGCGGCGAGATGCCCGCGTTGTTGAAGGCGATGTCGACGGAGCCGTAGGTGTCGTACGCGGTCTTGAAGAGCGCCTCGACCTGTTCGGCGTCGGTGACGTCGACCTTCACGAAGGTGCCGCCGACCTCCTCCGCGGCCTTCTTGCCCGCGCTCTCGTCGATGTCGCCGCAGACGACGTGGGCGCCCTCGGAGGCGAGGCGGCGTGCGGCGGCGAGGCCGATGCCGCTGCCGGCGCCGGTGATGACGGCGGTACGGCCGACGAGGCGGCGGCAGACAATCTCTTCGGTCACTGGGCGGGCCCTTCCGTGCTGATGAAGACGTTCTTCGTTTCGGTGAAGGCGGCGAGGGCGTCGGGGCCGAGTTCGCGGCCGAGCCCGGACTGCTTGTAGCCGCCGAAAGGGGTCCAATAGCGCACGCTGGAGTGCGAGTTGACGGACAGGTTGCCCGCCTGGACGGCCTGCGAGACGCGCAGCGCCCGGCCGACGTCGCGGGTCCAGAGGGAGCCGGACAGGCCGTACTCGGTGGCGTTGGCGAGCCGGATCGCGTCGGCCTCGTCCTCGAAGGGCAGGACGACGGCGACGGGGCCGAAGACCTCCTCGACGGCGGCCGGGGCGTCGGCCGGGACGTCCGTGAGGAGGGTCGGCGGGAACCAGAAGCCGGGGCCCTCGGGGGCGGCGCCGTGGATTCCGGCGCCCGGCGTCACGTACGAACGGACGCGCTCCAGCTGGGACTTGGAGATCAGCGGCCCCATCTGGGTCTTCTCGTCGGCCGGGTCGCCGACCACGACGGACTCGACCGCGGGCGCCACCAGCTCCAGGAACCGGTCGTACACGGAGCGCTGCACGAGGACGCGGGTGCGGGCGCAGCAGTCCTGCCCGGAGTTGTCGAGGTACGACATGGGCGTGGCGAGCGCGGCCGCCTCCACGTCCGCGTCCGCGAAGACGATGTTCGGGCTCTTGCCGCCGAGTTCGAGGGTCACGCGCTTCACGCGGTCGGCGCACTTGGCCATGATCCGCTTGCCGACGCCCGTGGAGCCGGTGAACACGATCTTCGCGACGCCCGGGTGCTCGACGAGCGCGTCCCCCGCGACGGCGCCGACGCCGGGCAGGACCTGGAAGAGGTGCTCGGGAAGCCCGGCCTCCAGGGCGAGTTCGGCGAGGCGCAGCGCGGTGAGCGGCGTCGTCTCGGCGGGCTTGAGGATGACGGCGTTGCCCGCGGCGAGCGCGGGGGCCGTGCCCCAGGCGGCGATCGGCATCGGGAAGTTCCACGGCGCAATCACGCCGATGACGCCGAGCGGTTCGAGGATCGTGACGTTCAGACCGCCCGGGACGGGGATCTGCCGTCCGCTGAGCCGCTCCACTCCCCCGGCCGCGAAGTCCAGGAGGTCGCGGACGTTGCCCGCCTCCCAGCGTGCGTTGCCGATGACGTGCCCGGCCTCGCGGACCTCCAGCTGGGCGAGTTCCTCGCGGTGTTCGTCGACGACGGCGGCGAAGCGGCGCAGGAGGCGGGCGCGGTCGGCGGGGGCCGTGGCGGCCCACCGCGTCTGCGCGGCGGCGGCGCGGGCGACGGCCGCATCGACGTCGGCGGCCGTGGCGGCGGGGACGGTCGCGATGACCTCCTCCGTCGCCGGGTTCAGTACCTCAAGTACGTCAAGTACGTCCTGTTGCAAGGGTGTTCCTCACATGCGTTCGAAGGAGCGGCGGAGCTCCCAGTCGGTCACCGCGGAGTCGAAGGCGTCCAGCTCGACCCGGGCCATGTTCCGGTAGTGCGCGACCACCTCGTCGCCGAAGGCGGCCTTGGCGACGGGGCTGTTCTCCCAGAGCTCGGCGGCCTCGCGCAGGGTGGTGGGGACGTGCTCGTAGTCGGCGGTGTACGCGTTCCCGGCGCACTCCTCGGGGAGTTCCAGCTGCTGCTCCATGCCGTACAGACCGGCGGCCACGAGCCCCGCCACCGCGAGGTGCGGGTTGACGTCACCGCCGGGCAGCCGGTTCTCGAAGCGCAGGGAGCGGCCGTGGCCGACGACGCGCAGCGCGCAGGTGCGGTTGTCGTAGCCCCAGGCGACGGCGGTGGGCGCGAACGAGCCGGGGCGGAACCGCTTGTACGAGTTGATGTTGGGCGCGTACAGGAGGCTGAAGTCCCGCAGGGCGGCCAGCTGTCCGGCGAGGAAGTGCCGCATCACCGGGGACATGCCGCCGGGGTCGGCGGCGGAGCCCGCCATGGCGTTGTTGCCGTCGGCGTCCTGGAGCGAGAGGTGGATGTGACAGGAGTTGCCCTCGCGCTCGTTGTACTTGGCCATGAAGGTGAGCGAGACGCCCTCCTGGGCCGCGATCTCCTTGGCGCCGGTCTTGTAGATGGCGTGCTGGTCGCAGGTGACGAGGGCCTCGTCGTAGCGGAACACGATCTCGTGCTGGCCGGGGTTGCACTCGCCCTTGGCCGACTCGACGACGAGTCCGGCGGTCGTCATGTCGTTGCGGATGCGGCGCAGGAGCGGCTCGATCCGGCCGGTCCCGAGGACCGAGTAGTCGATGTTGTACTGGTTGGCCGGGGTGAGCTCCTTGTAGCCCGCGTCCCACGCCTGCTCGTAGGTGTCCTTGAAGACGATGAATTCGAGCTCCGTGCCGACGTGGGCGCTCAGGCCGAGCTCGGCGAGCCGGTCGAGCTGGCGGCGCAGGATCTGCCGGGGCGCGGCGACGACGGGCGAGCCGTCGTTCCAGGCGAGGTCGGCGATGAGCATCGCGGTGCCCTCGTTCCACGGCACCCGGCGCAGGGTCGAGACGTCGGCGTGCATGGCGAAGTCGCCGTAGCCGCGGTCCCAGGAGGACATCGCGTAGCCGTCGACGGTGTTCATGTCCGTGTCGACGGCGAGGAGGTAGTTGCAGCCCTCCGTGCCGTGCTCCAGGACCTCGTCGAGGAAGAAGCGGGCGGCGAACCGCTTGCCCTGGAGCCGCCCTTGCATATCGGGGAAGGCCAGGACGACAGTGTCGATCTCGCCGCTCGCGACGAGGGCCTTGAGCTCCTCGATCCCGAGCGGGGGTGTGCGGTCTGCCACGGGAAAAGCCTCCTTGGGTCAGCCGAGGGCCATAAGGTATTGCGGAGAACCATTGCTTGGGAAGGGGGTTGGGCCAGATGTCGCACGCGGACGGTGACGGCGGCCTCGCGACGGTGCTGCGGCCGGTGCGCGCGGGCAACGGCTTCGAGGAGGCGCTGGAGCAGATCCTCCAGGTCGTCCGGCTCGGTCTGGTGCCGGGCGGCGAACGGCTGCCGTCCGAGCGGGAGTTGGCGGACCGGCTCGGCATCAGCCGGGTCACGCTGCGCGAGGTCCTGAAGGTCCTCCAGGACCAGGGCCTGGTGGAGTCGCGGCGCGGGCGCTACGGCGGCACCTTCGTCCTGCCCCGCCCCGAGGCGGCCGGCGAGGACGAGCTGCGCCGCCGCATCAAGGACGTGGACGTCGAGGACGTGCTGCGCTTCCGCGAGGTCCTCGAGGTGGGCGCGGCCGGGCTCTGCGCCGGGCACGGCCTGGACGGTGCCCAAGTGGAGCGCCTGCGCGCCGCCCTGGCGGACACTCATGACGCGCCGCTCGCCGACTACCGCCGCCAGGACACCCTCCTGCACCTCACCCTGGCCGAGCTCTGCGGCTCGGCCAGCCTCACCGCGCAGTACGCGGCGGTGCGCGCCACGGTCAACGACCTCCTCGACTGCATCCCGCTGCTGGTACGCAACCTGGAGCATTCCCAGCGCCAGCACACCGCGCTCGTCGAGGCGGTGCTCGACGGGGACGCGGACGGGGCGCGGGAGATGATGCGGGAGCACTGCGGAGGGACGGCGGCCCTGCTGCGGGGTTTCCTCACGTGAGGCGGCAGTGACATGAGGGCCCGTGAGGACCGATTAACCACGGCGTAACGCACGGGTCTTGATTTCTTCGGTGCGGCACCGCAAAGGTATGGATCCGTTCCATTGAGTCCATCCAGCTGATCCTCAGTTGAGTCCATCGAGCTGACCCTCAGTGCCGCCGTCGCATGGGAGCCCTGCCATGACCCTGGAGTCCACCAAGCCGTCCGCCGGCCAGGAGGCGGACGACTATCTGGAACGCAGAACCCTCCAACGAGGCAACGCGGGCTGGGTGTTGCTCACCGGTCTCGGCGTCGCCTACGTCGTCTCGGGGGACTTCTCCGGCTGGAACTCGGGGCTCGCCGAGGGCGGCTTCGGCGGGCTCGGCATCGCGATGGCGCTCATGGGCGTGATGTACGCCTGCATGGTGTTCTCACTGGCGGAACTCTCCTCGGTCCTGCCCACGGCGGGCGGCGGCTACGGCTTCGCGCGCCGGGCGCTCGGCCCCTGGGGCGGCTTCCTCACCGGCACGGCGATCCTCATCGAGTACGTGCTCGCGCCCGCCGCCATCTCCATCTTCATCGGCGACTACGTGGAGTCCCTCGGGCTGTTCGGGCTCACCTCGGGCTGGCCGGTGTATCTGGCCTGCTTCGCGATCTTCATCGGCATCCACCTGTGGGGCGTGGGCGAGGCGCTGCGGTTCTCCTTCGTGGTGACCGGCATCGCGGTGGTCGCCCTCATCGTCTTCGCCGCCGCCGCGTTCACGGACTTCGACGCCTCGAAGCTCAACGACGTGGCCGTGGACCACAGCGCGTTCGGCGCCAACTCCTGGCTGCCGCTCGGCCTGTTGGGGATCTGGGCGGCCTTCCCCTTCGGCATGTGGTTCTTCCTCGGCGTGGAGGGGGTGCCGCTGGCGGCCGAGGAGACCAAGGACCCGGCGCGCACGCTGCCGCGCGCCATCCGCTGGTCGCTGTGCATCCTCGTGGTCCTCGCCGTCGTCACGTTCTTCGCCTCGGCGGGGGCGCGGGGCTCGGCCGCCATCCAGTCGTCCGGCAACCCGCTGGTCGAGGCGCTGCAGCCGGACGGCAAGGCGACGACGCTGAGCAGGATCATCAACTACGCGGGCCTGGCCGGCCTGGTGGCGTCCTTCTTCTCCCTCATCTACGCGGGCTCGCGCCAGCTCTTCGCCCTGTCCCGCGCGGGCTACCTGCCCCGCTTCCTCTCCCTCACCAGCAGCCGCAAGGCCCCCTACCTCGGGCTCCTCGTGCCCGGCGCGATCGGCTTCGGCCTGGCGGCGGCGACCGGGGACGGTGCGCGGATGCTGAACGTCGCCGTGTTCGGCGCCACCATCTCGTACGCCCTGATGTCGCTCTCCCACATCGTGCTGCGCCGCCGCGAACCGGAACTCGAGCGCCCCTACCGCACCCCCGGCGGCGTACTGACCTCCTCGGTGGCGCTGGTCCTCGCCTGCGCGGCGCTGGTCGCCACCTTCCTGGTGGACGTGACGGCGGCGCTCATCGCACTCGGGGTATACGTGGTGGCGATCGCCTACTTCGGGCTGTACAGCCGCAAGCATCTGGTGGCGTCGGCGCCGGAGGAGGAGTTCGCGGCGCTGGCGGCGGCGGAGGCGGAGCTGGCACGAGACTGAGTCAACTTGGGTTTACGGAAAGGAAGTTCAGCACAGTGAACAGGCCGTTGATCGGGGTCAGCACCTACCTGGAGGCAAAGGCGAGCTACCGCGTGTGGGAGCTGCCCACGGCGCTCCTGCCCGCCGGCTACCCCCGGCTCGTCCAGGCGGCGGGCGGCCTCGCCGCGATGGTGCCGCCGGACGACCCGGCGCACGCCGCCTCGGTCGTCGCCCGGCTCGACGCCGTCGTGATCGCGGGCGGCGAGGACGTCGAGCCGACGCGGTACGGAGCCGAGCCGGAAGACCGCACGGGCCCGCCCGCGCGAGAACGCGACTCGTGGGAACTGGCCCTGATCGACGCGGCGTTGGCATCGGGCACTCCGCTGCTGGGCATCTGCCGCGGCATGCAGCTCCTCAACGTGGCGCTCGGCGGCACGCTGGTGCAGCACATGGAAGGCCACACGGGTGGGACCGGCGTCTTCGGCTCACACCCGGTGACTTCTGTACCGGGCACGCGCTACGCCACGATCGTCCCGGAGGCGTCGGCGGACGTGCCCACGTACCACCACCAGGCGGTGGACCGCCTCGGCGAGGGCCTCGTGGTCTCGGCACACGCGGAGGACGGAACCGTGGAGGCGGTCGAACTCCCCGGTGACGGCTGGGTGGTGGGTGTGCAGTGGCACCCCGAGATGGGGACGGACACGCGGGTGATGGCGGCACTGGTAGCGGAGGCGGTCAAGCGCCGAGCCGTGTCCTGAGCTGTGTGCGGCTGCGGGTGGTGGGTGGTGGGGTCGGGGCGGGGTCGGGGTGGGGACGCGGCGGTATGTCCGTCCTCGAAAAGCCGGGGGCGCCGGACGAGTACACGAGTACTGACTTGGGCGGGGTGCTGTACTGCGGGCGGACATCTGTCT
>NZ_JBHYJB010000030.1:0-136083 GCF_042740175.1 Streptomyces sp. NPDC059009 | reverse complement strand
AAGAGACAGGTACAGCACCCCACCCAAGCCAGTACTCATGCACTCACAGGGCGCCCCCGGCTTTTCGAGGACGGACATACCGCCGCGTCCCCACCCCGCCCCCACCACTACCCGGCCCGCCGACACCGCCCCACCGCCCCACCGCCCCACCGCCCCACCGCCCTACCGCCCCAGCAACTCCTCCCGCCCCCGCTCCCGGTACTCCCCCACGAGCCGCTCCACATCCACGCCCTCCAGCCTCCGGTAGGCCCCCTCTCCCGCGGGCCGCCACCACACCGGGTCGGGGCACCGGAAGCCCGCCTTTCGCAGCTCGGCCCGGCGCACCTTGTTCGTGGCGGTCACGGGCATCCGCTCCACCACGCGCACGAAGCGGGGCGTCATCTTCGTGCCCAAGTCGGCCTGGGAGAGCAGGAATTCGGCGAAATCAAGCGGATCGAAGGAACCTGGCCCGCCCCCCGCCCCCGGCGGCGGGGCGATCGCCGCCATCACCTGGTCCCCCGCCACCGGATCCGGCACCGCGTACACCGCGACCGCCGCCGCACCCCCGTACCGCGCGAGGATGTTCTCGATCATCGCCGCCGCGAGGTTCTCGCTGTCGACCCGCAGCCGGTCGTCGGTGCGGCCCGCGAAGTACAGGAAGCCGTCCGCGTCGCGGTAGAAGAGGTCACCGGTCCAGTACCAGCCGTCGCGCAGCCGCTCCGCGTCGGCGGCGGCATTGCGCCAGTACCCCTCGAAGGGGTTGTGGCCGCGGTTCACCAACTCCCCTATGGCGGCGTCCCCGTTGAGCAGCCGGCCGTCGGCGGCGAACTCGGCGGCCGGGCACTCCGCCCGGGTGTCCGGGTCGACCACGGCCAGATCACCGCCGGGCACACCCCGCCCGATCGCCGCGGCGGGCGTGTCGGGGGTCCGCTGGACGGCGGCGCCGCCCTCCGAGGAGCCGTAGCCCTCGACGAGCCGCACCCCGAAGCGTTCCTCGAAGCGCGCCGCGTCCACCGCGCCCGCCTCGGTCCCGAAGCCCATCCGCAGCTGGTTGTCCCGGTCGTCGGAGCGCGGCGGCGTCGCCAGGATGTACTGCACGGCCCGCCCGACATACGTGAAGTACGTGGCGCCGAACTCCCGTACGTCGTCGAGGAAATGACCGGCCGAGAAGCGCCGGCGCAGCGCCACCCCCGCCCCCGCCACGAGCGCGGGCGCCCAGTCGGCGATGACGGCGTTGCCGTGGAACATCGGCATGCAGATGTAGTGCGTGTCGTCGGACTTGACCCCGAAGTGGTCGACGAGCGACTGCCCGGCGGCGGCCAGGCGGCCCTGGCTGCAGATGGCGGCCTTGGGCGCGCCCGTCGAGCCGGACGTGAAGTAGAGGAGCATGCGGCTCTCGGGCGTGACCGTGCGCGCGATCCGGGGCGCGGCCGAGCGGTAGGGGGCGAGCAGCTCCCCGTACGCGGCGGTGTCGGTCACGAGGACGCGGACGCCGGGGAGTTCGAGCCCGTCGAGCAGCGGCAGGTGGGCGCGCTCGGTGACGACGATCCGGCAGTCGGTGTGCAGGATGTCGCGGGCCAGCTCGGCGCCGCGCCGCGTCGGGTTGATGCCCGCGACGGCCGCGCCCGCGAGGGCGGCGGCGCTCAACCAGAGCGGATATTCAGGGGTGTTGTCGAGCAGGACGCCGATGTGGGGCTCGCCCCGCCCCGGCAGCAGATCGGCGAGGAGCGCGGCCCGCGCCGCCGCCCCCGCGGCCACTTCGTGGTGGGTCAGCGTCCGGTCCTCGAAGCGCAGGCCGGGACGGTGGTCGCCCCACCGCTCCCGGACGAGTTCCGCGACGGTACGCGTGATGCTCCCGTTGCTCCTCATGGCCGCGCACGATATCTGACGTCAAGTCAGATGTGGAGAGCGCGCGGCCGCTTCGCACCGGTCACGGCAGGTCGTCCGGCGACAGGTCGCCGTAGTCGCCGTAGTCGCCGTAGCCGCCACCGGTACCGGGGTCGTCCCAGCCGAAGTCGTCGCTGAACATGTCGTGCGCCGTCGCCATGAAGTAGAAGCAGAACACCAGGATCAGCCCGAAGACGCAGAGCAGCGCGATGGTGTTCGCCGTCATCGCGGCGGGCCGCGGCGGGTGCGCGGTCGCCGCCTCCGGGCGCTCGGCCGTGTAGTAGACGGTGACGAAGTCGCCCTCGACGGTGGTGGCGGGCCCGTTCGACTCCTCGAAGCGGACGGGGCGCCCCTCACGGGTGGCGAACTCGTAGACGTGGTGCAGCGTGGTCGAGGTGTGATGATGGCCGTTGCCGTTGCTGTGGCTCTGGGTCGTCGTGTACGTCCGCAGACAGCGCGCCTCGGCGGTGAACCCGCTGTTCCAGGCGTTGCGGATCTCGGTCTGCCGCTGCAGCAGCCGTACGGCCGAGAAGACCACCACGGCCGCGATGACGCTCGGCACGGCGTAGAACAAGAACTCCATGAAATCCCCCGAAGTTGGTGCTGCGCACACCGCGAAGGTCGCTCGCGGCGTGCGCAGAACCTACCCGTGGGGGGTGGGGAAGTAGCTCAAGGGGTGCTCAGAACTGCACGTCCGAGCAGGCGTAGAAGGCATTGGCCGTGTCGGCGACCGTCCACACCGCGAGGATCACGTGGTGGCCGGACTTGCCCGAGGGCAGGGTGCCGTCGTGCGAGAGCGTCGCCGGGGGCTGGCCACTGAAGGGGACGGTCAGGAAGGGCTGGGTCTCCAGGGAGGCCCGGGTGAGCGGCTTGCTCTCGTCCCAGCCGTTCTTGGTGATGTAGTAGCGGAAGTCGGTCGTGGAGTGCCGTGCGGTGAACTGCCAGCGGAACGTCTGGGTCGCGCCCGCGCTGACCTTGGTGGTCGGCCACGCCTTGCCGTCCGGTGCCTTGGCGGCGTCGAGCGCGCCGAACTCGCCGTGGTTGCCGGAACATATCTGCCCGTCGGCGGGGCCGGAGGCCGGGAAGCCCTTGGGTCCCTCGACGCTCTGTGGCTCCCACTGGATGGAACCGCAGCCGCTGACGGTGCCGTTGGCACAGAGCTTCTGCCGGCTGAGGGGCAGGTCGGTGTAGCCGTGGCTGCTCGCGCCCCCGCTGGAGAGCACGAAGGCTCCGACCGTGGTGAGTCCGAGCAGGGAGGCGTAGATCTTCTTTCGCATGCTGTCGCTCCTGGAGAACGTGGGGGAGTTCTAGTGAGCCGTTGCGCGCGCCGCGGGGTCGGCCATGCGGAGAGGGGGGTTCCTCCGGTCTAGACCAAGGCCCAGATTATTGCCGGTAGTTGAACATGTCCATACCAATCGTGGAGAGGATCCGATCGCAGCGACTCCGCGAGGTCTCCACGAGTTCTCCGTTCGGGTCGTCATTGCCCGCGACCCACTCCCGCGCCCCCTCCTGTGTCCGCCCACCCGCCAACTGCCGCTCGATGAGCCGTTGTTGGCGCACGTCCCCGGGTGCCTCGACATACCAGCACTCCCCCATGAGGGCGCGCGCCTCGCGCCATCCGGGCAGGTCGCAGGCCAGATAGTTCCCCTCGGTGACGACGAGCCGGGCGCCGGGCGCGACCAGGTGCCGGGCCGCGACCGGCTCGTGCAGGGTGCGGTCGTAGTCGGGCACATAGATGTCCCGGCCGGTGTCGGCGAGCACGCGCCGCAGCAGCGCCCCGTACCCGTGCACGTCGAAGCTCGGCTCCGAACCCTTGCGCGCGGTCAGTCGAAGGCGCGCCAACTGAGCGTTGGAGAGGTGGAATCCGTCGAGCGGGAGGTACGCGGCGCCCGCCCCGATCCGCTCCACGAGGGCCCGCGCGAGGGTGGACTTCCCGGCGCCGGGCGGCCCGGCGATGCCGAGGACCACGCGGGGCGCGTCGCCGGCCGTGAGCTGCCAGGCGTCGGCGGCGAGCCGGTCGAGGCCGGGGCGGACAGGCCCGTTCGGCACCGGCACCGGCGCCGGGCCGGTGGCCGGGTCGGCGGCAGGGCCGGTGTTCTCCAGTCCCCGTTCCGGGGCAGGGCCGTTGTCCTCCACTCCCCGTACCGGGGCAGGGCCGGTGCTCTCCACTCCCCGTACCGGGGCAGCGTCAGCGTTCTCCAGTCCCCGTACCGGGGCAGCGTCAGCGTTCTCCATGCCCCGTATAGAACGCCACCGTCAGATCCTTGACCAACGCCTTGCGCTCATAGTCGTCGAGCTCCACCAGGCCGCGCGTGGTCAGCCGCGTCACCGTGTCCTCGACGGAGTCCACCACCGACGTCAGCACGCTGTCGCGGTGCCGGGCGTCGAGGGCCTCGACACGGCGGCGCTGCATCGCGGCGGCGACCTCGGGCGCGTACTCGATGCGGGTCGGCTGGGCCGAGAACACCTCGACGCCGACCGCGGCCGCCTCCGTCGCGAGCGCCCGGGTCAGCGCCTCGCCGACGGCCTCCGCGTCACGCAGGGTGGGGGCGTCGTCGTGGAAGGCGTCGGCGGGCAGCCGGGACAGCACCCGGGCGGTGGCCGCCTCCACGCACTCCCGCAGATACTCCTGGTGGTCCTCGACGGCGAGCAGCGCCCGCCCGGTGTCCCGGACCCGCCACACCACGAGCACGACGACCCGCAGCGCCACCCCGCTCCGGTCCACCACGGCCATCGGCTCACTGCGCCAGTGCCGCAGCCGTACGTCGACGCGGCGGCGCAGCAGCAGCGGGTTGACCCAGAGCAGCCCGGTCCTGCGCACGGTCCCCCGGTAGCGGCCGAAGAGCGTGAGCACCCACGCCCGGCCGACCCGCCCCCGCGCGAGCCCCCCGAACCCGAACAGCGAAAGGGCGCCCGACCCGGCGAGCGAGGCCCACTGCCCGGCACCGATCCGCTCGCCCGCGAGCCCCTCGGGCCCGGGCAGCCCCACGAGCTGGGCCGCCGTCTCGGGCAGCACCCCCGCCCACCAGGTGCCGAGCACACACCCGGCGAGGCCCGCGGCCCCGGCGAACACCCCGGCGGCGCCCGGCAGCACCCGCGCGGGCCGCTCGGCACAGTCGGGGTCGGGCTCGGGAACGGCCCGCGCAGGCACCGCCCGCGCGGCACCCACCGGTGGCCGCGCCCGCTCGCCCGCCCCAGCCCCCGTTCTTCCCGCTCCCGTCCCTGCTCCCGTTCCCGTCCCCGTGACCGGTCGGCGCCGCACCACGGCGGGCGCCACCGGCACCGCCTTGGCCGCGCCTGCCTCCGGCTCGTCCCGGAACAGCAGATGCACCGGGATCTCCGTGGTCGCCTCGCTCTGAATGACCCGCCGCCCCGGCTGCTCCGGTGACTGCGACTGCGCCTGCGCTGCCGTGCCCATCCCTGCCTCCGTCGTCCGTGCCTCGGTCATCCGTCTCTCGGTCATGAGAAGAGCCGCCGCCAGGTCTCGGGCCCCGGGTACCCGTCGGCCGCCGCGCCCCGCCAGCCCTGCGCCCGCTGGAACGCCTCGACGCCGCGGCGGTCGCTCTCGCTCCACCGGGGGCCCGGCCCCTGCGCGTAGTGCTTGCCGAACCCCTTCTTCACCAGCTGCCTGCCGAGCCGCTCCACCCACGCGTTGGACTGCTCCGGCCGGAAGTGGCCCGCGCCCGGATAGGCGGTCGCCCCGTGCGCACCCCCACCACCCGCGCTCTTGCCGCCGCTACCCCCCGCAACGCCCTTGCCGCCCTGGCCACCCTTGCCGCCCGGCACGTCACGGCCGGTCCCCCGCATCAGATACGACCAGGTCGACGGGCCCGGGATCCCGTCCGCGCTCGCCCCCGTCCAGCCCTGCGCCCGCTGGAACGCCCGGGTCGCCGCCCGGTCCGCCTCCGACCAGTGCGGCCCGGGGCCCGAGCGGTAGTAGCGCCCCGCTCCCCGAGCGATCAGCTTCTTGCCGAGCAGCGTCACGTACTTGTTGTTCGCCCCCGGCCCGAACGACCTCGTCCCGGGGTACGGCGTCGCGGCCCCCTGCGCCGGACCGCTCGAGCCGCCGCCCTTCACGCCCTTGTAGCGGTAGGCCAGATAGCGGTCGCCGTTGTTCCAGTAGGCGTAGGGAGTGGCCTGCTTACGGGCGTACGGACGGGCCTGTTCGTACGCGATGTAATACGTGCGCGTGTAGTCCGTCCAGCCGCCGAAAAGCGTCACGTGCGAGCCCTTCTCGGGGTTCGCCGGATTATGGAAGAGAAGAATGTCGCCGGGCTGCAGCTCCTCCCGGGAAATACGGACCGCGAACTTGTCGAGGCTGCCCGTCCATTCGTTCCCGCCGAGATTCCACGCCATCGAGACGAAGCCCGAGCAGTCCTGCCGGTATCCGTCCGGCCAGTACTTGTCCATGCTGTACGGGACCTTCGCGGCCACCCACTTCTTGGCCCGCTTGATGATCTCGGCCCGGGTGGTGGTGCGGGCGGCCGCCGGGGCGCCGGGGCTGCCGTGCAGCGGGGCCCTCGCCCCGGCCTGCGGGGTGTCGGGGTCGTCGGCGGCGGGGGTGAGCGGCAGCGCCCCGCGGAGCCCGGCCCCCTCGACGTGCGGCGCGTGGGGCGCCTCAGGTGCGTGCGGCGCATGGGGCGCGTCCGGCGCCGCCACCGCCTGCCCCGGCCCGAGCACCGACCCGGCCGCCGCCGCGAGCACCAGCGCGCGCCGGGCCCCGTGCGCCGCCGGGTGCCCCCCGAGCCGTACCGGCAGCGCATGCGCTCCGAGACGGCGCCACTGAATACAACCGAGGCAGTCGCAGTCGCTCCCGGGCTCGAATTCCTCGAATACCGGAGCGCTCTCCATGCGATTCCCCTCACACTCCCGGGAAGGCCCCGGGCAAGAATGTCCGCGCATCTGCACGTCCGTCAGTTTCTCAACTGTCCTCGGATATCGCATGTTGACGGTCCGAATGATGGAGCGCCCCCCGACGCCCGGTCCCGTCACCGGTCCCGTCACCAAGCCCGTCACCAAGCCCGGCACCGAGCCCGGCACCGAGCCCGGCACCGAGCCCGGGCCCCCTCCCGGCCGCCCGCCCGTGGTCCGGAGCACCCCTCCCGGTCCGGTAGAGTTCTCCAGGTCAGCAGGCGCCGCTAGCTCAGTTGGTTAGAGCAGCTGACTCTTAATCAGCGGGTCCGGGGTTCGAGTCCCTGGCGGCGCACAGACAGCGAAAGCCCTCCGTTCACGCGGGGGGCTTTCGTCGTGTCTGGGCAGGGTCGACACCCGTACCTCTCCCGCTACCGTTGCGCCATGGCGCGCGACATACAGGAGCGGATCAAGAAGCTCATCATCGACCAGCGACTGCCCTCGGGGGCCTCCCTGCCCACCGAGCCGGAGTTGATGGAGCTCCTCGGCGTCAGCCGGAACTCGGTACGGGAGGCGCTCAAGGCCCTCCAGGCGATGGGCATCGTGGAGATCCGGCACGGTTTCGGCACGTATGTCGGCCCGATGTCGGTCGCGCCGATGATCGAGGGGCTCACCTTCCGCACCGTCGCCGGGCACTACCGCGGCGAGGACAGCCTGCTCCAGCTCCTGGAGCTGCGCGAGGCCGTCGAGACGGGGCTCGTCGCCCGGCTCGCGGGCCGCGTCCCGGAGGCGGACCTGGCCGAACTCGACGCCCTGGTCGACCGGATGGACGCCGAGGCGGCCTCACCCAGCGGCGCCGTGCACGCGGAGACCGACCGGGCCTTTCACGCCGCGCTCTACCGGGGCCTCGACAACGTCCTGCTGGGCGAGGTGCTCGAGGCGTTCTGGGACGCCTTCCACCGGGTGCGCACCGACCTGGTGGACGTGCCGCAGGATCCCAAGGTCACCTGCCGCCAGCACCGCGAGATCCTGGACGCGGTGCGCTCCGGGGACGTCCTCAGAGCGGAACGTTCCCTTCGTGAGCATTTCGGCAACATTCGTACCCGGTTGAGCGCTCCTGCCCCAACAGGCAACACAAACAGCCCTTATGGCACGTAACGAGCTTGTTTCGCTCTTGCGATCATGCTGTGCGGCGTAGAACCCTGTCCTCTCTATGGCTCTCATGAGGCTTGCGGTGCAGGGCAGTTGGGGGTCACAGCCGGTTGCGCGGAGGCAGTCGCGGGGAGGGCACGGGGGGTGCCGTTCATGAACGGATGCCGAGGGGGGCATCATGCAACCGGAAGGTCGTCTTTTCCTGTCTAAGGGGACGGTGGCCTGCCACTGACGCGTTCACGGTGATCTGGGGGATCATCGCGGGCGGAAGGACCAACGACCGCGCGGGGGACCGCGCGCGGGGGGATGACTCATGACGTCGACGCCGACCGGCGGCCGGCCAAGCGACCCGTCGGAGACGACGCAGCTGCGGGTGCCGCCGCACAGGACCGGCGGCTTCAGAAGAATCAAGAAGTCGCTGCCGAGATACGACTACGAGCACTACAGTCGGCTCGCGGGGCCCCTCACACAGCCCGATCCGACGAAGCCCTACACGGTGCAGTACCGCTCCCTGCTCTCGCAGGAGCCGCACCGCATCCGGGCCGCGCTGATGCTCGGGGCGGCGCCGCTGCTCTCCCTCGTCCTGCTCGCCTGGCTGCTGCAGCCCGAGCACTGGACCGAGCGGGACTACGTGGCCAACGACTGGCTGCCGGTCCTCGACGTCGTCATGCTCGTCTCGATCGGCCTGATCGAGTTCTTCCGCTGCATGAACGTGCTGTCGAACGCGCACGCCACCCTGGTGGCCCGCGACCCGATACCGGTGGTGCCCGAGACCGGCACCCGCGTCGCCTTCCTCACCTCCTTCGTGCCCGGCAAGGAGCCGCTGGAGATGGTGACGAAGACACTGGAGGCCGCGGTCAAGATCCGCCACCGCGGGCTCATGCACGTCTGGCTCCTGGACGAGGGCGACGACCCCGCGGTCAAGGAGGTCTGCCGGCGGCTCGGCGTGCACCACTTCTCCCGCAAGGGCGTCGCGAAGTGGAACCAGGCCAAGGGCCCGCACCGCGCCAAGACCAAGCACGGCAACTACAACGCCTGGCTGGACGCGCACGGCGACGACTACGACTACTTCGCGTCCGTGGACACCGACCACGTCCCGATGCCCAACTACCTGGAGCGGATGCTCGGCTTCTTCCGCGACCCGAACGTGGGCTTCGTGATCGGCCCCCAGGTCTACGGCAACTACGACAACTTCATCACCAAGGCCGCCGAGTCCCAGCAGTTCCTCTTCCACGCGCTGATCCAGCGCGCGGGCAACCGCTATGGCGCGCCGATGTTCGTCGGCACCTCGAATGCCGTACGGATCAAGGCCCTCAAGCAGATCGGCGGCCTGTACGACTCGATCACCGAGGACATGGCGACGGGCTTCGAGATCCACCGCGCCACCAACCCGGTCACCGGCAAGAAGTGGAAGTCCATCTACACGCCGGACGTGCTTGCGGTCGGCGAGGGCCCCAACGCCTGGACGGACTTCTTCACCCAGCAGCTCCGCTGGTCGCGCGGGACGTACGAAACGATCCTCAAGCAGTTCTGGAAGGCACCGTTCTCGCTGCCCCCGGGCCGTCTCTTCAACTACACGATGATGGTCATCTTCTACCCGATGTCCGCCATGAACTGGATCCTGGCGGCGCTGAGTTGTGCCCTGTTCCTGGGCATGGGCGCCTCGGGTGTGGACATCGACCCGACCATCTGGCTGATGCTGTACGGCAATGCATCGGCGCTCCAGATCGGCCTCTACATCTGGAACCGCCGCCACAACGTCTCGCCGCACGAGCCCGAGGGCTCCGGCGGCGTGGCGGGCATGGTGATGTCGGCCCTGTCGGCGCCGATCTACGCGCGCTCCCTGATGGACGCCGCGCTGCGCCGCAAGAGCAAGTTCGTGGTGACGCCCAAGGGCGACTCGGCGAGCCCGGACACGCTGTTCGGGACCTTCCGCATCCACCTGTTCTTCATCCTGGTCTTCGGCGCCTCCATGGCCGCGTCCTTCATATACGGGCACTCCCACCCGGCCATGATCACGTGGGCCACCTTCGCCCTGCTGATCACGGCCGCGCCGATCTTCGCCTGGCGCTGGGGCATGCGGCAGGACAAGAAGAAGCCCAAGAAGCCGCCGGAGAGCGGGAGTTCGGACCCCGGTCAGACCGGGCAGTCCGGACCGTACGAGCCGCCGCTCTCGGTGCCGTACCAGCGCGAGGCCGCCACACAGCGACTGCCGCAGGCACAGCCGCCACAGGCGCCCCACACACCACAGCAGAAGCCCAGTTGGGCAGCCCCTGACCAGACCATGCAGATTCCTCTCGGGAGCCCTAAGCAATGAAAGACCCCTCCAGCCGCCGCCGCGCCCGTCGCATCGCGATAGGCGCGGCGGTGGTCCTAGCGCTGGCCGGAATGAACGGCCCCTGGCTCTGGCGCGTGGGCTCCGAGAAGTACCACAACTACAAGATCAACAAGCCGGAGTACAAGGCCGACAACGGCCACTGGGACGTCGTCGACTTCCCCGAGGAGTACCGCCAGAACACCATCCACGCGGCGCTCCTGCACACCGGCAAGGTCCTCCTGGTCGCCGGGTCCGGCAACAACCAGAAGAACTTCGACAACAAGAAGTTCGACACCCGCCTCTGGGACCCGGTGAAGGGCACGATCAAGAAGATCGACACCCCGAAGGACCTCTTCTGCACCGGCCACACCCAGCTCGGCAACGGCAACCTCCTGATCGCGGGCGGCACCCAGCGCTACGAGAAGCTGAAGGGCGACGTCACCAAGGCCGGCGGCCTGATGATCGTCCACAACGAGGACCCCGGAAAGCCGATGACGCTGCCCGCGGGCACCAAGTTCACCGGCAAGGAGAACGGCAAGACGTTCGTCTCCAAGGACCCCGTCCAGATCGAGCGCGCCAAGCGGGTCTTCGACCCGGACACCGGCAAGTTCATCCGCAACGAGGCGGGCCTCGGCCGGGTCTACGTGGAGGCGCAGCAGAGCGGCGCCAAGCACGAGACGGGCACGCAGGACAACTACCGCGTGCAGGGCCTCAAGGGCTCCGACACCCGTAACGTCTACGGCATCGCGCAGAAGCTCGCCCTCGACAAGAAGGACTTCCAAGGCATCAAGGACTCCTTCGAGTTCGACCCGGTGGCGGAGAAGTACATCAAGGTCGACCCGATGAACGAGGCGCGCTGGTACCCCACGCTGACCACGCTCACCGACGGCAAGGTGCTCAGCCTCTCCGGCCTCGACGAGATCGGCCAGCTGGTGCCGGGCAAGAACGAGGTGTACGACCCGAAGACGAAGAAGTGGACGTACACGAAGGGCATCCGCCAGTTCCCGACGTACCCGGCGATCTTCCAGATGGCCAGCGGGAAGCTCTTCTACTCGGGCTCGAACGCGGGCTACGGCCCGGACAACGTGGGCCGCAAGCCCGGCATCTGGGACCTCAGGACGAATAAGTTCCAGAAGATCCCCGGCATGAGCGACCCGGACCTCCTGGAGACGTCCGGCACCGTCGAACTGCCGCCCGCGCAGGACCAGAAGTACATGGTGGTCGGCGGCGGCGGCGTCGGCGAGTCCAAGGAGTCCAGCACGAAGAACCGGATCGTGGACCTGAAGGACCCGAACCCGAAGTTCACGGACGGCCCCGAGCTGGAGAAGGGCACGCGCTACCCGCAGATCTCCACGCTGCCCGACGACACGGTCCTGATCTCCGGCGGCTCCGAGGACTACCGCGGCCGCAGCGACTCCAACATCCACCAGGCGCGCATCTACAACCCGAGGACGAACGAGCTGAACCGGGTCGCCGACCCGGAGGTGGGCCGCAACTACCACTCGGGCTCGATCCTGCTGCCCGACGGCCGCGTGATGTTCTTCGGCTCGGACTCGCTCTACGCCGACAAGGCCAACACCAAGCCGGGCGAGTTCGAGCAGCGCATCGAGATCTACACGCCGCCGTACCTGTACCACGGCGCGCGGCCCTCGCTCAGCGGCGGCCCGAAGACGATCGCGCGCGGCGGCTCCGGGACGTTCACCTCGAAGCACGCCACGTCCCTCAAGACGGCCCGGCTGATCCGGCCCAGCGCCTCGACGCACGTCACGGACATCGACCAGACGTCGATCGCCCTGGACATGAAGAAGTCCGGCGACAAGGTCACGGTGACGGTCCCGAAGAACCGCAGCCTGGTCGAGTCGGGCTGGTACATGCTGTTCGTGACGGACGACCAGGGCACACCGAGCAAGGCTCAGTGGGTCAAGATCCCCTGATTCCAGGGGAGTTCACCCGCATACGCCGATGGGGCGCCCTCCACTCAGGAGGGCGCCCCATCGGCGTACGGAAGGGAGCTACTTCGCGGACTTGGCGAGCCCGAGCGCGTACTCCGGCCACCACTCCCCCGCCTTCGGTCCCCCCTTGCACGTCCCGTCCGACTCACCGGGCCGCTTGACCCAGAGGTAGGCGTCGACGAGCGGGTCGGCCGTCTTGGTCGTGGGCGCCTCGCCGAGCGCGCGGCCCGGCGGGTTGCACCAGGGGTCCTTGGCCTTGGCGTCGTACGGGCCGTTGCCGTTCCGGCTGGTGTCGATGACGAAGTGCTTGCCGCCGACCTTGCCGGACAGAGTCTTGCCGAAGGCGATGCTGGCCTGCGTGGTCTGGAAGTTGGAGACGTTCACCGAGAAGCCGTCGGCCTGCTCGACGCCCGACCACTTCAGGGGCTCCCAGATCGAGTCGGGTTCCTTGCCCCAGCCCGCGTTGCCCGCGTCCAGGTACACCTTCGTGTTCTTCAGGGACTTGAGCTTGCCGATGGCGCCCTTGAGGAGGTCGTAGCGCTCCTCGTGGAGGTTGTCCGGGGTGCACTTGTCGACCATGTGCAGGACCGCGTCCGGCTCCAGGATGACCGTGGCGGGCCGGTCGCCGATGCCCTTGGCGACGCCGTCGATCCAGGCACGGTAGGCGTTGCCGTCCGCGGCGCCGCCCTTGGAGAACTGGCCGCAGTCGCGGTGCGGGATGTTGTAGAGGACCAGGAGCGCGTCCCGGTCGGCCTTCTCGGCGGCCTCGGTGTAGCCGCGCGCCTCCTGCTCCGGGTTCTCCGGGCCGATCCACTCGCCGACCGGCTGCTCGGCGATCTTCCGGATCAGTCCGGCGTCGTCGTCCTTGCCGTCCTTTTCGTACGCGGTGACCTGCTTCGCCGCGTTCCCGTCGGGATTGACCCAGTACGGGTCGCTGCCCTTCGGCTGCTGTTTCACGGGGCCGCTGGACGAGTCATTGTCCTTGCCGTCGTCCGAGGAACACCCGGACAGCAGCAGCGCCGCGGCTCCCGCGAGCGCCACCCCCGCCTTCACCCCCCTCGTGCGTCCACTCCCGCGACCTGTGCCTTTGCGGTACATCCACTCCCCCTTGGGTGCACTGTCCGTTTCCCAATCCTGACATACGGCTTCCCCCCTCACGAGGGCCCACCTGCCCTGGGCAGAGAGCTGTAGGCGAGCTGTTACAGCGGCCGTTAACGCGCGCCCCCGCGGGGTAGACGAAGGCAGCGGGGCAGCCAGGGAGGGGAGGCGGATGTGGACCGCACCACGGAACTCCGGCTGGCGGAAGTCGTGGTGGAGAGCGCGGACACGCTGCGGGACGACTTCCAGGCCGAGCACTATCTGCGCGGCATGGCCGACCACTGTGTGGAGCTGTTCGGCGCGCGCACCGCCGGGGTGATGTTCACCCACCGCACGAGTGAGGGCCGCACCATCGCGCTCGCCCCCAGCAACCACCAACAGGAGCTCGCGACCGCCCTCTTGAGGTCCCAGCAGAACGACGGGCCGTGCGTGGAGAGCTACAGCACCGGCACGACGGTGGCGCCCGTGCGGCTCACCGAGACGGTGACGGCGATCCGCTGGCCCGAGTTCACCGCACAGGCCCTGGAGCACGGCGTCACGATGACGTACGCGGTGCCGATGCGCCGCGGCCAGTCCGTGTTCGGTGTGCTCAATGCCTTCCTCTCCCGACAGGCCACGCCCAACGGGGAGGTGCGGTGCGCCGAGATCCTGGCGAACGCGGCCGCCCTCGGGCTGCACAACCACGAGGCGTACGCCGGCTACCGCACGCTCAGCAGACAGCTGGAGACGGCGCTGACCAGTCGCATTCGCGTCGAACAGGCCAAGGGCATACTCGCCGAGCGCTGGCGCACCGGAATGGAGCCCGCCTTCGCCGCCCTGCGCGGCTACGCACGCAGGGAACGCCTGGCCATCGACCGGGTCGCGGGCGAGCTGATCGACGGGAAGCTCGACGATGCGACGCTGCGCCCCGGCAGGTCCGAACCTGATGAACCGGGGCCCCTCTGAGCTGTGGCGATCACGCACCGCGATCTCGCCACGACTTGGCGTCAAACGCCCTCTAGGCCAGGAGGCATATTCGCTCTACAGTCGGTTCTGACGGCCCAAGCCCCCGGCCGGATCAGGCTGAACCTGCCCACCCCGCAAGCGGGTCGGCACCACAGCTCCCGCGCCGGCGCCGGGTTACTCCCGCGACTCGTGCGCGCGCGGTGGAGGACCAGCCCGGTCGACGGTTCCGGGGGGAGCGGTCCGTCGACCGGGCGACGGTCCACCGTCGCGAGCGGGCTTGCGCAGGTCGCAGGGGGCGCAGGGGCGCGGGCGTGGTTGACAGTGTCCATGCCGGACTGGGACTCTCCGGGACGACAAGTCCATACATCGAGGCGACGGTTGACAGGAACCCGGTGCGATTCCGGGGCGGTCCCGCCACTGTGACCCCGTGCGTGCTCCCCAGACGTGCGCGGAAGTCAGGAACTGAGCCGTCGTCCTCCTGCCATGGGGCGTGGAAACCCCAGAAGGAGGCCCACCCGGTATGTCTCTGCACACTGCACCGACCACCGACACCACGGCGGCCCAGGCCGCCGCGACCCAGACGCGCGACTGGCTCATCGCGTCCGGCGCGGCGATCCTCGCGCTGATCGCGCTGTACGCGGTGTTCATCGACAACGGCTCGCTGATCTCGGCGACCGGCAGCTACCTGCACGAGTTCGCGCACGACGGCAGGCACCTCTTCGGTGCCCCCTGCCACTAGACGGGCGGGCGATCTCAGCACCATGTCCTCCCCAACACCTGTACTCCCCCTGCTCGGGCGCGGGTTGGCGGCGGGAGGGGCGGCGGGCCTCGCGGCCGGTCTCTTCTCCCTCCTCCTCGCCGAGCCCCTGATGGACCGCGCGATCCGCGCCGAGGAGAAGCGCACGGCCGCCGAGGAGCACGCGCACGGCGCCGGCCAGTCCATGCAGCACCACGAGGAGCTGTTCACCCGCTCGACTCAGCACCTGGGACTGGTAGTTGCCTCCGTGGTCGCCGGTCTCGCGATCGGCGTGCTGTTCGCGGTGGCGTACGCCCTGGTGCACCGGCGCGCTCCGCAGACGTCCCCCTGGCCGCGCGCCCTGACCTTCGCGGCGGCCGCGTTCGTCGCGGTCTCGCTCCTGCCGGGCCTGCGCTACCCGGCGAACCCGCCGGGCGTCGGCGACTCCGGCACGGTCGGCGACCGGCAGGCGATGTGGCTGGCGTCGGTCGCGATCGGCGTGCTCGGCATGTTCCTGGCGTGGCAGGTGTATGTGCGCCTGGCCGCCAAGTCCCTTCCGGTGCGCCAGATCGCGGTGGCCCTCACGACGGTCGCCGTGCTCGCGCTGCTCTTCACGCTGCCCGACAACCCGGACCCGGTCCCGGTGGACGCGGTCCTGCTGTGGAACTTCCGGATGCTGTCGCTCGCCTCGCATGTGCTGCTGTGGGCGGTGTTCGCGGCGGTCTTCGGCGGCCTCGGCCTGCGCGCGGCCGCGAAGTCGGCTTCGGCGGAGGGCAGTTACGCCCGCAAGTCCCCGAACACGGTCTCCGTGGAGCCCACGGCCTGACGTCCCGGTCGAGGGCGGCCCCGCGGCGGGACCGGGGCCGCCGTCACCACCGCCGTCATCGCCGCCGTCACCGGCAACGGCACCATCACCGTCACCCACGCTCCGTGAGGCACGCCGCGACGGCCCGCGCGCACTCCAGCGACTCCCGGCCCGCGGTGTCGACCTCCATGTCGTAGCGCACCCCCTGGTGCACCGACTCGGCCTGCCCCGCGGCCATTCCGCCGGCCCGGTCGCCCCGCGCCAGCTCCCGCCCCGCCGCCACCTCGGGGTCGCAGCGCACGCCCACCCACAGCACGGGCACGTCCACGAGCGCCTTCTCCCAGCGGGCCTGCGAGGCGGCGCCGCCGAGGAAGACCTCGTCGACGACGACGTTCGCCCCGGCCCGCGCCATCGCGGCGACCCCCTCGATCCATGCGGCCTCCAGGGCCCGGAACCCCTCCCCCACGCTCACTTCGCCGTCCGCCGCGATCCCGATGCCCGCGTCCGACGACGTCATCGACGCGGGCAGGGCGTCGACGAACGTGTCGCAGCCGAGGGTCAGCCAGGGCTCCGGAAGCACGGCCTGCAGACACCGCGCGATGCCCGACTTCCCCGCGCTGGAACCACCGTTGAGTACGATCACCCGTCCCGTCACGGGACACACCGTAGGCGCCGGGACACCGCGCCCGTCACCGAATAACGCCCGTCAGGTACGCGGACACCACCACGTTCGCCGTGTACCGGCCCTGCGCGTGGTCGAAGGTCCCGCCGCAGGTGATCAGGCGCAGCTCCGCGCGGCCGTCCTCGTGCGGGCCGTACGCCGCCTTCGCGTCGAAGCCCTCGCGCCGGTGCACCCGTACGTCGTCGACGGTGAACTCGGCGACCGTGCCGTCGTCCCGGGCCACCCTGATCCGCTCGCCGGGCTTGAGCGCGCTGAGGTGGTAGAAGACGGCGGGCCGCGTCTCGGTGTCGACGTGGCCCACGAACAGGGCGGCGCCCGCCGCGCCGGGCCGGGTGCCGCCGCCGTACCAGCCGACCGAGTCCGCCTGCGCGAACGGCGGCGGGTCGATCGCGCCCTCCGCGTCGAGCCCGCGCGCCGTCACCGCGGCGCGCACGTCGAGCGCGGGGATGTCAACGCGCTGCGGGCGCGCGGGGTCCAACGCCCGATGCGCGGGCGGGAGTTCGACGCCGAAGGGCCGCCCGACCGCCGCCACGTCGCCCGCGGCGGGTTCGGAGAGGCCGCCCCGGAGGTCGACGGCGTCGCTCCCCCACAGGCAGAGTCCCACGATGAGCACGGCCCAGGCGGCGCCCATGAGCAGCCGCCCGGAGCCCGGTCTGTCGCTGGTCACCGCGCGCTCACTCCGCTCTCACTCGGAGCGGCGCCGACGGACGCTGCGGAACGCCACGGCCACCGCCGCGACGCCGGCGAGCACCAGGCCGATGACCGCGTGCCGGGTGCCGGGTCCCGCCTCGCGCGCCTCGGCCGAGGCGGCCGGTCCCGCGAGGCGGGACTGAGCGAGCTGTGACTCGGCGAGGTGGGCGGTGCCGCCGCCACCGGCGCGGACCGGCGAGACCGGGGCGGGGTTGTTGCGGATGACCTGCACGGTGCCCGCGCCCTGGTGGGGGTGGCCGTCGCAGGTGATGGTGACGGAGTAGCTCCCCGAGACCCCGTACTTGATCTTCGTCGTGCCGTTCAGGGAGTACTTGTCCCCGTCCCGCCCGGTCAGCTCGGCGTCGTACTCGAACGCCCCGGAGCTGGCCGACCCCGTGGTCCCGTCACACCCGTCGGCCCGCACCTCGACCTGGGCCCCCGGGCTGGCGCTCGACGGCGTGACGGTGGCCTTCACGGCCCCATGATCATGGGCCTGAGCAGGCAGAACAGGCAGAGCGACGGTGAGGGCGACGGCAGCCCCCACCCCACTCAAAGCAAGCGAACATATACGCATGGTGAACCTCCTGCTACCGAGATTCACGTGGAGTGACGGGCCCCGCATCCGGGGGGAGGCCGTACGAGGGGCGCCGCACAGGGGCGCGGGGAACTGCGCGAGGAACCCCCACCGGCGGTCAGCCGGCCAGCGACGGACAGCCCCGAGCCGGTGGCCGCAGGCCGTCAGACCAGGTCGACCAGATCGGCGATCGAATCGACCACCTGCGACGGGGTGAACGGGTACTTCTCGATGTCCGGCCGGTCGGTGAGCCCAGTGAGCACCAGAAACGTCCGCATCCCCGCCTCCAGTCCGGCAAGGACATCCGTGTCCATGCGGTCCCCGATCATCGCGCTCGTCTCCGAGTGCGCCCCGATCGCGTTGAGCCCCGTCCGCATCATCAGCGGATTCGGCTTCCCCGCGAAGTACGGCTGCTTGCCGGTCGCCTTGGTGATCAGCGCGGCCACCGCCCCCGTCGCGGGCAGCGGCCCCTCCGTGGAGGGCCCCGTCTCGTCCGGGTTGGTGCAGATGAAGCGGGCGCCGCCGTTGATGAGACGGACCGCCTTGGTCATGGCCTCGAAGGAGTACGTGCGGGTCTCGCCTAACGCCAATCGAACATAGTTCGGAACTAGCCTGCCTCTGACCAGGGGAAAGGCACAAGCAAGACATGGCGATACTAGTGGGGGGATACGCCCGCATCAGCGACGTCGGCGAGCTGGGGGACGGCCGCGACGGCGAGGAAGGCGTCACCCGTCAGAAGGAAGACGTACATGACCTCGTGAGGGTCCGCTCCCTCACCTTGCACCGCATGTACGTCGACAACGACCTCTCGGCCTACAAGCGCCGAGTCGTCCGACCCGACTTCCAGGAACTCGTCGATGACCTGGAGACGGGAACCATCTCCGGCCTCGCGGCCTACAACATCGACCGCGTGACGCGGCAGCCGCGCGAGCTGGAAAAGCTGATCGACATCTACGAGGACGCTCGCCGTCCGATGGTGTTCGCCACGACCGCCGGGGACTACGACCTGTCGACTCCGGACGGCCGCTTCAATGCGCGGCTGTACGTGATGATCGCGAACAAGTTCTCGGCGGACGCGGCCCGCCGTGTCGCTCGGCAGAAGAAGGCCGACGCAATGCAGGGCAAGCTCCACAAGGGCGTGGCCCCGTTCGGCTGGAACGACGACGGAACGGTCAACCCGATTGAGGCCGCGCTGATCACCAAGGCCCACCAGGACATCTTGAAGGGGAAGCTCCTTGGTGAGGTGCACGGCGAGTGGGTGGCCCTCAAAGTGCGCAGCCGTCAGACGCCGCAGGGCCGGAACATCAGCTACACGTCCGTGGGCTACATCGTCACGAATCCGCGGTTGTGCGGGTATCGGGTCTATGTGCCGCAGGCGGAGCGCGAGAAGCGCGGGAAGCTCGACCTGAGCGAGTTCCTCTTGGAGCGATCGGACGGCTCGCCGGTCATCGGCGAGTGGGAGCCGATCTGCACCCCCGAGCAGTGGCGTGCGGTGGTGGACGTGCTCAAGGCGCGGAAGCTGAGCGGGCGCGGGCGCAAGAAGGGCTCAACGGTCACGAAGCGCCTGCTGACCCGGCTGGCTCGGTGCGGCGAGTGCGGCGGCGGCTTGCAGTCGATGATGTATACGCGCGGCACGACGAGCTACGAGCGGCACGGGTACTTCTACGCGTGCTTGAAGGCTGCCGGCGGATGCGGTGGAGTCTCGCGCTCGGGGCCGCCGGTCGAGGCGCTGGTCGAGGCGGTGTTCCTGGAGCGGATGCGGCGCATCGCCGGGGACAAGCGAGCCGGTCAACCTGAGATCAATCCGGCTCTGGTGGCGGCGCAGGCGCGGCTCGATCAGGTGGTGGCGGAGATCAAGGAGGCGCGTCAGCTCCGGGAGGCGGGCGAGTTCCCGCTGAAGGAGTTCGTGCGCGAGATCAAGCGGCTCGACGAGCTGAAGGACTCGTTGGAGGTCGAGGTGTCGTCGATGAACGCGGCCGGTGCCGAGACGGGCACGACGGCCGCTGAGCGGATCGTCCGCGAGTGGGAGTCGTACACGGTCCCGATGAAGCGGGCGGCCTTTGATCGGTTCGTCGAGGCCGTGGTGATTCAGAAGCAGGCACGGGGCGGAAACCATGCGTTCCGCCCGGACCTGATCGACGTGGTGTGGAAGTAGGAGGGGTCAGTCGTCGGGTGTGAGTCCGAAGCGGGCGCACACCCAGGCGACGTCTTCAGGGGTCGGGGCCGGAGCTTTGGCGAGCATGGCCTCGACCCATTCTTCTGTGGTCACGATTCCCCTCCTGGTACTAGGTTGACATTCAGGCCGCGTTTTGCGAGGCGTGCTCTTCGTAGGTTCGGCGGGACTGCTTGGTGAGGTGCCACATGCCGAAGTCGCACTGATAGACGCGGTGTTCGCGGTTCATGGGGTGGCGGCTGTCCCATCGCTGGGCCTGGCGGTCGCGCTTGGCCTGGGCTCGCCCGAGGGCCTTCTCGGCCGAGCGGCGGTCAGGGAAGGCCCTCTTGTCGGAGCAGTCGCAGGTGTGGAACTCGACGGTCTTCACGGCTTGTTGCCCCTTTCGATCAGGCCGCGCAGGCGGGCCATTCGCATGTAGGTCATGACGGTCCCCCGGATAAGGCCAAGGCGCTCGGCGAGGTGCCGGGCGGGGTTGATCACTCCTTCTATCTCTGCCTTCAGGTAGTGGGTGGCGAGGCGCACAAGAAAGGCGTCGGGCACTGGGGAGGTCTGGGGGCCGCGAAGTGCGTGGAGTTCGGCGATGTCGGCGTCGGTCAGGGTGGGCTCGGTGAGGCCGTACATGTGGGTGCCTTTCTAGGTGCTGCGGAACTTGCCGCAGGGGCAGGTGGGTATCTGGCAGGCGCCTCGGGCGGCGCTGGCTGCGGAGTGAGTGAAGGGGGCGTGGCCGCAGTCGGGGTGGAAGCAGTAGCCCTTCCAGCCCTTCTTGCCGTCCACGTTGGCGAGCATGACGCCGGGGCTGTAGAGCTTGACGATCTTGCCGGTGCCCCCGAAGGCCATCTTCGAGGCGAAGGTCTTGATCTCGGCCTCGCTGCCGAAGGGGCCAAAGTTGAGGCCGCGGTGCCCGCCCTTCCAGGTGTGGACGAGGGCGAACAGGTCACGCATTTGCAGGAGTTCGGCGGCCGTCTTGTAGATCGCCTTGGCCATTTGGTCGGCGCTCTCGAAGGTGGGGTCCTCCAAGAGCGCCTTGAGGGCTTCGACCTCTTCCTTGCGGGGAGTGATTCGCATGGAGCTAACTTAACACAATGGCACTAGGTTCACACGGTGAGCGGGATGAGCTGCATCACGCGGTCGTGGAGCTGCTGCACTGAGCCGTCGTTGAGGATCACGTCGTCGAGCGTCCAGCCCTTGAGGGCGTTCTCGCTGATGTGGTGGGACTCCGGGCTCCGGGTCTGGCCTGGCCTGACGATCCATACGACGATGCCGCCGCGATCCCAGATTGCCCGGACCTCGTTGGGGAACCGCACATCGGTGATCACTGTCGGCCCCCAGGTCTCGGAGTCTCGAAACAGGGCGTCGACCCACACGTTCTCGCCGAGGACTCCCCTGCCGCCTTCGGTGCCGAGGCGCTGGAGGTAGTTGCGCGCCTCGGGGTAGTTGTCCTTCACGTGGTCCCAGCCGTAATAGTCGACCTCGTGGCGCACGTTGGTGAAGCCGTCCTTGTAGTTGGGCTCGCTGAGGACGGGGTTCATCGCGTACAGCATGTCGCGAACCTTGTCGGCGAACGCCCGGCGCTTCCAGCCGAGTTCGAGGAGAGCCTGCGCGGCGCTGTCTTTGCCAACTCGAGCGGCGCCGGCAAATCCGATGAGTGGAGCGGTCATGAGAGGGGGCCTTTCCGATACTTCGCGGGTTGTGGTCACTGGACGGGCGCGACAGCTTGGGCGGCCTCGTCGATCGTGGTCTCGAAGGACCAGTCGCTCCCCATGAGGGTCCTGCGTTCCTGGAGGCTGTCGCGCCGTGTCTGAAGAGCGCGGATCTGCTGGTCGATCTCGCGGTAGTCGCGCTCGATCGCGTTCAGCCGGTCGTGCCTGCGGCTGCGGAGGTACTCGGCGGCCTTCTCATGGACGAAGGCGAGGTCTTCGCGGTGCAGGATGACGAGGGCCTGGACGACCTCTCGCGTCCGGTCGCGGGTGCCGTTCGGGGCGGGGTAGTCCCCGACGCCGGTCTCGTTGCGGCGGACGGTGAAGCGGTAGTCCTTCTCGCCGGGGTGGATCACGGTGTACGACGCCAGGCGCGAGCCGAGCACTTCGAGTGACCCGCTCACTCCACCAGGGTTCCAGGTGCTTCGGCCGTAGGCGACGAGCAGGCCGGAGGGGAGGAACTCCCAACTGTCTTCCCCCAGTTCGCTGAACGTGGGGGCGATCTGGACGACCCCGCGGATTCGCGGACCGCTCAGCTCGTACGGGGTGACCCACGGCCGGTCGTCGGCAGGGTCTCGCCGCTCCACGCGGACGGTTCCGAAGGACAGCTTGAACTCGGTCTTCATTGGTTACCTCTCTAGGTCAGTTGCCGTAGCAGGCGGAGACGGGGATGCCCTCACTCTTGGCGTGACGGATGCAGTTCTCGGCGCACTCGACGAAGAAGGCGACGGCCTTCTCCGCCGCGTCGGCCAAGGTGCCGGCGAACTCGTAGCGGGCGTTCTGCATGGCGAGCAGCTCGTCGCCGAACATCAGGAACAGGCGCTCGCCTCGCCAGTAGATGCGGCCCCCGCCCTGCCAGTTGTTCGAGTTCAGCTCGTGCAGTACGGCGTCGCCTGTGGCGCCCCGCTCGATGCGGACGCGGATGGTGGCGCCATCCGAGAGGCTCACGCGGTCGGTGTACGGCTTCATGGCACTTCCGTTCCTCAGGTGTTGTTGGCGGCGCGCTTGGCGAAGAATTCGAGCTTCTTGCGGGCGTCAGCTCGGGCGTATGCGCCGCCGTAGTGGCCTGTCTCGGTGTAGATCTGCTTCCACTCGGTCGTCGCGTCGCCGGGTGCGGCTGCCTGCTCGATCGAGAAGCCCCACACGTCCTTGGCGAGCCAGGACTCGTAGTCCTCCTTCTCGGCTTCGACATACGCCTCGGACAGGAGGCCGAAGTCGAGGTCGATCAGCTCCTCGTGGGTCATGTACCAAAGGGAGCGTGGGCCGCTGTCGGGTGTGGACTCCAGGACGATGCCGCCGTGCATGATCTCGACGTAGCGGGTGAATATCTCGACGCCCTTCCACCGGTTCCAGCAGATGCGATGCCAGGCGTCAGCGAGCGGGCCGCCGTCGCGGTCGACCGGCCGGTGCTGGCCAAGGTGGGTGTCGATCGTGATGACATGTACGTGGGTGTCGGGGTCCTCGCGAGGGTTCGGCATATTGGGGTCGGGGAAGAGCCGGACGCGGAAGCGGCCGTCGTCGGTCGTGGCGATGATTCGCTCGGACATGTGATCTCCCTTGAGATGTAGATCAGTTCTTGAGTGCGGAGTGGGCGTCGGTGTCCCACGTGGGCACGGCGAGGCCGAGTTCGACGTAGCGGGCAGCGCGGGCCTTCGCGCGGGTCGGGCCTGTGAACTGGCAGCCCTTGTGCCGGCGGGGCGGGGCCGGATTCTTGCCCGTGCGCTCCCGCATGTGGCTGTAGAAAACCTCGATGTCGACGCCGCAGAGCAAGCAGTGCAGGGCCCAGCGGTGTTCGCTGCCGGGGTAGCCCTCGTGGGCTCCGGCGCATCGGGTGCGAGTGCAGCCCTCGGGCTCGTCCACCGGCTCGGTGCGGGGGATGTAGCCGAGTTCGAGCATGCGCTGCCAGGCCGCGGTGAGTGACGCTCTGTTCCGCTTGTTGTCGGGCAGGAACGAGGACAGGAACGGTGCGCGGGTCATGTGTAGCCTTTCGCTGTGGCCCCCTCCCTCTCCCTGTGGGAGGGGGCACGTCTGCTTCAGTTCGCGGTGGGGTGATCCAACGTCAGTCGCTGGCCGGGGACTTGAGGGCGTCGAGGATCTCGTCGGTCGCCGCGTACTCGGCGTCGCTGACGTAGCGCCATTCCTCGTCGGGGAGCATCTCGACGGGAAGGGAAAGTGCCAGGCTGGACGCGGTGTCGGAGAGGTTGCAGAGCGTGTACCACTCCTGCGAGGCGGGGTCGTAGTCGTTGCGCCACTCGTCGACGTCTCGCGTGATCGTGAGTACCTCGGCGACGAGTTCCTTGATTCGGTCGAAGTGGATCGACTCGGCGTTCGTGATGGACGGCATCATGTCCGGCTCTCTCTGTGTCGGGGCCTCCCCCGCTCTCCCTGTGTGCAGGGGAGGCCAGTTGGGGAATTGCGCGTCAGGCAGTGATGGCGTTACGGCGGCCGGTCAGGCGTGTCGCTCCGATGTCAGCCGAGCGACCGGCAGCCTGCCCCTGGTCGAAGGCGTTGCTCGACCTGAAGCGTGGCTTGTAGTCGGATACGTCGGGATTGGCGTCGTCGGCAGCCTTCTTCGCGAGGGCGGCGCGGTCTGCGAGCACGAGGGCGACCGACGATCCGTGCTCGGCTTCGGCTTCCTTCTTCGCCCGTCCCTCGGCCGCCTTCAGCCGCTCAGAAACGGTGAAGGCGAACCCTCGCAGCCACGCTTTGCGGTGGGCGGTCAGCGTGGTGGACTCCCACCACTCCGGGCGTGTGCCACGTAGCCCGTTGGATGCCTGGAGCGAGAGCGAGGTGTAGAGCATCTCGACCCGCTCAAGGTCGGACTCGAAGCCGTACATCTCCAGGTAGTACGAGAAGCGCTTCTCTCCCGGAAGCCGGGTGCGCGACAGGAGCGGCTCGACGCTCAGGGCCTTCGCGATGTACGCGGCCATGAGGCGCCGCTCTTCAACGTACGATCCCTCGATCTTGATCAGGCGGAAGCTGATCTTGTCGGCGTCCGGGGTGTTGAGGGTGAGCATGGCGCGCTCGATGCCGTACTTGGCCATCAGGTCGGCGGCCTTCGCGAAGTACGCCTGTGCCTCTTCCTCGGAGGCAGCCGGGTCCTCGGCCTTCGCGAGGAGCGCCCGGATCTTGGCGAGCTTGCCGTCTTCAGGCATGGGGGTACCCATGTTGGAACCTCTCTGGGGTGTGATGCGGGCTGGCATCGTCAGGGGGTAGGAGCCACCTACCGCCGACGCCCCTATGCAGGGACGTTTCGCCTTGGCATCGATCAGGCCGCGTAGAAGACGTGGATGCCGCCGAGGGTCTCCTCGGAGGTGAAGCCGCCGGTGAACAGCTCTTGCGCGGCGCGCTCCCAGTCGATGTCGTAGAACGGCCACTGGTTCAGGCGGGCCCTCTCCTCCTCGGAGGAGGTCTCCTCGAACCACTCGCGGGCGAAGTCGGCCTCGCTGTCGTGAAATCCGCGGTAGTCCTCGCGGAACTGCTCGACCCATCCGTCGGGTTCGTCGCGCTCGGCGTAGAGCTGGAACCAGGCGGCGAAGGCGCTCGACTCGTCGTCGGTCAGCTCGGCCAGGGCCTCAGCGACCTCGGCGGCGTGGTCCGGCGAGCACTCGCCGTCGAGGGCGCCGCTGAACCCGTCGTGGTCCATCACCCACAGCTCTTCGTGGGAGGTGGTGCGGCCGTGAAGGTCGGCCGGGGTGACCAGTCCGGCCATGTCGCCGTCGTACCAGTCGCCGACCAGGTCGCCGCCGTTGTAGCAGGCGAGGCAGCCGATCCAGACGCGGGGCTGCACTTGGGTGGAGGCATACATGTGGGCTCTCTCAGGGGAAGTTGGGGCCGCCCCTGCCCGCTCCCTGTGTGGGAAGGGGCGGCCGGGGTCAGGCGAATCAGGCGGGGATCTTGACCGTGGTGGGCTGCATGACGCCCGCGTACTGGGCGATCAGGAGGGCCTTGTACGTGTCGCTGATGCCAGTGCCCTGGACTGCGACGAAGGAGGGCAGGAAGCGGGCGGCGCGCTCGATCAGTCCGGCCATGTCCTCGGCGTCGATCAGCTTCGAGCAGTCGCCGCAGGCGCTCCATGCGCCGTCGTCGTCGAAGAAGTGGACGTCGCCCTCGTCGTTGCCGAGCCCGACGAGGGGACGGTCAGGGGCGAGTACGTACGTACAGATGACTCCGAGGTTGGAGCAGAAGTCACACGCTTTGAAGATCATGGAGTCCTCGATTCCGTCAGGTAGGGCGGGCGTCAGGCGTTCAGCGCGGCCTCGTATGCCTCGTCCGCGTAGCGGGTGAGGATGGAGCGGGCGACCTCGGGGGCGGTGTAGGCGTCGGCCAGGTGGGCGAGGGTGGCGCCGTAGCGGCCCATGAAGCCGATGGCCTCCCAGATGGGCAGGCGGGCGGCTATTGCCATGTCGGCCCTGATGCGGGCCTTCTCGCCCTCGTACGTCGCGCCGACGACTTCCTGGGACTGGGCATCGTAGAAGTCGCCCTTCTCGATGCGCCGGGCGATCTCGTACTGGTACGCCTCGATCGCGTATGCCTGGGGGTCGGAGTAGCCCTCGTCGATCGTGTAGGTGTGGTTCCAACCCGCGATCTCGGAGCCGTCCTTGGCGCGACGCACGACGGTCACCGTCGTGCCTTCCAGCTTGATCGTGGTGTGGTATCCGGGCTCTCGGACGTTGTTGATGCGCACGGATTGCTGTACTGCGGACATGGGTGATCGCAATCTGTCGGAAGGGGGTTGGACTGACGCTGGCTGGCATCGTCAGAGGGCAGGAACCGCCTGCCGCTGACGCCCCCGAAGGGGCGTTTCGCCTTTGGTCAGTTGGGGCGCCGGATCATGGCGTGGCTGGTCGCGTAGTCCTTGCCTCGGCCTCGGTTGCTGATGAAGCCGAAGCGGCGGTAAAAGGTCCGCAGGCGGGGGACGCTGCCTCCGAAGTCGGCGGCCGGGGTGAGGGCCATCGGGACGCCGTGCTCGTCGGCTGCGGCGGCGAGGGCCTGCATGATCGCGGTGCCGGTTCCCTGGTTACGGCGGACTCGTGTCACGACGAGGTGGTCCAGGGCGAGGTAGCCCGTGGTGCGGTCGAAGGAGATATGGATCTGTGCGGGGTGGGCGTCGAGGGATCGGCGGAGCACCTCGACCCACCCAGGCTCTTGGCCGGCAGGCATGGCTCTCCCCTGCCGGTCAGGCGAAGGAGAGTTGACCCGCGAGCGGGGCGTTCAGGTGCTCGTTCGCCAGCGCGGTGAAGTACGCGTCACGCGCCTCGCGGTAGATGTCCTCGACCTTCTGCCAGCTCACGCCCGCATCGGGTTCATGGCCGTACAGCTCGTTGATCTCCTCGTAGCAGCTCTCGGCGATCTCGGCGGACTGCTGCTCGGAGTCGTCGTCGTACTCGCGCTGGGCCTGCTCTACGGCCTCGTTCACGTTGGACTGCCAGCGCTCCCACTCGCGCTCGGAGTAGTCCGAGTCGTCGAGGATCGGATAGTTCTCCAGCGCGGAGAGGATCGAGCACGCCTCGCGCCAGGCCGCAGTGAACTTCGGCCGGTACTTGATCGGCGGGAGTGCGGGCAGGCCGTAGTGCTGGACGTCCCAGTCCCAGTCGCTCTTGCACCCGTCGCAGAGAAAGCGCCGTCTGCCGTACTTCTTGTGGCTCACGGCCCAGAACGCCACGCTGTCGCACTTGCGGCAGAGCATCACGTCGTCGGCGTAGACCTGCACGAAAGCCTGGGAGCACTGGCCCCAGCCCCAGTGACGTATGCCTGCGTCGATCACGTGCTCGTCGGAGATCTCCGTGTCGTTGCGGCCGTCGTCAGCGGCGGCGCGGAGAAGGCCGAGCGCCGTCTCGTAGTTCGACTCTGCGATCAAGTCGTCGGAGTAGTCGGCCTTGCCGATCACCGGGGCATGGGTTCGGTAGTACCGGTCGTCGCCGCCGAAGTTCGTGGGGCGCTCCAGGAGTTGCCCGGCGTACTCACTCATCGTGTCGTAGTCGCACTCGTAGCTGATCATGTGTCCTCGCGTTTCAGGGCGGGGTGCCCCTCCCCGTCTCCCTGTGTCGAGAAGGGGCACCGTGGAACTACCTTGACAAGTGGGGGTCAGAAATCGAGCAGCACGACGTTCTCGCGCTCAGCGAGCCGAGACTCAAGCTCCGCGATCCGCTGACGGGCCTTGTCGTAGGCGAAGGACACGTCCTCCAGGCGTCGGCCCAGGTTGTACGCGATGGTCGCGTAGTCGATCCGCTGAACATGGCGCTTGGCCAGATCAACGGGACGGACCGGCTTCGGCGCCTCGATGTCCGCGATCGTCGCGGGGGCGATGAAGACGAAACCGCCGCAGTAGGTGCACCGCTTGTAGGCGTCCCGAGCGTCGACATCCCGCTCGTAGAAGCTGAAGTCGATGCACTCGTAACAGCGGAAGTCGCCCTCGCTCTTCATGAGGCCGACCCGCTTTCCGTGCAGGCGGTCAGTCTCGGTGAAGACGTACTTGCTGGCCATGTGACCTGACCTCTCGGAGTGGAACTAACTTAACAGTAGCTCCGGTGAATCGCCAGGCCGGTTGGCCTGGCGGCATAGCTCACCCATGCCGGCGGCACAGGGAGCTGGCGACCCCTCCTGCTTTCGAGGCACGGACCCGGCCGAAGCCGTTCCGGGAGGGGCCTTGCTGATGGGGGTGGGCGTCGGTCTATCTGGGCACTCGGCAGCGGGATTACTCCGACCACCGGGACTCACCGTTCGCATCACCCGCCGGTCGGCCATTTCTGGCCGTCCGGCCCGTACGGTCCGGGTTTCCCCGGCCGTTCGGATGAACGGTGAGCCCTGGTCAACATGGTTCACCGCGCGGCTTGCCTAGCGCCGTCCCCGCCGGGCATCCGGCAGGCACTCCCCACCACGCCTACCCCCATAGGGGGTGGTTCGCGGCTTCACCAGGACCGCGCAGAGCGAGTATCGGACGAAGGTCCGGCGCTTAGCACGTTGGCTGTACCCCAGGGGTTCGATGTCGTCTCGGCCACGCTTGCCCTCGACGGTGGGATGCCCCACCTCTTGCGTACGTGACGTCAAGCCCGTCTGTGCCCTGCATACCTGAGAGGGATTGTCCTACTCAGGCGACATGCCGTGTTCGTGAGGCGGGCCTTACGGCCTACCGTTATGGTCCTACCTTAACACAATCCCGGTTCGGTCAGCGCCGCGATCTCTTTTCGCGACCCCAGGACCAAGGCCCGAGGTGAGCGGTTTGACCTTGCGGCCCGTTCGCTCGGTGTTGGTACTACCTTAACACACTCTCCGGTCAGTTCCGCAACTCCCTTGCGAGTGCTGCGGTTCCATCCTCTTGCGTGCCCCGCCTCGCTCGCCTCGTTGCCGTGGCGTTCGCTGCGGTGTGGTCACACCTTAACACGCTGCCCGGCGGGAAGCGCAAGCCCCAAATTCGAGCCCTGGTTCCTCAGCCTCTGCGCGCGCGTACATGCATGCGCTCGCCCAGCGGATCTCGACACAAGCGGACATACGTGGGCGAGCGCTCAGTAAGTCGGGTGGACCGGCCGGGGTGGGGATATGACCCCTTCGCGATCTGGCGCCGAGCCGCCGCGTCTTAGCAGCTCGGATTCCGCCACGGTTCCAAGGTCGACGAGGGCCTCTCGCCTGCCGCGTCAAGATCCCACATACGCGCAGGTCAGCGGCGGCGAGAGCATTCTGCAGCGGCTCCGCCGGCACTGCACAAGAATGCAGGCCACGACGCGGTCACCTCACGCCGCCTTCTCAGTGCTCGCCTGCCTGAAGTACGTCTTCGCGTCTTCATGAAGGGGCGGCCTCACGGCCGCCACAGCCGTCTGCCGTCTTCGCCCTGTCCGCCCTTCGGGCGGCACTGCCCTTCGCCGCTGCGCCTTTCGCCGTCGCCCTTCGGTCGCCGTCGCCCTTCGGTCGCCGTCGAGTGTGGCGCGAGTCACGCCCTTCGGTCTTTCCGAAAGTAAGATCAACTAGCGACTTCTAAGTGTAAGTACGTAAGTCGCAAGGCTTGAGCCCCTGTCGGGGCTCGCTTCGTGAAGACGCCTTTCGTGATTTGCAGGCTGGGCCCCGAAGGGGCCACCCGAGAGAAGACAAGTACGTCTTTACGTACTTCGTGCGCGAGGGGGTCTGCCTGAAGATCCTCGAACTCTGCGCAGGCTACGGCGGCTTGGGGATGGCTGTTGCTCCCCTGATCGGCGGGCGCGTCGTCTACGTGGCGGAGAGCGCCCCCGGCCCAAGCGCCGTCCTTGCCGAGAGATACCCGGATGCCCCGAACCTCGGCGACATCCGCGACATCGACTGGGCTCAACTCGTCGGCCGGGTCGACGTGATCACCGCAGGTTTTCCCTGCCAGGACATTTCGATTGCGGGGAACCGGATTGGCATACGAGGCACTCGCTCTGGAATTTGGACCCACGTCGTTGACGCGGTTCGCGTCATTCGACCGCGACTCCTCTTCCTGGAGAACGTCTCGAACCTCCGGACGCGCGGCCTCGAAGTCGTCCTCGGTGACCTGGCCGCGATCGGGTACCGCGCGCAATGGGTCTGCGTACGAGCTACCGCAGCTCACGCCCCTCACCTCCGTGACCGGTGGTTCTGTGTCGCGGCCCCTGAAGACGCCGACCTCAAATCTGGGGTCTAACGGCGGGGCACGCCCGCCTGCTGAACGTCGAGCTGGTGGCCACGGGCCAACCCTGGATGACGAAGCCTGTTATTCGCTCCCGTACTCGGTGACGATCCTCGAAGGCCGTGAGCCCGAGGCCGCGGTGACCGGTCCGCGTTCTCCCGCGCACTGGTGGGGCGAGTACCTTCCGGCCATCCGGCAGTGGGAGGACGTGACCGGCCGCGCCGCACCTCCGCCCACCGAAGCGGGACGCAAGGGCGGTCCGCGCGTGACCGTCGAGTGGGTCGAGTGGCTTATGGGCCTCCCCCTCGGACACGTCACCGCAGTGCCGGGCCTGACGCGCGGACAGCAGCTCCAGATCCTCGGCAACGGGGTGGTGCCCCAGCAGGCCACGACCGCGTTCGCCGCGCTCCTCGACCTGGAGGTCTGATGCCGAACTGGTCAGGATCAGACCGGCGCGAGAGGTTGCCGGCGGACTGGCCGCGCATCCGGCTGCGGATTCTGCGCCGCGACGGACATCGCTGCACTCACCGTGATCAGTACGGGGAGCGCTGCGAGGAGCTGGCCACGGACGTGGACCACATCGTGCCTGGTGATGACCATCGAGAGACCAACCTGAGAGCGCTCTGCGGGTTTCATCACCGGGCCAAGTCGTCGCGCGAAGGCGCGCTCGCGCTTGCCGTCCAGCGGCGACGCATTGATCGCAGGTTCCGCAGGACCGAGGCACACCCCGGGCTCCTGTGAACTGCGAGGGCTGATAGCTCAGTTGGAAGAGCGCCGGTCTCCAAAGCCGGTGGCGGGGGTTCGAGTCCCTCTCGGCCTGCATGGATATCTGGTCGTGGCTCTGGGCCGGTTGGCTCGGAGCCTTCGCTGTGATCGAAGGAGTAGCCCTTGCCCGAGACGACCGAGGCGACACCCTGTCCGAGCACGTCTGGAAGTGGTTCGGCATCGGCCGCCACGACGAGCCCCGCCCGGCCGTCACCGGCTCCGTGCGACTGCGTCGCTTCGTGCTCCTCGCCTTCTGCGCCTGGCTGTCGACGCACTTCCTGACCGGCGGCGCGTTCTGATACTCCCGGAGTCAGATGCTGTTGAAATACGTCCGCGTGCCCTGAACGAACTCGCTGCGCGCGGTCTTGAACTGACTCGTAACCCACGCAAAGGGGCGCTGCTCGTCTTCCGTTACCCAGACGGGCTCGTCCTCATCAAACGTGGGGGACTTGCCCGGTAGCTGGAGCAAGTCCCCCATGTCAGCGAGCCGGGACGCCGAGGGTATGAGCCGATCAGGGCCTTCTAGTTCCAGGCGGGCTACCGCCTTGAGGAGCCGCTCGTACACCTCGAAGGCGTGCTCCCATGCCTCGTCTTGGCGCCGCTCCGCTTCCTCTCGACGCTCTGCGGCCCTCGCCCTGACTGATTCGTCTTCGTCGGCTTGGTCCTCGTAGATCATGCCCAGCCACGACGCGGCGCCTCCACTGATGTCACAGGCCCGCTTCAGCTCGTCGGCAGCGGCCAACACTTCGACGCACGCCGCATGCTGGCTCGTCCTCCGCGCGTGCTCAAGTTGCGCGCGTCCTGCGGCCACTGCTGACAGGCGAGCAGCGC
This sequence comes from Streptomyces sp. NPDC059009, assembly GCF_042740175.1. Classification (NCBI taxonomy): domain Bacteria; kingdom Bacillati; phylum Actinomycetota; class Actinomycetes; order Kitasatosporales; family Streptomycetaceae; genus Streptomyces; species Streptomyces sp. NPDC059009. The sequence goes on along the minus strand of NZ_JBHYJB010000030.1, from coordinate 104,332 downwards.
GAGCTTGCACATAGACCGCCGGGACGCCTACGACAGCGACGGCGGCGGAGACGACGGAAGTGATCACCTCTATGGACACACGGTGATCGTAACCACGGCCACTGACGACCGAGCGAGGTGACCTGTGCCCGGCCCCGTACCCAACCGTGAAGCCGACCTGGCCCGCCCCCGCGAGCGCAAGGGCGGCGAGGTCCAGTCCGTGACTCGCGGCCTGGCCCGCCCGGCGAAAGTACCGAACGCCGACCGGAGTTGGCATCCGATCGCAAAGCGTCTGTGGGACTCCCTGAAGGAGTCCGGCCAGGCCGACTTCTATCAGCAGTCCGACTGGGCTCTGGCCTACTCGCTGTGCGAAGACCTCTCCTACTACAAGAAGTCGGGGAAGCGGTCGGGACAGATGCTCCAGACGATCTACTCCGCCTTTGAGCGGCTCCTCGTCGCCGAGGGGGACCGGCGCCGCGTGCGCATCGAACTGCACGAGCCTGAGCCCGAGGTGCAGTCTGCGGCTGTCCTCGCCATCGCTGACTACAAGCAGGACTTGGGGCTCGCCGAGTAGGTGAGCCGCCCTCCGGGCGGCCCGACCGACGAAGGGAGGTGAGTCCCATTCCAGTCCTTACAGAAGAAGAGATCGACGCACTCGTTCCGACGTTCCTTGGCCCCACCTGGCTGAAGGAGCCGGACGGTTCCTGGTCGCTGCCCGAGCGCACGCTCGGCTGGCAGATCGCCGGATGGTGCGCGGAGTACATCAACGCCGAGAACGGCGGGCCCTGGCGCTTCACGCGCGAGCAGCTCCGCTTCGTCTTGTGGTGGTACGCGGTCGACGAGAACGGCCGGTTCGTCCACCGCAAGGGAGTCCTTCAGCGCCTCAAAGGCTGGGGCTTAGGGCAAGGACCCTTTGCTCGCGGTGGTCTCCCTCGTTGAGTTCGTCGGGCCGTCGCGGTTCTCCCACTGGGGCCCGGACGGGCAGCCTGTCGGCGTACCGCACCCGCAGGCGTGGGTGCAGATCGCGGCCGTCTCGCGCGACCAGACGCGCAACACGATGACGCTGATGCCGTCCTTGATCTCCGAGCGGATGATCGAGACGTACGGCATCAAAGCCGGGGCCGAGCTGATCCGTGCGAACGGTGGCCGGCAACGACTTGAGGCGGTGACGAGTAGTTACCGCGCCCTTGAGGGGGCGCGGTCCTTAGCGGGCCACGTTCGTTGTTCTCAATGAGACGCACCACTGGGTCACCGGCAACGGCGGCGACCGCATGTACGAGACGATCGACGGCAACGCGACCAAGAAGGACGCGCGTTACCTGGCGATCACGAACGCCTATCTGCCCGGCGAGGATTCCGTCGCCGAGAAGATGCGGGAAGCCTTCGAGAAGATCCTCGAAGGCCGGGCCTCTGACATCGGCTTCATGTACGACTCGATCGAGGCGCACCCGGCAACGCCGCTGACGCCCGAGGCGATGCGCATCGTCCTGCCGAAGATCCGCGGTGACGCGGTGTGGCTGCGGGTCGAGACGATCCTTCAGTCGATCCTCGATACGACGATGGCGCCGAGCCGCTCTCGGCGTATGTGGCTGAACCAGATCGTTGCCTCCGAGGACGCCCTGTACGGCCCCGCCGAATGGGACGTGCTCCGCGACGACGCGCTCCGCCTCGACCCGGGCGACGAGATCACCTTGGGCTTCGACGGCGGCAAGACCGACGACGCGACTTGCCTGGTGGCCGTCCGCACCTCGGACATGGCGGCCTTCGTCCTTGGGCTGTGGGAGAAGCCGGACGGCCCGAAGGGCGACGGCTGGATCGTCCCTCGCGCCCAGGTCGACAGCGCGGTGCACGACGCCTTCCGCGTCTTCGACGTGAAGGCGTTCTACGCCGACGTGGCGCTGTGGGAGTCGTACATCTCCGAGTGGGATGCCGCGTACGGCGAGGGCCTGGCCGTGAAGGCGCCCGGCAAGGACGCGATCGGCTGGGACATGCGCTCCTCCCTGAAGGCGTCGACCATGGCGCACGAGCGGCTGATGCGATCGGTCTTCGACCGCAAGCTCAAGCACGACGGCGACCGCAAGCTCCGCCGGCACACGCTGAACGCGATGCGCCGCTCGAACAACTACGGCGTGAGCTTCGGCAAGGAGAGCCGGGAGTCGCCGAAAAAGGTCGATGCCTACGCCGCCTTGATGCTCGCGCACGAGGCCCTGGTCGATCTCCGCGCCCGTGGCAAGAAGGTCCGCAGGCGGACCGGCCGGGGCTTCTTCCTGTAGCACTGTCAACCTAGTACCACGGTGGTGAGTTCTTGACCGACACGTCGCCTGCCGCGCTCGCGCGGCAGCTCCTCGCCATCCTGGGCAGGGACAAGGACCGGCTTGCCCGGATCGATGACTACCTGCACGGTCGGCACGACGACCCGTACATGCCCGCGATGGCGGACGACGAGTACCGGCTCCTCGCGAAGCGTGCGACGTCCAACTGGATGCCGCTTCTCGTGGCGACGCCCACGCAGGCCCTCTATGTCGACGGCTTTCGCGCGGGCGGCGATTCGAACGGCAACTCGGCGACGGACCTGTCCTCCCCCCAGTGGGAGCACTGGCAGCGCTCCCGGCTCGACGCCCGCCAATCCGCCATCTACAAGGGCGCGTTGACGTACGGGCACTCGTTCGCGCTGACCGAGCGCACGGGCGGCGTAGTCCTGACGAAGGGCCTGTCCGCGCTGCGGACCGCTGCCCTCTACGAGGACCCTGCCAACGACGACACCCCGTTTGCCGCCTTGACCGTCACTGCCTGGCCTCTGGGCGAGGCGGTGGGCCGGGCCCGGATGTGGGACGCGCGCAACGAGTACGCGGTCACCTTCAAGAGCCTGGACGACGAGGACGGCGTGAGGGTCGGCGAGGCCCGGCGGCATGGCGCGAGCGAATGTCCGGTTACCCGGTTCGCGGCATCGGTTGACCTGGAAGGCCGCACCGTAGGCGCGGTCGAGCCAATGATCCCGCTCCAGAACCGCATCAACCAGACGATCTTCGATCTGCTGCTCGCGCAGTCGTACGGCTCCACGAAGGTCCGCACGGTGACGGGCATGGCACCGCCGGTCCAGCGTGACCCGGAGACGGGCGAGGTCGTCTACGACGAGCAGGGCAACCCGATCCCCCTGCCGATCAACCACAACGCGAAGCGGTTCCTGTTCGCCGAGGACCCGGACGTCAAATTCGGCTCACTGGATGAAACCCCGCTCGGGGGCTTCATCGAGTCGATCGACATGAGTATCCGGCACCTGAGCGCGGTCGCTCAGGTGCCCCCGCATCACCTACTTGGCCAGATCGCCAACCTCTCGGCCGAGGCGCTCCAGGCCGCCGAGACCTCGCTGAGCCGACGCATCCAGGAGTTCAGGACCGTGTTCGGCGAAGCGTGGGAGCGGGTCTTCCGGCTGGCGGCCGAGCTGGACCAGGCGTCCGGCGCGGACGACTTCAAGGGTGAGGTCATCTGGCGTGACATGGAGCAGCGCTCCCTCGCTCAGGCCGCTGATGCGCTGGGCAAGCTGCGGGAGCAGCTCGGTATCCCGGCAAAGGGCCTGTGGAAGCGGGTCCCGAACGTCACGCAGACCGAGCTGGACGAGTGGGACGACCTCGCGGACGAGGAAGACTCCGTGGGCCAGTTGGCCTCCGCGCTGAGCCGGGCGACCCCGGAGAAGGCCACCGCGGATGACGTGCCGGCGGCTGCATGACACGGAGGACGCGACAGGCCGAGACCGATGATGTCTCGGCCGCCTACCACGAAGCGCTGACTCAGATCGGCGCGCAGACCACAGCTGAGGCCCTCTCCCTGTGGGCGGACGTGCCGGTCGACGGGCGGGCCGCGACGGCGGGCGGGTGGCTGCGCAAGGCCATCACGCTCGTCATGTCGCGGCGCCGCCAGTCGCGCGACCTGGCGCGGGCCTATTACCGGCTTGCCCGTGCGCTTCAGACCGGCACGACCGTGGCCGACCCGTACCACCCTGAGCCCGACCACGTGACGCTTGCTGACCTTCGGCAGGAGTTCGCGGCCCTGGCCGGAACGTACGAGCCGCCCGCCGAGTCCCCGTCCGATCCGATCCCAGAGGACGAAGACAGAGACTCGAGGAGCGCCGGCAGCGAGGAAGACGACACCTTCCAGCCCGACAACACCACCACGTTGCCCGGGGAACCGGTCGAGGACGAGGAAGACGAGGACTGGGACCGCATCCTTGTCGAGGAGCTGGAAGGGCTGCGCGAGGAAGAGGAGCGCGTCGAGCGCCAGGCCGAGGAGGAACTCCGCCTGGTCCTGGAGGCCCTCGGCACCGCCAACCTCGATCGCCGCCTGACCGTCGAGGACGCCGATCCTGACGGTGCCCACCGGCAGGCCGGGGCTCAGCAGGCGGCAGCCGCCTCCCGTGTCGCGATGAACGGGGCGCGGTCCTCGAACTGGACTCACATGTCCCGCGACAGGCGGGCCCTCGGCTATGTCCGTCTTTCCCGTACGGGCACTCCGTGCGGCTGGTGCGCGATGCTGATCAGCCGGGGTCCGGTCTACAAGAGCGAGAAGTCCGCCCTCTTCAACGACGGCGACAAGTACCACGACAACTGCCACTGCTACGCGATGCCGATCTGGAATCGGGATCAGTACCAGTCGAGCGAACTGACTGCGCTGTCGCGGCAGTACGAGGCCCTGTGGCCGAAGGTCACCAAGGGCCACACCGGCAAGGACGCCGTGACCGTCTGGCGCCGGTTCATCCGTGCCAAGCAGCGCGAAGCGAGACAGGCCGCAGCCCAGGAGGCGCGGCAATCCACCGACACAGCCCCGGAGGCGTGACGTTGCCCGAAGAGATCACTGCCGAGAACAAGCCCGGCGAGCAGTCCGGCGAGACCCCGACCGGCCAGAAGCCGGACGAGCAGACGCCGACTCCCGATGCGGGTGCCGGCGGATCGTCGGGCACCCCGGAAGACGAACTGCCCGACTGGGCGCGCAAGGAGCTGGCGAAGGTTCGCGGTGAGGCCGCGGGCTATCGAACCCGGCTGCGCGACGCGGAGACGAAGCTCTCGGAGGCCAAAAGCCCGGAGGAGTTCGAGGCCGCCCTCACTGAGGTGAAGGCGAAGAACGCGGAGCTGGAGCACTCGCTCGTCGTCGCCTCCGTGGCCCGCCGGTTCGACCTGCCCGAGGAGCTGGCCGGACGTCTTCGCGGCACGACGCCCGAGGAGCTGGAGGCCGACGCCAAGTCGCTTCAGTCGCTCCTCGCCCCGAAGGCCCCGCCCGCTCTGGGCGGCGGTCTCGACCCGTCCGAGGGCGACGACGACGGCGAGATGGACCCGCGCAAGCTCGCGCGGCGAACCCGGCGCTTCTAGCGCCCGAGGTCCCCGTACCCGACCCCCGAGCCGTTCGGCCGGGGGCTTCTTTATGCCCCGGAGGTAGCACCACTTGCCCACCGCACAGCACCAGGTCGTCAAGCCCCAGAAGCTCGTGAACGCGGCTGTCGGGATGCTGGAGCAGGAGCTTCTCATCCCGAACCTGTTCCAGAAGCAGGGCATCGACCAGTTCAAGGGTGCCGAGAACGACACGATCTCCATGAAGGTCGAAGGCATCCTGCCGTTCCACGACTACGCGTGGCGTAACGACCGCTCCAGCCCGATCGTCTTCGACGAGTACGCGGAGCGGACCATCGCCGTCACCTTCGGCGGCAACGTGTACTCGGCGGTCAAGCTGACCGACGAGCAGAACGACTTCGACATCGACAACTGGAGCAAGCTGCTTCGGCCCCAGTCGAAGGCCGTCGCCCGTGGTCTCCAGCGCCGGGCGGTCAACACCCTGACCGGCCAGACGTACAACGTCACCATCGGCAATGCCGCGCAGAACCTTCGCTCTGCGCTGATCGAGGCCCGCCGGGTCCTCAACGCCTTCCACGCTCCGAAGGAAGGCCGCTACCTGCTTGTGGGCACGGAGTTCGAGTCGGCGCTCCTGAACGACGACAAGCTCAACCTCGCCCAGAACGTTGGCGATTCGGAGGCCGAGTCGGCTCTGCGGACCGCGAGCATCGGCGACCGGATGGGCTTCCGCATCGTGGTCGACCAGACCATTCCGGCCGACGCTGCGTACGCCTTCGCGTCCTCGGCGTTCATCTTCCTGTCCGGCGCCCCGAGCGTCCCGCAGTCCGTCCCGTACGGTGCGACGACCTCGTTCGAGAACATCGCGCTGCGCTGGGTCCGCGACTACGACCCGCTCTACATGCAGGACCGTTCCGTCGTGAACACGTACGCGGGCTTCCGCAGTGTGACGGACATCCTCGTTGGCTGGGACGCAGCCAACGAGAAGGAGGTCATCTCCACGCAGGAGCACTTCGTGCGCGGCATCAAGCTCACGCTCGACGGCGCCTCCGACTACCCGGCCGCAGCTTCCGAGCTGGCCAAGATCACGGGCGTCTCGGACGCGAAGGTGTGGACCCCGACCGGCATGAAGCCCGAGGCCGACGCCGCCAACGGCTGATCCAACCGGCGGCAGTGTCAACCTAGTTCCAAAGGTTGGTGCTGCCGCCTCTCCCGAGGAAGGAGCCCGCTTGGCGTACGCCACTCTCGACGAGCTGAAGGGCCGTCTGGACTGGGAGTTGGACGAAGACGAAGCACGCATCGCGGTGGGAGCGCTCGACGACGCCTCGGACCTGGCGGCCACGTACGGCCGCGACTGGCCCGAGGCCACCGCGCCGCGCCTGGTGAAGACACTCGTGCTGAAGTCGGCGGCCCGGTACATGCGCAACCCCAACGGCTACACGCAGAGCCGAGCCGGTGACGAGACGCTGGCGTGGTCCGACATCGGCCGGGACGGCGGCACGGTCTATTTTTCCCGCGAGGAGATCCGGCTCCTGGAGGAACTTGCCGGCCGAAAGCCCGGCATCACCAGCGTGGCCGTCTTCGCCTGGGGCACGAAGCTGCGCAAGAACAGCGCGGCCGGTCACGTACCGGTCGACTACTCGCCCGCCTCGCCGTTCCCGCTGTTCGAGGGCGAGGCGAGCCCCTGGTGACCGTGCAACGAAGGCGCGGCCAGACCGCCCGCGTATGGAAGACGACGGAGGTCGTCGACCGGCGGGGCAACACCGTGATCGCCGTGGACGAGAACAACCCGGTCACGGTGAAGGCCGCGTTCATCCCGCAGCGCTCCGGCAAAGCGGAAGTGCCCGGCCAGCAGCAGATCAACGTGACGCGGATGATCGTGGACGCCCACCTTGAGGGCGTCACCCTGTGGTCCCGCGTCGAGTACCAGGGCCGCATGTGGGACATAGTGACGCCGCCCTCCTACCACCACGGCGACCGCCGTACGCGGCACTGGTCCATCGACATTCGGGAGCGGCCCTGATGGCATTCGTCTACTCCCGCGTGGGTGGCAAGAAGCTGGAGGAGTACCTCGCTCGCCTGCCCGGCGTTCAGGACGCCCTCGACGAGGCTCAGTTCGAAGTCGCGGCCAGGGCCGAGGAGTTGCTCCTCCAGCACCGCCAGGAGGGCCACGCCACGATCGACATGGTGGACGGGCGGATCGACAAGTACGTGGTCCTCGACGACGAGCGCGGCAAGAAGGCCGCCCTGTCGATCGAGTACGGCCGTGCCGAGTCCATCGTCGTGAAGACGGCCAAGGACGGCTCGACGTACCTCGACGTGATCCCGGCCAGCGACGGCCTGTTCATCCTGGCCCGCGCGGCGAACCTGCCCAAGAAGCGGAAGGGCAAGGTGCACCTCGACTGATGGCCGGACTCCCCGCCCACATCAAGGCCATGGCAGAGCTGTCGCCCGTCGAGGATCTCCTCCTGGCCGTGCTCCGCGAGGGCCTGCCCGGCGTGCGCGTGAAGTCGCTCGTCGACCTGCACGAGACCTTCCCCCTGGTGCTCATCCGCCGCGACCCGACCTGGGGCGAATGGCAGGGCGACACCCGGTTCACCGACGCCGCCCGCGTGGTCATCAACGTCTTCGTCCCCGACCCGGACGGCGACGAGGACGCGGCGATCCTCTCCGAGGCTGTCCGCGTCGCGCTGCGCGATGCCTGGTTGCGGCCGAAGGTCTATCCCCGCCTCGGCCACATCATCCGCGTGGACATGAACTCGGCGCCCAGACGGGCAACGGACTGGGCGACCGCGACGGGGCCCGTGCAGTACGCCGACCTCCCCACGGGGATCTGGCGCTACGAGTCGATCTACGACGTGCAGATCCGCAAGCCGCGGACTCGCCCCTACATCTCCCAGTAAGCGCAGCAGACGAAAGGCCCGGCCCCTCGGGGGTGCGGGCCTTTTCTCATGCCCGAACGAAGGAACGTTCCTCTTTGGCGATCAATGACGCCGCGACTCTTGTCGTCGGCTCCGGCAACTACCTGACGGCGCCGACCGGTACACCGATGCCTTCGGATCTTCTGACGCCGCTCAGTCCATGGCAGAACGTCGGTCACACCTCCCTGGAAGACGTCTTCGGCATCACGTCCGAGGGCGGCGAGGCGACCACGATCGGCTCGCTCCAGAACAAGTCCCTGCGCACGAAGTACAGCGCGCGTACGGAGACGATGACCTTCACACTCCAGCAGTTCGACACGGCCGGGCTGAAGCTCTACTTCGGCGCCAACGCCCCGATCCTGCCTGACGGTTCGGTCGGCGTACCGACCAACCCGGAGCCCACTCAGTCGGCGTTCCTCGCGGTGTTCGTGGACGGCGACAACCACTTCGCCTTCTACGCTCCCCGCGCGGAGATCTACCGCGCCGACGACATGGCGATCTCCGACACCGAGTCCCTCGCTGGTCTGCCGCTCGGTGTGAAGCCCATGGCCTACGGCTCCAACGAGTGGACGTACGCCATCACCCCGCTCGGCGGCACGCTCGCGACCGGCGCTTCCGCCGGCACCCCAGGCTCCTTCACCCCGGACGGCGCTATCGCCCCCGCGAACCTCGCCGCCCTGGCCGGTGTGATCGCCACCCCGACGAGCGTCTGGACCACCGGGCAGCACGTCGTGCTCGGCGACAACTCGAAGGCGTTCTGGAACGGCTCCGCCTGGGCGGCCGGTCAGGCCACCTGACAGCTCCCGGCGCGGGCGCATGCGGACCCGCCCGCGCCGGGTCTTCCCCCTTCCTTCTCCGGTCCGCTCCCTGTCTCTCTTCTCTCTGGAGGTCCGCACCCCCATGGCTTCTTTCTCCCTCGACGACATCCGCGCCGCCGCTGAGCGCAAGTACGGCTCCACCGACATCACCTTCGGCGAGGACACGGTCCGTCTCCTCAACCCGCTCCGCCTATCGAAGGCGAAGCGCGAGGCCCTGGCGAAGCTCCAGGAGGAGATGGGCAACGACGACGTGGACCAGGCCGAGGCGCTGTCCGACGCCATCCGCACCATCGCCGAGTCGGACAAGGCGGCCGACAAGCTCCTCGCGGTGGTGGGCGGCGACCTCGCGATCCTCGCCGAGATCTTCGGGCACTACGGCGAGAGCACCCAGGCGGGGGAAGCCTCGGCCTCGCAGGACTGATCGACGAGTACGGCGAGGGCCTGTACCCGGACCTGCTCTTCCACTTCGGCGTCGACCTCGCCGAGGTGATCGCAGGCCGGGGGCCTTCTCCCGCGCTCGTCCTTCTGCTCGTGCAGAGGCTTCCCGACACGTCACTGACGATCGCCCTCGCGTCGGGCGGCCGTGAGCAGTTCGGCTGGGGCCAGGACCGCCACCTGACCGCCGACCTCTTCGACGCGATCAACCAGAACACGCGCGCGACCGGCCAGTGGGGCAAGGGCAGGGCCCCGAAGATCCCCGCCTATCCCAGGCCGCAGACGAAGAAGCAGTCCGCGAAGCCCAAGGCCCGTAAGCCCCGCTCGGTCGCCGAGATCTACAAGGTATTTCAGCGGAGGTAAATGGGTGTCCGACGCGAACATCGTCGGCCGGATCGCGGTCAAGGTCATGCCGGACACGTCCGGCTTCAAGCGCGACCTGAAGGAACAGCTCAAGCGGATCGAGAACGATCTCGCGATCACGATCCAGACGAAGGCCGACGCGACCGGCGCGCGCCGTGACGTCCTCGACATCGTTCGCGGCATCAACCGCGACAACAAGTCGACCGACGCCCGCAAGATCCGCTTCTACACGACCATTGACGACAACGGCATGGCCAGGGCCGTCAAGGAAGCGGCGGTCAAGCTCCGCGAGAAGGCGAAGCGGGAGAAGATCGACTTCAAGATCGGCGAGCTGACCGGCCAGGGCAAGGTCGAGCTGGAGCTTGACCAGGACTCTGCCGACCGCGTGAAGCAGAAGCTCAAGGACTGGGCCGACGACATCAGTCCTCTGAAGATCAAGGTCGAGCCGGATCTCGCGAACGGTGCCGGCGCCCAGATCTCCGCGCGGCTCCAGATGCTCACCCGGCCGCGCACTGTCCCGATCATCCCCGACCTGGACAACACGGCGGTCACCAAGGTCGCGACCGCGCTTGCGGCACTGTCGGGCGCACGCGTCCTCAACTCGATGTTCGAGCGCCTCGGGCGGACGCTGAAGAACCTCGACAAGACCGTCCCGATCATCGGCTCCCTGGCGTCGGCCGTCGCCGGACTGGTCGGCGTAGCCATCGCGGCGACGAGCAACCTCTTCGCCCTGGCCGCGAGCCTCGCCCAGATCGGCCCGACGGTCGCGCTCCTGCCCGGCCTCCTCGGCGGCTTCGCGGTCGGCCTGGGCGTAACAGTCGCCGCGCTGAAGGACTTCAACAAGGTCATCCCGGAGGTCAAGACCGCGCTCAGCGGTCTCCAGGACACGATCAGCGAGAACTTCTGGGCCAAGGCCGCGGCGCCCATCCGCACGATGGTCGACGAACTCCTCCCGGAGTTCACGGCCGGAGTCGCCAAAACCGCAACCCAACTCGGCGGATTCTTCGCCGGACTCGCTACCGGCCTGCAAGGCGCGCTCGACCCGGCGCTCAACCAGATGTTCTCGGACCTGTCCGAGTCCATCAACATCGCCACCGAGGGCACGGGCGCATTCGCGAACATCATCGCGACCCTGGGCAAGGTCGGCACGAGCTACCTCCCGCAGCTCGCCCAGTGGTTCGTCGACCTCTCCCAGCAGTTCTCCGACTTCCTCACCCGCAAGGGCGAGAACGGGATCAAGGCCGAGATCGACGAGGGTATCCAGGCCCTCAAGGATCTCGGCGGGGTCCTCTACAACACGTACGGCATCCTCTCGGGCGTCGCTCGCGCGGCCACCGAGGCGGGCGGAACTTCGCTGGCGTCGCTGAACTCGGCGCTCCAGTCCATCCACGCCACGGTGGACAGCGAGGGCTTCCAAGAGGGCCTGACGAACGTCTTCCTGGCGGCCCACCAGGCGATGCAGCAGATCGCCACGATCTCCGGGCCAGCGGTTGAGAACCTGTTCGTCACGCTCGGGCACCTGCTGACCGCGCTCCTTCCCCAGGTCGGCGCGATCATCGGCCAGGCCATGGCCGCAGTGGCGGACGCCCTCGCGCAGCCCGAGGTGTTCAACGGCGTCCTGGCCATGTTCAACGGCCTGCTCAACGCCGTGGTGGCGCTCGCGCCCGCAATGGCCCCGCTCGGCCAGGCGCTCGGTGCGCTGATGGAGGTCATCGGCGCGTTCGCGACCATGCTCGGCCCGCTCGTCGCGGCGGCCCTCATCCCGCTCTCGCAGGCGTTCACGGCGCTGGCCCCGGCGATCATCCCGATCATCGGGCTCCTGGGCGGCGCACTCACTCAGGCGATCGAGACGATCGCGCCGATCCTGGCGCAGCTCGTTCCCATCGTCGGCGAGGCGCTAGGCGCAGCGTTCCAGGCGCTCAGCGGCATTCTGCCGACGATCGCCACCGCCTTCGGGCAGATCGTCACGGCGGTAGCACCGGTCATCGCGCAGCTCGTCGAGGCGCTCGCCCCGATCCTGCCGATCATCGCGCAGCTCTTCGCGCAGATATTCACGGCGCTCGCGCCGCTGGTGGCCACACTGGCGTCTGCCCTGGCTCCGATCCTGCCGGTCCTCTCCGAGGCCCTACAGCAGGTGCTGACGGCTCTTCAGCCGATCATCGAGACAGCGCTTCAGATCGTCACGGCGGTCATTGAGCCGCTGCTCCCGATGCTGAGCGAGGTCATTCAGGGAGTCCTTCCACCCCTGGCGGATGCGATTCAGCGGCTCCTCGAAGCGATCCAGCCGGTCCTTGACGCGCTGCTCGCGGTCGTCAACTTCCTGATGCCGGTTCTCGTACCGGTCATCCAGTTCGTTGCCGAGATCCTCGGTCAGACGCTCGTCGATGCCGTCAACGGCGTCGCGCTCGTCTTCGAGGGCCTGGTCGAGATCGTCGTCGGCGTCTGGGACACCATCGTCGGCGCCCTGAAGATCGCCTGGGGCCTGATCAAGGGCCTGTTCACCGGCAACTTCTCCACCCTCAAGGACGGCTGGAACCAGTTCTGGTCCGGCATCTGGAAGTTCGTCAAGGGCATCTGGGACACGATCCTCGGCGCCTGCATCACGTTCCTGAGCGTCGGCCTCCTCGGCGCGGTGGGCAAGGGCCTCAAAGCGATCGGTGCCCTTTTCAAGTCCGGATGGGAACTGATCAAGGGCATCTTCACGGGCGCGTTCAACGCGATCCGCGGATTCCTCGGTGTCTTCTTCACCGGGATGCGCGGCATCGTCACTGACGGGCTCGCAGCCATCGGCCGGTTCTTCTCCTCGGCCTGGACTTCGATCCGTGACACGGCAGTCACGGCCCTCGGTCGGCTCATCAGCACGATCGGTGAGTGGATCGGCAAGGCCGTCACCACCGTCAAGGAGCTGCCAGGCAAGGCGAAGGACGCTCTCGGCTCGCTTGGCTCGACCCTGCTCGACGCCGGTAAGGCGCTGATCAGGGGCTTCATCGACGGCATCAAGTCGATGTTCAGCTCGGTGAAGAACAAGCTCGGCGAACTCACCGACAAGCTCACCTCCTGGAAGGGCCCGCCGAAGAAGGACGCCGTGCTCCTGTACGACGCGGGGCGCCTGATCATCTCCGGCCTGATCAAGGGCCTTGAGTCGAAGTACGACGACGTCAAGAAGTCGCTCAACGACCTCACGGCCAAGATCCCGAAGAACGCCTCGAAGTCGCTGAAGGCCAGGGTCAATGCGGACCGAGCGCAGCTCCTCAAGCTGCTGTCCGCGTACGACACCGCCGGCACCAAGCTCAAGGCGGCGCAGGACAAGCTCGACAAGCTCCGCGAGCAGCGCGACGACTACGCCAAGAGCGTCGCGGACAAGGTGCTCTCCACAGGCGACGTGACGAAGGTCGAGGACGCCACCTTCGGCGGGATCTCGGACTCGCTGAAGAACGCGGTCGAGCAGGCCAAGAAGTACGCGGCCGTGCTGAAGAAGCTGAAGGCTCTCGGTCTGAACGACGCCACGTACGACCAGATCGCTAAGGCTGGTCCGGAGGCAGGACTCGCCGCAGCCGAGGCCATCGCCAAGGCCGGGGCGTCTGGCGTGGCCGAGATCAACGACCTGCAAAAGGAGTTGGAGAAGTACGCCAACTCCGCCGGGTCGACCGCTTCGCACTACATGTACGACGCCGGGGTGCAGGCGGCCGAGGGCCTGGTGAAGGGCCTTGAGGCTCAGCAGTCCGTCATCGAGAAGCAGATGCTCAAGATCGCCGAGTCGATGACGAAGGCGATCAAGAAGGCGCTGGACATCCACTCGCCTTCTCGGGTGTTCCGGAAGCTCGGGTCCTACGTCGGCAAGGGCTTCACGCTCGGAGTCTCTGACGAGCGAGGACGTGTCGAGCGCGCGACCAACGCGCTTGCAGAGAGCGCCACTTCGGGGGCATCGCGCGAGGTCACGGCCGCCGTCTCCGGCGGTCTGTCTGCCGGTGGCGGCCAGACCGTCACCAAGGTTCTCAACTACTACGCGGGCAACGGCAGCTCCCTCTCGTCCGAGGAGGAGCTGTTCGCGGCGTCCTCGCGGGCAAGGATGGTCGGTTGGTAAAGCTCGAACTGAGCACCGCGTCGGACAGCGTGAATCTGTCCGGGGTGGAGACGGACGGAGTGGGATTCCAGGCCCTTGCCGGCGCGACCGGCTTGGGCCTGCCCCAACTCTCCGTGCAGTGGCTCGAAGGTGCGGGGGACGGCGCCGCCTACCGTGGGCGGCGCGTCCTGCCCCGCGACATCGACATACCCATGGACATCGTGGGCCGGGACCGAGCCCACCTGTCCGAGCTGGTCACCCGCCTCGCGCGGGTCCTGGCCACGGAGAACGGCCTGACGCTGACATGCGTCGACAGTGCAGGGGGACGCTGGTCCACCCCAGTCGCGTGGACGGGCGGCGGCGAGATCGACCCGGGCAGCGGTGAGCGGGACGCGCAGACGACCATCACGTTGCGCGCCTCGACTCCGTACTTCCTGGCCGAGGTGTCGCAGACCGTTCGCATCGGAGGCACCTCGGCGGCTCCCTTCTTGTCGCAGCTCACCGCCATGCCGCTCGCCGCATCACAGGCGATCGGAAGCGTCCAACTCACCAACGACGGCGACACGTTGGCGTATCCGGTGTTCCAGGTGTACGGGCCGGGCGACAACTTCAAGGCCATCGGCCCGAACGGCGAGACGCTCCACTACACGGGGGCGATCACCTCGACAGGCAGCATCACCATCGACATGGGTACGGGCGTCGTCCGCGATGGGTCGGGGGCGAACGTGTACCGCTACCTGGCCACCGCCCCGCGCTTCTGGTCCGTCCCGCCGGGCACCTCGACGATCTCTGTCTCGCTGCTGAACACGACGACCGCCTCGCGGATCGTCGTCTCGTGGCGGCCTCGAAAGTGGGTGGTCATCTAGTGCGGCAGGAAGACCTCCTCGTCGAGGTACGCGACAAGACCCTGACTCGCGTCGGCACCATCCCCGCGGACCTTCTGTTGCTGGAAGCGGAAGACATCCACAACAACGTCGGCACGTGGAAGCTGACGATCAGCGCCGAACACTGGCTCGCTCCCGTCCTGTCGACGCCGGGCGCGGGCCTGATCGTCACCGGCCCGAGCGACGTTCTGTTCTCCGGGCCGGTGACGAAGACCGAGACCGCTGTCACCGCGACCGACCCTCTCGGCACGCTGACCGTCGAGGGTGTGGACGACACGATCATCCTGTCGGACATGCTCGCCTGGCCCCAGCCGTCCAATGGTGACGCGGCCACGCAGACCGTCGCGACGGACGACAAGACGGACGCGGCCGAGACACTGATGCACTACTACGTCTCGGCGAACTGCGGACCCAACGCGCCAACCAACCGGCGCCGGGCCGGTCTGGTCATGGGAACGAACGGCAAACGGGGCGGCATCGTCTCCAAGTCGCCCCGCTTCCAGCAGCTCGGCGAGCTGTGCAAGGAACTGGCCGAACCGAATGGACTCGGCTTCCGAGTCGTCCAGCGCGGCGCGAACCTCGTCTTCGAGACGTACGCGGTCGCGGACCGAACCAAGGACGCCCGGCTCGGCGTCGTGAACAACACGCTCGCGGGGCAGCGCGTCACCGTTTCGCCGCCGGCACGCACTCGAGTAATCGTTGGCGGCGATGGAGACGGTTCGAACCGGCTCTTCGTCCCCGTCGACAACCCCGACTCGATCGCATCCGAGGACGACTGGGGTCGCCGCATCGAGTCGTTCATCGACGAGCGGTCGTCCACGGACACGGCGGAGCTGACGCAGAAGGGCACCGAGTCCCTCGCCGATGGCGGCACCACCGTGAAGGCGGCCCAGGCCGTACCCATGGAGGACTCCGCCCTCGACTTCGGCCGAGACTGGTTCCTCGGCGACAAGGTGACGGTCATCGTCGGCGGCACGGAGATGGCCGCCATCGTCACCGGCATGACGTTGAAGGTCACCGAGGACGGCTACCGGCTCGGCGCCACCCTGGGCGACCCGACCCCGCTGTCAGCTGACGCGGCAGCCGCCACCGCCCAGAAGGATTTGGAGTCGCGGGTCTCCTCCCTGGAGCGGACGGCAGAAGCAACACCGCCCGGCGCCCGCGTGATCGACCCGTCGTACAGCGGGATCACCCAGGCCACTCCGCCAACTGCCTACCCACAGGGCGAGACGGTCCAGTTCTACTTGAGCGCCACCGCGTCCACCGCAGGCGGCTGGGACTTCGGCGGCAAGTGGGGCTTCGTGGTCACCCAGGTCTGGTCGGGCGGCGACGCCGTACAGACGTGGCGCCGTGTCCACGCGAGCACCACCTCCCATGAGATGTGGGTGCGCGGGGGCAACACCTCCGGCTGGTCCGCGTGGCGTCAGGTCGCCTTCGACAACCAGCTCTCGGCGGGCGCCTTCACGCAGTCGACAAGCGCGGGAGACTACCCCGAGGGCGCTTCAACCCTGTACCTGACCGACGCCGAATCCACCGCAGGCGGCTGGGACTTCGGCGGCAAGTGGGGAATCGTCGTCACGCGGAGGCTCCGAGGTGACGCCACCCAGACCTGGCACAACGTCGCCGGGAACACCACCCCCGAAACGTGGACCCGCGCAGGCAACTCGACGCATGGCTGGTCCCCCTGGCGCCAGGTCGCGTTCGACAGCCAACTCCTCCCGGCCGACTACAAGCAGACCTCGCTGCCGAGCACCTATCCGGCGGGCGAGTCCACGCTGACCATGAACGAGACACAGGCCGCTGCCGGCGGATGGTCCTTCGGGAACGGCGGCAAGTACGGCACGGTGCGGACCGTGCGTCCGACAGGCAGTACCTACGCGCACCAGACGTGGCTCCGGCTCAGCCCGACGACCGTCGAGCAATGGTGGCGTACGGGCAATGACGCGTCCGGCTGGACGGCGTGGAAGACGGCGGCGGTCAACGAGAGTTCCGCGAAGGGCGTGCTGTCGATACAGGCGCTCTCGACGACGGAGCACGTCGGCGACACTGCGAGCGTGGTCTACCGCCAGACGTTCACGGCCGAGGCGGGCCGCTGCTACAAGGTGCACCTTCGTATCGCCGTCGTAGACACGGACGGCGTGGGCGACCAGACGGCCAACCGCTTCGCCAAGCAGGGTGCGTACACGACTGTCCGCTGGGCGAGCGGCACCACTGTCAGCGCGACAAGCACGCTCGTCGGCGACACCTTCAATACGACGTTCGACGACGACTCGAATACGGGCACTGGCCTCGACTTCAACTGCTACATCAACAACGCCCCGGCGGGCCCCGTCACGGTCGGCGTCACGCTCAACACGCGCCGTCCCGCTGCGACGTACGGCATGGTCCGGTACCTCCCCGGCAGCCTGTCGCAACTCGTCATCGAGGACGCGGGCGCGGCCCTCTAAGGAGTAGACCCCTTTGGCAATCACGTCTTACCCGTTCGACGGCCAGGCCGTCACCGAGACGCAGTTCTCGCAGATGTTCCGCGAGTATCAGGACAACGGCGTCGTCGCCTCCTACTCCTCGGGCACGGCCTTCGGAGTCAACGCCGGTACCGGGATGCAGGTGACGGTGGCGCCGGGCCTCGCGTTCGTGCGCGGCTTCATGGTGCAGTCGACGGCCACCGAGTCCCTGACGATTCCGGCCGCCGGCACCTCCGCCCGCGTCGACCGCGTAGTGCTCCGCCTGGACCCGAGCACGAACAGCATCGTTCTTGCGGTCCTTCAGGGCACCGCGGGCTCCTCGACTCCCACTGCGCTGACCCAGACCGATACCGGCATCTTCGAGATGGAGCTTGCCCAGGTCGCGGTCGGGGCCAGCGTCACGTCGATCACGTCAGCCAACATCACCGCGATGCGTCCCGTGGTCGGCATGCGCGTGGGCTCGTGGGCCACGCGCACCCGCCCAACGTCCCCGCGCACGGGACAGGTCGGCTACAACAACACCACGGCGTCCTGGGAGTTCTGGAACGGGACAGCATGGACGTCCCTGGTCAGCTCCGTCACATGGTCGTCCCTGGCCGGTGTCCCCGCGACGTTCACCCCGTCCGCGCACACGCACAAGTGGGCCGACCTGACGGACAAGCCGTCGACCATGCCCCCGTCGAGTCACACGCACGAATGGGACCAGGTCACCGGCAAGCCGACGACTTTTGTCCCGAGCGCGCACGGCCACGACTGGGAGGACATCAGCGGCAAGCCGTCGACTTACGCCCCGGCGACCCACTCCCACACCTGGTCGAGCGTGACCTCGAAGCCGTCCACGTTCCCGCCGTCGTCCCATTCGCACTCCTCCTACCTGGAGTCCGGGGACACAATCGCCTGGGCCAACGGGTCAAAGAAGCCGTACTCCAACACCGCCACCGATGGCACGTGGTACGCGGTGTGGGTCGAAGGCTCGGGCACGTTCTGTCGCAACACCTCGGCGCGGAAGTTCAAGGAGAACATCCGGGACTTCGAGATCGACCCCGCCGACGTCCTGAAGATGCGGCCGGTCATCTACGACCGCAAGGACCAGCTCGACGAGGAGACCGGCGAGGTCAGGCCGGGCCGTAAGGGCGAGGTCGGCCTGATCGCCGACGAGGTGCACGACATCGGCCTGAACTGGCTTGTGCAGTACATGGACGGCGAGATCGACGCCCTGCGCTATGACCTCCTGGGCGTGGCCCTCCTGCCTGTCGTGCAGGCGCAGGAGCGGCGTCTGCGGGACCTGGAGGAGCGGCTCGCGGCCCTGGAGGCTGCGTGATTTTGTCCCTCGCTCCGGCGACTCAGGCCGCCATCGTGTCGGCCGCCGGCACTGTCCTCGTCGCCCTTGTCGGCGTCCTCGTCGAGCTGGTCCGACGCCAGGGGACAGCGCTCAACGAGGTGCGCGAGCACGCGCAGGAGGCCCGCGATCAGGTCTCCAATACGCACTCCACGAACCTGCGGGACGACCTCGACCGCGTGATCTCGGGACTCGATCGTGTCCTCACGGGACAGGCCGAACACAGCCGGGACATCCGTGAGTTGCGCACCGAGCTGTCCCACGAACGCATTGAGCGCATGGCCGTCTCCGAGCGTCTCGACACGCACATCAGCGGACCTGTCCCCAGGCCCTGACCTCACCGCTTCCCCCTGGCCCCGTCCCGCCGGACGGGGCCTTTCGCATTCCCGAAGGAGCCCCACCCTGTCTGCGAAGTACCCCAAGGCCGACACCACGTCCCAGTGGTTCGCGAACAAGTACCCCGGCGACACCATGAAGCCGAACGTGATCGTCCTGCACACCACGGAGGGATCGAGCTTCCCGTCGTACGGCGGTGGCGGCTCAGCGCCGAACTTCACCGTGAAGGGCACGACCGTCCGGCAGCACTTCGACGCGAACGAGTCCTCGCGTGCCCTCGTGAACAAGAGCGGCGGCGTCGCGACCAACACCTTGAACGTGGTGCAGATCGAGCTGGTCGGCACCTGCGTCAAGGGCGGTCCCGGGCTGTACTGGCCGAACGCCACCGACGCGGACATGAAGGGCCTCGTCGACCTCGTGAAGTGGCTGACGACCACGTACCCCGGCATCCCGCTCGTGGCGACCTTGAAGCCGTGGCTCGCCTACCCGGCCTCGTACGGCTCGAAGAACAAGCAGCGCATGACCTTCGCCGAGTGGAACAAGTTCCGTGGAATCTGCGGTCACCAGCATGTTCCGGAGAACGACCACGGTGACCCCGGGAACTTCCCGATCTCGCGTCTGATCGCCCTCGTGAAGAGTGCCGGCGGATCGTCCTCGGGCTCCTCGTCTGGCTCGTCAGGCTCGAAGATCGTCAGTCTGAACTCCGCCGTGAAGCCGGGCGCCACCCACACCCAGGTCGCCGAGCTTCAGCAGCTCCTCATCAAGGCCGGGTACGGCCCGATCAAGGGAGCGGTGACCAAGTTCTATGGCACCGAGACGCAGAAGGCAGTGGCCCGCTTCCACGACCGCAACCCGGCCTACCGAAGCGGGCTGCACGACCCGCGGATCGGCCCCAAGGGCTTCATCGCGCTCCAGAAGCAGGCGGGCCGCCGATGACCAAGCACCGCAAGCCCGTCGCGGCCTTCTTGTCCGCCCTGCCGGTCCGCTACCGCTCCCGGGTCGCCGCGATCGTCGCGGCCCTGGGGGTCGTGGTGAGCGCCGTCGCAGTCGTCTACGCCGACCGCCCCGAGGTCGCCCTGATCGTCCAGGTGGCTACCTCTCTGGGCCTGGTCGACGGTCCGCACAGCTCCGATCCCGAGTAGGTACCCCTAACAGAATGATCTTCGCCTCGCTGAGAGCCCAAGGGGGACGCGAATGGCTCCCAGAGGCTGGTTACAGACGGAGTGGCAGCACAAGAGTCAAACCAGCAGATGTTGATATGGCGCCGACATTCCAGATACAGAGAAGGGCGCTGACGAAATGGGCATCTCTGAGGCTGCGGACCGAGCTGAGATCTTCGTCGAGCATGCATTTAGCGAGCGCACGGTGGACCTCGGTGAGATCCGCATGAACTACGTCGTGGAGGGCGACCCAGAAGCCCCCGCCCTCCTGCTGGTGCCCGGCGGGGCAGATTCGTGGTGGACCTACGAGGAAGCAATCGGCCTGCTGGCCTCGCAGTTCCAGGTGTTCGCGGTCGACACCCGCGGGCAAGGCCGCACGACCTGGACGCCGGGTCGCTACGCACTGGACAACTTCGGCAACGACCTCGTCCGCTTCATGGACCTGGTCATCAAGCGGCCCGCCGTGGTGGCCGGCAACTCGGTCGGTGGCGTCATGACCGCCTGGCTGGCCGCGTACGCCAAACCGGGACAGCTGCGCGCTGCGATCTTGGAAGACCCGCCGCTGTTCGCCTGCGAGGTCGCTCCGGCCTACGGGCCCGGGGTGCGCACCAACCTGGGGCCAGTGTTCGAGCTGCGGAGCAAGTGGCTGGGCAACCAGTGGTCGATCGGAGACTGGGACGGCCTCGTGCAGGCGGCGCCGAAGGAGCTTCCCGGCATGCTGGCCGGCAGCCCGCAGGACCCCGAACCACCGCAGCACCTCAAGGAGTTCGACCCGGAGGTGACGGCATCGTGGGCCAGCGGCCTGGCGTTCGCCTCCAGCGACCACGAGACCATCCTTGAGCAGGTGAAGGTACCGGTCCTGTTCACCCACCACGCCCACATGATCGACCCGGAAACCGGCCTGATGCTTGGAGCCTGCACCGACCTCCAGGCACAGAACGCCTGCCGCATCATGAAGGCCGCCGGCCAACCCGTCACCTACACCTCGCTACCCGACGCCGCCCACCAGATGCACGCCGCCGACCCAGCCCGCTACGTCAAGATCGTGACCGACTGGATCAAGACCCTCGAATAGGTCGCAGCCGCCCCTGCTGGCAGAGAACCCTGGTCACCCGGCTTGTTCCGCGGAAGGCATTTCGTTAGGCGCCCCCTCACCGGCCGGTGAGGGGGCGCCTTTCTGCGTTGGGTCTACAGCTTGCCCTCAGCCTTCATGGCCTCGATCTCCTCGACGGTGAGACTCCTGGTGCCGGTCTTCTTCGCGGCCGTCGTCTTCTTGGCGGTGGTCTTCTTGGCGGGCGTGGCCTTCTTCGCGGCAGTCTCCTTGGCCGGGGCCTTCTTCGCTGTCGTCTTCTTGGCCGGAGCCTTGCCCTCGGCCCCGTCGACCGGCGCTTCGTGCGGGACGACGCCACGGAGAATTCGGCGCTTGGCCTCCACGCTTGCCCGGCGGGCCCGGTTGTCCCGCTCGTGTTCCTCCATGAGCGCGAGGAGCTGCTCCTTGAAGACATCCTGCGGGCTCTGCACCTCGACGGGCACCAGCGGGCCGAAAAGCGCTTCGAGCGGGGCCACGTCCTCGGCACACAGGTCGCGTGTCACCGGCTCGCCCTTCTCGGGGGTGAGGGTGTAGCGGGCTGTGGGCCGGTCGTTCTTCTTGCAGTAGTCACAGGCACGCACGGTGATCGTGATGTCCATTCTGGTCGTGCTCCTCGCCGTACGGGACAGTGGGCGGCCATTGTCCCGTACGGCGAGAGGGCATTTGTCAGGCAGCGGTGTTGAGCTTCTTCAGGTAGCGGCTGCCGGTGCGGCGGTCACGCCCCATGTGCTTGGCGAGGTTGGGTCCGGTGACCTCCTCTCCCTGGTCGAGGAGGGCCTTGGCGGCGGCCTTGATCTCGTCGAGGCTGGGGGTCGGGCGGCCGGGACGGCGCTTGGCACGAGCCTTGGCCACCTCGTCCACGGGCAGCTCCTCACCGTCGAGGGTGGTCTGCACGGGAGTGGCCTCCGCGTCCTGGTGCTCGTCCTCGACGACCAGTTCAACTTCCGTCGGCATCTCCCGGGCGGCCCGGATGACCATGTGGGCGACGTGCCCGGCGACGATCGCCGGGACGGCGGAGACTGCGGCGACGAGGGCCTTGGACGACTCCATGTATCCGGCGGCGATCCAGTGGGCGACGACCTGTCCGGTCAGAGTCATGGCCAGGGCGCCGACAGCACCGACGATGGCGGAGCCCCGGCCCTTCTCGCCCTTGGCTCGGCTCTCGGTGAACCAGACGGCGACGACGGCGTACACGCTCATGCAGACGGGCATCCCGGCGGCGACGACCTCGCTCCATCCGGCTGCGCGGGCGAGCTGGTACTCGCCGGGGGCGGACATGGCGAGGGCGACGGCGAGGACCAGGCCGCCGACGATGTAGGCGTAGCGGGGCAGGCGGGAAGACATGGGTGTCCCTTCAAGGGGGTGTGACGCGGGGGAAGGTCTGGTCAGGCGCGCATGGCGGCGCGTGCGGCCTGGAAGCTGGCGATGCCGGCGGGGGTGATCGCGGGCGGCGTGGCCTCGGTGATCTCGCCGGTCGTGCAGTCGATCGAGAAGGCGACGCCGGTTGCGCAGCCGTCGCAGATGCCGGTCTCCTGGCCGAAGGGCAGGGGATCGCGGCACTCGGCGCAGTCGTGGATCTGTCGCCACTGGCGCTTGCGCTCGGGGCGCTTGCGGTCGAGGCGGTCGGCGATCAGGCGGGAGGCCGAGTAGACCTTCGCGGGGAGGCCCTGCGTGACGGCGTCGGTGATCTGGGCGATCGTGGCGCCACGGTCGAGCCAGTCGGCGACCTCGGGGACGAGCTTGCTGATCTGGCGGTCGGCGAGGCGGAGGCGGGTGTCGATGGCACCGAGGCGGCGCAGGATGCGGGCGGCCTCCGCCGACTGCTTGTCGTCCTTGGCGCTGGAGCCCTCCCTCGGGTCAGCCGCAGGGGGCGTGTCCTCGCGGGGCTCGGCGGGAGGGAAGGGAGGGCTCTTGTCCCCGTCCTTTGAAGAGTCCTTTTCCCCGGAAGGGGACGTGCCTGCCTTCCGGGCAGCCGTACGGCCGGTGACCGGACGAGTGGGAACCGGAGCGGAAGCAAGGTTCGGCAGCTCGTACACGTCCACGGTGGAGACAATCTGGTTCGTCTCCCCGTCGCGGCTCGTGCGGGTCACCCAGTACCCGAGGTCACGCAGCTCCTTGACGGCCTTGGCCACCGCGGATCGGCCCTGCGGATAGTTGTCGGACAGAGTGCGGACGTTCTCCTTGACCCCGCTGGGCAGGGACAGGACGAGGGCAAGGATGCCGCGCGCGGTGTGGCTGATGCGCGGGTCCTGGATCGCCTTGTTGGCGATCATCACGAAATCCCGCTCATGCGTCGGGATACGATGGATCTGCATTGGGAGTGCTAGCTCCTGGTGCCGGACCCCGGGGTGTTAGCGCACCGCCGGGGTCACCTGTATTTAGTCTGTGAAGGTGTGACCGGTCGCGATCACGGCCATAGGTTGACACGACATAAGCGCGTGGGTCAACCTTTACACCGCGCTCACTGTGAACCTCGTTCCTCGCGGTAACGTGTTCACAGAACCCCTCCGCACCGTGCAACAGAGACCGGAGCAGAACATGCCCCCCAGGAAGATCCAGAACGAGCAAGAGGCGATCCGCTGGATCGAAGAGGGCAAGACGTACGCCTGGATCGTGGAGAAGTACAAGGAGAAGTACGGCATCGAGACGACGGTCCCGATGTGGTCCACCTTCCGGCGACGCAAGGGCATTGAGCCCCGCGTGGTCCGGGATACGAACTTGATCCCCTGGAAGATCGCCAAGGAGCACATGCTCGCGTATCCGCTGGTCATGCTGCGTTCAGAGGCGCGAATGCGCGCTGGCGAGGAGCTGAAGGGACGCGCCGCGTCGAAGCTCCAGAGCTGGAAGAACATGCTGGAGGAGACGAACCAGGTCGTGTACTACGACCGCGACACCGAGGACGGCTTCTTCTACGTGCCGCGCGAGGACTCCGACACAGACCTGATCCGCCGGCCGAAGGGCGGGCTGCGCCCCCAGAGCGAGGACTAGGCGCCCACCATGCTCCATTCCGTTTGCGCGACAGGTTGACCCCCGAGCCGTACGGCCGGGGGTTTTCTCATGCTCTTCTCACCCTATGCATGGAACCGATGCAGGTCACACGCTTATAGGGCGCCTACCAGCACTGTTCTAGTGTTCGAGTAGCTCGTGTGATCGCCTGGGGAGGCGCGATCCGGGCCTCCTGCGCATGCCGTCTGGAACTGCGTTGACTCGTTCCGTTTGCAAGGTGTAGGACTAAGCAGATTGGTACTACCTTCACAGGGGGACGACACGTTGACCGCAACCCGCCACGTCTTCGGCCACGCCGTTCTGGTGTGCAGAGCCGAGGAGTGGGACTACTCCGTGACCGCGCACCCCGACGCGGCACCGGCCGACGTCGCCCAGGCCCTCGCCTGCGCCGAGAAGCTCGGCCTGGAGCCGGTACCCGACGCGGACCCGGAGGCCCTGCCGGACGGCTCCGTACGCATGTGGCTCCATCCCATCGACCCTTTCGCGAACGACCCTTTCGAGACGGAGATCCTGTGCACATCGTCGAACTGACTCCCGCTGTGGAAGTGCCCCGTGACGGGTGGGACCGCCCGCTCGTCATCCCCAAGCAGGGAGGCAGGCCCACGGCCCTAACCCGCACCACGACGTTCATCGACTGCATCGAGGACAAGAGCGCCCTGTCGGGATGGAAGTCCCGCATGACACTGGTCGGGGCCGCGAAGCGGCCGGACCTCCTCAGCGTCGTGAACCAGCTCGACCCGCAGGAGCCCGCCGACAAGCGCAGGCTCGACCAGCTCGCAGAGCAGGCACAGGACATCTCGGGGGCGAACGCGAAACGCGAGAAGGGGACCCACCTTCACACGCTCTCCGAGTACGTCGACCGGGGGCAGCCGCTCCCCATCGGCACCTCGGCGCTCGATCAGCGCGACATGGCCGCGTACATGGGGGCCACGGTGCCATTCGCGGTGAAGGCAGTCGAACGCTTCGTCGTGGTACCCGAGTTGAGGACGGGCGGCACTTTCGACCGGCTCCTGGAGTACGCGGGCCCCGGCCCGGACGGCGAGCACATCGAGGGGCACTTCATCGGGGACCTCAAGACGGGCTCCGTCCGGTACGGCGCACTGAAGATGGCCACCCAGCTCGCCGTGTACGCACACGGCGAGTTCTACGATCACACCCGCTTCCCCGTTGACCCGGCGGACCGGCGGGCATTCGCCGCCTGGAAGAAGCGGGAGGTGCCGGCGGAGGAAGCCGCGGTGGCCTACTCCCCGTTGCCCGGACACGTCTCGAAGAAGTGGGGCATCATCATCAACCTCCCTGCGGGCTCCGGCGATTGCACCCTGCACTGGGTCGACCTGGAGATCGGCTGGGATGCCGCACGTCTCGCCCGCCAGATCCGTGCCATGCGCAGCAGGAAAGGCGCCATGCTCCCATGGGTGTCCGGGGTCACATCTTCCCCGCTTTGTTAACCTAGTTCCGAGTGTTAAGTTAGTTCCAAGAAGGAGGGGAGCAAGTGAGCGACCACGGAATCACCATCACCATCAAGTACGGCAAGGGCTACGAGGACACCTGGGCCGTCTTCAAGGGCACGCCCGAGGACATCCGGTCCTGGATCACCCTGCACTTCGGCTTCAAGCCCGAGATGGTCGAGTACCTGACGCTGAGCGAGCTGGTGGTCGAGGCCACGAACATCGCCCACGGAAACGGCAACCTCGCCGCCTACCTCGGCGCGACCCGGATCGGCGTCCAGCAGCCGGAGGAGCAGAGAACCGACGACCCGTGGTCGCAGGCCGAGGCTGCCCCGGCCACAGCACAGGACAGCGGAAGCGCCTGGGCCCTGGCCGAGATCAAGAAGCAAGCCAGCATCGGCGACCTCCAGAAGTTCTGGGCAGGCAACCAGACCTTCTTCGCCGACCCCGAGGTGATGGCCGCCTACAAGGCCCGAGGCCGGGAGCTGCAAGCCGCATGACGTACGCCGCTTCCCGCTTCCTCCCACTGATCCTCGCGTCCGTCCTCAAGTACGCACCGAGCACCGAGCCGCGTCTCGCCGAGACGCACCCCCTGTACCGAACTGAAGGAGAATCCCTTTGTCCCTGAACTTCGTCGACATCCCCAGCACCGGTGGCGGTTGGCTCAAGCCCGCCGAGGTGAAGGACGCCCCGGCCCTGCTGATCGAAGTCAACTCGTACGAGGCTCAGCGCCCCACCCCGAACGGCCCGAAGGACTCCGCACTCTGCGACGTGACGGTCTTCAAGGACAAGGCCGCGCTCGACGCCCAGTCGCCCGAGATCAACAAGGGCATGCGCATCGAGCAGACCCTCCTCGCCCGCGACCTCGCCGGGCTGGTCGGCAGCGCGACCATCGTGCAGCTCGCCCAGATCCCGCCGAAGCGGCCCGGCGCGTACCCGGCCTGGGTCTGGCGCCCCGTCAACGACGCCTCGGTCCGCCAGGCCGTCATCCAGTACGCCGAGCAGCGCGAGGCCGCGGTGACCGCAGCCGCCGCTGAGGCCCCGTCCTTCGACTGATCGACGCAAGGCGCTGGGGGCCGGTCGTACGGCTGGCCCCCGCCTCGCCCAACCACACCGAATCGAGAAAGGAGTACGCCCGTGCTGACCCCCGCTAGGTCGCTCGCCCTGCATGCGGAGTCCGGCAAGGAGCTGCCGCGCGTCGAAGCGTTCGAGGCCCTGTACGGGATGGGGTGCCGCCCGCGTCACGGCGAGGTGGTGATGATCGCGGGCCGTTCAGGAACGCAGAAGAGCGGCTTCGCCCTGTACTGGACTGCACAGATGGCGTTGCCGACGCTCTACTTCTCCGCCGACATGTCCGCCTTCACCGCATCGTCGAGGCTCGCCTCGATGATGACCGGCGACACCACGGAGATGGTCGAGGCCGGGATGGCTGCCGGCGGACGACACCGCGCCGAGTACCTCAACTCACTGTCCGGCCTGCCGTTCACGTTCGCCTTCGGCTCCCCGATCACCTGGCAGGCCATCGACGAGGAACTCGAAGCGTGGGTCGAGCTGTGGGACAACTACCCGGCCGTCATGGTCTTCGACAACCTCATGGACTTCGCCGAGGCCGAGTCCGACTACACGGCACAGATGGCAGTGATGAGCGGGCTCACCGAGTTGGCCCGCGCGACCGGCGCGACCGTGATCGTGCTGCACCACGCGAGCGACAAGTCCTGGGAGGCGAAGTCCGATCCGTGGGCGCCGCCATCCCGCGACCAGGTGAAGGGCGGCCTGTCAGAGAAGCCCGAGCTGTCCTTGTCGGTGGCGCTGGACCCGACCTCGCACGAGTACCGGGTCGCTGTGATCAAACAGCGCATGGGGCCCTGCGACCCCACGGCCAGACGGTACGCGTCGATGCGCTGCCACCCGGAGGTGACGCGCTTCTCCAAGCTGGAGCGGACCATCCCGCTCGCATCGCCGTCCCAGCCGTGGTCGCCCACGACCGTCCTCGAAAAGCAGCAAGGAGTGTGAGGGTAGTGCCAGACGTGAGCGCCCGGAACCGAGCCAACAAACGCCGGGGTGCGGCGTGGGAGATCGACTTCAACAAGGCGATGCGAGACGAGGGGTTCGACATCGAGCGCCTGCGCCTCGCCGGGAAGGACGACGAGGGTGATCAGGTCATCCGCGAGGACGACGGCCTGTTCACCGTGATCGAGAACAAGAACGCGGCGGCCTTCACCCCCGGCCCGTTCGTGGACGAGATGGAGCGCGAGGTCGCCAACTTCGCGCGGCACAGGGGCATCGACGTGCGCAGGGTCGACGGCGTGGTGGTCGTGAAGCGGCGCGGTAAGCCCTGGCACCAGGCGTACGTCCTGACCACAGTGGCCCGGCACTTCGGGCTTGATGTCGAATGAGCGCGCTCACCTTCGAAGAGGCGGCTGAACTGGAGCGGCTCACCACAGAGTTGGGGCGCTTCAGCCTGGAGACCGCCGCTGGCGCCGGACTCGACTCCCTCGGCTACGACGACGACCAGGGATGGTTCATGGGGCGGAGGGCAGCGTGAGGTTCGCCCGCGTCGACAACGACCACCAGGACCACGACGAGAAGCCCACGCTCGAAGCCGTCTTCGAGCACTACGACATCGACTTCAACTCCCAGCGGGCGACCGGCATGACGCGGTGCCCCTTCCACGACGACGAGACGCCGTCGTTCTCGTGGAACACCGACCGGCAGTTGTGGAAGTGCCACTCCTGCGGGAAGGGCGGCGATTCGTTCTCACTGATCATGGAAAAGGAAGGCACAGACTTTGTCGGAGCGCGAGCCCTTGCGGCCTCTGTCTCCTTCGCAACGCGAGATGCTGGCGGAGGCAACCGCGGCCTATCAGGCAGCTCTTACGCCGGGCGTCGCACGGTATCTCCTCGACAGGGGGATCGGGCGGGACGAGGCAACTACGTACCGGCTTGGCGTCGTCGCTGACCACCCCTTCCCTGGCCACGAGAAGTACCGGGGCATGCTGGCCATCCCCTACCTCGACCGGACCGGCGCCCCACTCGCGATCCGCTTCCGCTGCCTTGAGGAGCACGACCACCGGGCCTTCGGCCACGGCAAGTACAACACCGTCAAGGACGAGCCTCCGCGCATGTACGGCGTCGACTCCATCCACAGGGCTGTGGACACGATCGAAGTCGCCGAAGGCGAACTCGACCGAATCATCCTGGAAAAGGCCGGACTTCACGCGGTAGCGATCCCCGGCGCGTCGATCTGGCAGGGGCGCCATCGGCGCATGCTCGCGGGCTTCAACCGCGTACGCGTCTGGGGCGACCCGGACGACGCGGGCGCCGAGTTCACCACTCGGATCTGCCGCGCTCTGCGCCAGGCGAAGGGGATGCGACTCCGGAACGGAGACGTGACAGACACCTACAAGCAAGGGGGCCTCGCGACCCTGCACGACATGATCAAGGAGGACGAGCAGTGACCGAGACGGCGAAGAAGGCGACCACCCGCAAGCCCGTACGGCGGGCACCTGCCATCGACGAGACGCTCAAGGCCGTTCAGGACCGAGCGGCCAAGATCCCACCCACGCTTCCGTTGATCGGAGGCCGGACGCCCCATCTCGCCGACTATGCCGAGCGGTACGAAGCGTGGCTCGCCCACAACGTCCGCCGGGCCGAGTTGGGGGTCGAGGGCACGGACGGCCATCTCCTGGAGCAGACGTTCGCCGCCCTCTCCGCCGCCACCCCCGAGGCCCGCCGGAACCGGCTCCTGACCGTGGCCGCATACGCGGTACAGGCCGTGCGCGCACTCGACGAGCAGGGCCGCGATGAGTGAGTTCCTGCCGGGACAGCCCGGCCCAACCCTCGCCCGCATCTACGAGGAGCTGGAGCCCGACGTGCGGGAGACGGTCGTTCTGCGTCTTCTCGACCGTGGCGCCTCCGCCGAGCGCCTGGCCCTGGTCCTGCGCAAGCACGGCCACGCCGTCTCGGCTTCCACCATCCGTACGTACCGACGTTCACTCAGGGAAGGTTGTTAACCTAGTGCCAGATTCGCTTCTCGACGATCTGCTGTCGACCCCGACCGCCCCGGCCCTGCCGGGCCGTCAGGCCGACCCGGACAAGGACTTCACCCGGCAGATCGAGGTAACCGGCGACGCCGCCGAGGTGACCGTTCGCGGCCCCGAGGGCATCGACCCCGAGTCGAGCGCGGCCGACGTTCTGCGCGCTCACGGCCTCGACCCCGCCGAGTGGGAGATCACCGGCTTCCGCTCCTCGGAGTGGACCATGCCGAGCGGCGAGCCCGGGGTGTCTGCCCGCTACTCGTTCGGCCGCCGCAAGGTGCCGGCGGAACTCGAGACGCCGAACATCGACGAACTGCTCAAGGTCTTCGACGATGCCCCGGGCTTTGTGCAGGACAAAGGCGAGGGCGAGTTCACGTACATCGTCGCCCTCGGCGACATGCAGTTCGGGAAGATCGACGGCGACGGCTACGAGGGCACCATCAAGCGCGCGATGCACTGCATCGACAAGGCCGCCAACCTCCTTGGCGAGTACCGGAAGCGGTTCGAGATCGAGCACGTCCACATTGCGTGGCTCGGCGATCACGTCGAGGGCTTCGTCTCGCAGGGCGGCGCGAACACCTGGCGGACCCCGCTCACCCTCACCGAACAGATTCGCCTCACCCGCCGACTCATGGCCCACGCCGTCATCACCTTTGCCCCGCTGGTTTCGCGCCTGACCGTCGTGGCAGTCCCGGGCAACCACGGCGAGGCCGTAAGGCCCGGCGGCAAGGGCGTGACCCGCTACGACGACAGCCACGACACGGACGCCCTGATCTCCGTGAGCGAGGCCCTGTCCTGGGCGGGCGAAGAGTTCGCTCACGTCGAGGTGTACGTCCCCGACACGGACGAACTGACCGTCGTCGTCGACTGCTCGGGAACCGTCGTCGCCCACGCCCACGGCCACCAGTGGAGGTCGGGCAAGCACTTCGACTGGTGGCGAGGCCAAGCCTTCGACAAGACCTCGGCCATGCACACCGCGGATCTGCTCCTTGCCGGACACCTGCACCACGAGCACGTCGCCACGGACGGCCCGCGCACCTTCGTGCAGGTCCCGGCCATGGAGTCCGAGTCGACGTGGTGGCGGCACCGCACCGGCACACGGGGCGCTCCCGGCCTGATGGTCCTGGTCACGAAGGACGGCGAAGTGCCGGTGAAGGAGGTGGTCAGGTGACCGCCCCGGACTGGCGCGTCCTCGACCTCTTGGAGGTCGCCGCACTGGCAGGCCGGGCCGCCCGCCGCATCGCGGACGGATACGAGGACACGCTGACGATGGAGTACGAGGACGCCCGCCAGGAGGCTCTGATCATCCTGGCGACGAAGCCAGACATGGTGAACGAGTGCCTCGCCGATCCCAACCTCGGCCTCGGCGTTCTCTACCACCGCCTGTACTTGGATCTCGTCGACCGCGTGAAGACCGAGGCCAAGTACCGCATCCGGCACACCTCCTACGAAGCCGCCTGCGAAGCCGCCGAGAAGGGGCGCGTGTGAGCGGCTACGACCGGCGCCTAGTCGAGCACCTGCTTCCGGCCGTCTGGGACGTGGAGGCCGCTTACGGCATCCGCAACCCCACGGCTCCGGATGCGGACATGCCGAAGGGGACCGTCGACAAGAAGTCCGCCGGCACCCTGTTCGCCCATCTCGCTGACATCCGGCAGGGCTGGCGCACGGCCCCGCTGTCCCTGGTGGAGCGGCGGGCGCTGTTCATGCGCTTCGCCCTCGACTGGGACGACCGGCGCATGGCGGCTCGCGAGGCCGTCACGGATCGGGCCGTCCGCTACCGCCTTGAGCGCGGAGTCGGCAAGCTCGCCGCCCACCTCAACGGCACTGACTACATCGACAGTTACGAGGAATTGGAGACCGCAGCGTGAGTGAGACGTCGCCCGAGGAACTGCCCGTCGAGGAGCCTCAGCCCACCCCCGCGCCGCCGGGCATGAGCCCGGAGGACATCGAGTTCTGGGACGACGCGAGCCGCACCTACTACGAGCGGCAGCCGGACGGCACGCTCGCGACCCGTCCCTTCAACGACGAAGAAGTGCAGCAGATCGAGGATGAGGGCGCACTCGACGCCCTGCACGAGGAGGCGCTCGAAGCGATCGGCTACCTCGACGCACGGATCGACCTGTCCCTGGCCTACTTCGCCAAGGAGACCCCGACGCAGGAGGAGACGGCGGCGCAGATCAAGAACCTTTCCGACCTCGCCGCGTACTCCGCCGGCACCCTGAAGCGCGTGATCAAGGTGCTGTCCGTCCTTACCAACCGACCGATCTGAGTCACCTGCCGGGCCCGCTCAACTAGCCTTCTTGGAGGCTCAGTTGGGGCGGGCATTTCGGCATTTCCGCAGGTAGGATGCCTGCATGGACTTCAAGATGACGTGGGCGCTGGCCGGTGAGCACATGGACGAGTGGACCGGTTTGGGGTTCGGCCAGGCGGCGCACACCCTCCGCGAGCGCGTGGGGGCAGCCGTCGCATCGAGCGGCATGACGCCCGAGGCACAGGAGCACTTCCACCGGACCTTCATTGCCCCCACGCAGAAGGCCATATGCACTGATGGCTGCGAAGCCTTGATGGCTGGACGCGGCTGGACGACGGCTGCGGGCCCGCTCTTGGTAGCCCTAGCTCCAACAGCCTGACCAGCTCCGCGACTCCATCATCCGAACGTGCCGCTTCGCAGGTTTGGCGCCGGAAAATCCTTGGCCTGGGGAAGATCCTTCACCATCGCTGCGTACACAGGGGTGTCGTCTCCCGGCTTGAACTCGTCCACCTGTCGATAGCCCCAACTCTCGTAGAGGCGGACTACCTTGTGGTGCTCGACCTCGACCTGAAGCGACACCACCCGCGCCTTCACGGGCGCTATCAGGGTGTCGTGGATCTTCTTCGCTCGACCAGTCCCGCGCCACTTCGGCAGGACCATGAGTTCGGACAGCCCGAACACGGGCCCCCGTAGATCCGCTGGCCTCGTGCTGCCCTTCCACCATCCGCCCGGCTTGAACGCGGAGCCGTACGCGAAGCCGACAGGACCGCCTTCTTCCCAGCCGGCAATGCATCGCCAGTCCTCTCGCGAAGACCATCGGTCCAGGAAATAGGACCAGCGCTCACGGCGATGGAAGGGGTCGGGGTTGTCCGCGTAGACCTCGTCGTGGATGTCCAACAGCAGTGAGCGCACGTCCTGGGCGTCGGCGCGGCCGTACCGCTTCAGGTCCATTGGCGGGACTCCTCGATCCACTCGGTTACCTCGGGTGCTTTCGATCCGGAGGCGATGAGCAGGTCACGCCCATGGACCAGGCAGCCAACGGTGCGCTGCGAACCTGAGTCTGGCAACAGTAGCGTCGCGGCTCTCCTGGCCGTGGAACAGCCCTGTTCAAGATCGCCCTGCCTGAACTGAGACAGGGACAGGTGGGCTGTGAACAGTGCTCTGTCGCGGGTCATGTCCACCGGGATCGCCGAGAGCGTCCGGTGCAGGCAATACTCGGCCCGGCCGTGCTCGCCCACGGCTGCCCACATGTACGAGGACAGGGCGTCGAACTCGACCGGCGTGAAGAAGCTGATCCAGCCAGAGCGACCTTCCTGTGTCGTACGGCCGAAGTGCTTCTCGGCCAGAGCGAACGCGCGCAGCGCTTCCGTGCCCCGGCCGAGCTGGGACAGTGCGTTGGCGTTGCGCATGTGCCCGAGGGCCGCGAAGAGTGGATCACGTCGCGCGGCAGTTGAGCGCTTCAGCACCTCGGCGCTGGCAGCGGCCTCAGCATGGTCTTCGCGCATGCTTGATGTGAGCATCAGGTGGTCCCAGATGCGGTACATGGTCTGGGAATCACGGGAGAGGCCAGCCAGGGTCATGGCCTTCTCCAGGTGCGTACGGGCTCGTCGCGGTGAGCGCGCGTCGAGGGCGGCGAACGCTGCCGCAGCCATCGCGTCGGCGGCGAGGCTGTTCAGCATGTCCCGCACGCGACTGGAGACCGCTCCGTTCGAGAGCGCAGATTGGATGCGGAGGCTCAGCTCGACGGCCAGGTTCTCCACCCGTTTCGTGCCGCCGACGACCCGATCTTCCTGGCGGATGTACGCGTAGTCCTGGCTGAACCGTTCGACGTCACTGACGCCAAGACGTCGCTGTCGTTTCTGCGGAGCAGCGAGGGCCAAGCCCGCTCCTCCTACTGCCTTGCCGAATGCGCGACGTTGCACGGGCCCGTCCTCCCTCTTCTTGCGGGGGATGAACCCTAGGGCTTCGGACGTGGACTCCAGCACCTCTTCGACGCAAAGCCGAATACGATCTTGCGGCCACTTCGTCTCGTACCGCAGCCAGCGACGTACGTCCGCGTCAGTGACCGAGCCAGGCGAGCCGGTCAGCCGTTCGATGGCGAGGTTAACTTCCCTGGCTAACCCGGCTTGGGAGAAGCCGAGTTGCTCCATCCGCGCTTCGAGTTTGGCGTTCGCGTACACCCCATGAAGGTAGCGCTCCGCTACCAGGCCGTGTCAGCGCGAAGGTAAAAATCACCGGGGTCGTGCGCTGGAGTTCCACCGGGTTTCACCTGTCGCAGATTTCGTCGCGGTCGTTCACTGGTTGTCACCAGAAGCCAGCCCCCACACGAGGCGAGGAAGATGACGAACCGCCAGGAAGTGGCCGAGCCGAGCTACGCAGTGATGTTCACCGAGCTGCGGCAGGCATTCGCCGACCTGGGAATCCACCCGCAGGCAATGACCTACGACGCCGAGGCCGTGGACGCGAACGGCGAACGGGTTGTCCTTCTGGGCTGGCTGACGGCTCGACAGGCCGAGGTGTTCACCGAGTCCGTCAAGCAGCTCAGGAAGGCGGCTGGTCTGTGAGTACCGACCCCATGGAAGAGGCGTCCGAGGTCTGGCGAGAGCTTCGCGATGCGCTACAGGACGCGGGTGTCCACCTGCCCTCATTGTCAGTGGACCCACCTACGCTGCCCGGCAGCGCCTACGGCATCCAGCTCGGGCGCGTCGGCATCTCGGCGGCCCGCAAGCTGACCGAGGTGGTGAAGAAGCATGGCGGACCAGGAGCCGCAGGACCCCCTGTCGAAGAAGCTCAAGAGGCGGAATGACCAGACCGGGAAGTGGCCCAAATGATCAAGCTGCCTCCCGACTGGAAGGACGGCAAGGTAGCGGGAATCCTGCTCGCGTTCCTCGCCTGGGGAACGTCCGTAGCGCTCCTGACCTCCGCCGTCGCATACGGCATACGCCGCCACTGACTTCCGTCTTCGTGGTGACCTGACCGACTGTGCCCCACGCAAAGTGTCGAACCCACGGAGGCGGAGCCAAGCCCCCACCCCGGCTCAGCCAATCCCCCGAAGAAGGACAGGTCGGCCGGGGTGGGTCAGCAAGTGCACAGCAACCGAGCGGAGACCTTCACTCTCCGCCAAGCAGATGCACCGAGAGGACTATCCCATGAGCGACCTCTACACGCTGCCGGTCAACGAGGGCTCGGCCGAGAACTTCTGCGGCGGCAACCAGGGCGGCGAACACGAGCAGTGCGTCGAGATCACCGACCTCGTCGGTGGCGGCTACGTGCTTCGCGACACCAAGCCCGAGGGCGCCGGCAAGGAGCTGCGCTTCACCGAGGCCGAGATGGACAAGTTCGTGCGCGGCTACGCCGAGAAGCACGGCATCTCCCTGTAGGACATCCGCATCCCCCTCGCCGGGTCGCCCTCGCGGCGGCCCGGCCACCCCACTGAAAGGCAAAGATGAGCTGGTCAGGTCACTGGCACGGGTTCGGTCCGTGGGTCGGTTCGGCGATGACGTACCACCAGGAGGGAGGCCGACGACCTGCGCACCCCAACGGACCCCCCTCGGTGATGGACCCCGAGGACAAGAAGCAGGTGTCTGTTGCCGACCGGTACCGCGAGGCCGCTTCCGAGTTCACGAACGGCAACGTGCCGCCCTTGATGACCGGCCACTGGCTTACGAAGAAGCACGCGGTCTCGGCTGAACGCACGTGGACTGACCACCAGTTGGCGCTCAACTGGCTGAACAAGCAGTACCAGGAGGCTCCTCCCTTCATTCGCAAGGACGGCCGTCAGGCGTATTGCGGGCTCGACTGGAAGATGGAGTACGCAGAAGACGTACTCCCGCGCGGAGTCGATGTGACCTGGTGCTACTACCTGCCTTCCGAGAACTTGATCTCGTACTCGGTGGTGTGCTGCCCGAACCGGTTCCACCCGGAGATCGCCTGCCCACTGCCCCCAGCGTGAGGAGTCGACGCCCATGTCACTGCGCCTCTTACTGCCCGAGAATGGGGTCTCCGATCTGCTCCTCACCTGGCCTGACGAGCCCGAGGTGTACGAGCGGGGGAAGACTGCGCTCGATGAGCAGATCTCCATTGCCGCCCTGGCTGAGTGGCTGTTCACTGGCTGCGCTCCTGCTGCCGAAGTCGCGGTCGTCAAGGCACCGCGGCCCTCAGTGAACCCGAAGCTCTACACGGATCTGTACGGGCGCACCAGAGGCGCCACACTGCGGCGGCTGTACGAGGACGGGTACACGATCAGGCTCGGCAATCTCCAGCGTGTCATGCCCTTCCTAGCTGGCGTCTCGAAGGTCATTCAGGAGGAGACCGGCTACTCGAACTACATCCACGCCTTTCTCACTCCCGGTGGGAAGCAGGGCCTCCAGCACCACTGGGATCAGCAGATGGCCGTGATCGTCCAGCTCTCCGGGACGAAGGTGTGGCAGCTCTGGAAGCCGCTGGTCGAATCGCCAATGCGCGAATACAACGACAGCGTCCAGCGCTGGAAGGACGACTACGTCAAGACCTGGGAGGCAGCGGGACCGGACAAGGAGATCCTCCTTCAGCCCGGCCAGACGATGCTGCTCCCCCGCGGCTGGGTGCACAATCCTCTCGTCTCCGACCCCGACGAGCCGAGCCTCCACCTGACCTTCGCCATCCGAGAGCGCACCTACCTGTGGTTGGCGGAGAAGCTGATAGCCGGCGCGATCGAAGACCCCAAGTTCCGGGACATCGTCCGGCCTGGTCGTCTCACGGGTGCAGCTCTGACGCAGCAGCTCCGCGAGTCCCGCACCGAGCTGATCGGCTACCTCAATAGTCTCGACATCGCGCAGGTAGCAGACCTCGTGCATCAAGCTGCGCTTAGCGAGCTGGAGTACACGACCTAACCACCTGCCTGCCCACAGGAGTCCGCCACCTTGCCGCACGTCCACGAAGTCCCTATGTGCCGTCAGCTCATCGACCCCGCCGAATGGGATCTCCACGGGGGGTGGGCACTCGGGGACCGGATGGAGTGGTCCAACCGGGCGTGCGGCCTGGCATCTCTGCGGATGATCCTCCTGGCCTACGGGCGAGAGGCGCCGACCGTTACGGAACTCCTGAAACTCGCGGTCAAGGGCGACGTCCTGACGCCCCGTGGAGCACTGCACGCAGGGATCGCCCGCCTGGCCACCGAGCTGGGAGTTCCCTCGACCGCCGAACCCGTTCCCGCCGAGGAGCTGCCGGCGCGACTCGAGGAAGCACCACTCATCGTGTCCGTCACCGAGCAGCTCCCCGAGGACGGCCGGTCAGGCGGACACCTCATCATCCTGCGCGGATGCGAATCTGGCCCCAACCCCACGGTCCACTTCAGGGACCCGTCGAGCTGGGGCCAGACTCACGACCATGCCCCGCTTAGCCGTCTGTCCGCCTCCTACACGGGACGGGCAATCACCTTCGCTCCCCTGAACAACGGAGACCTTCGATGACCGAGGCAGGCGGCACCGCCACTGACACGGCAGCCAAGCCGCAGGGCGGTCGCACCATCGCCGTTCTGGGCGAGATGCTGGAGCTGGGCGACGAGGCCGTGGAAGCCCACCGCAACGTCGGCCGGATGGCGGGCGAGCTGGGCGTCGACATCGTGATCGGAGTCGGCGGCGACATGGTGAAGCAGATGGTTCTCTACGCCGGGCACCACGGAGTCGAGCACCTCGCCATGGTCGCCGACAACAAGACGGCCGCCGACTTCCTCGAAAAGATCCTCCTGCCCGGCGACAAGGTGCTCATGAAAGCGTCACGCGGCGGGATGCTGTGGCAGATCGCCCAGCGGCTCACCGGACAGCCCGTCACCGGCTTCTGACCCCTCGGCAGGAATCTCTGCCTCGGTGCTGGCGGAACCGACAGCCGTCTCGGAGCCCGTCTCCCCCTCGCTCATCTGCTCAGTGGGTTCGGCGGAGTCGACAGGCTGCTCCTTGGGGTCCGTCTTCGCCTCCCATATCCCCTGCGCAAGCTGTCCGAGGGCCACGGCGGACACGGCGTCGATGCTCGGCGCCTTCGCAGTGATCGGGTCCGTCAGCTCTTGCCCCGTAGCGCTATCGACGGCCTGAGTTACGAGCGTGGGCGCTGCCTCGTCAGCCTTCTTGGTGATCTCAGTGGTCACGGTGATGCCGATACTGGTCTCCGTCGTCACCACCACCTTCACCTCCTCCGGCGACTCCGAGACCGGGGTCACGACAGACTGCTCGACCGCATAGAGGTTGACGCTCCACCCCTGGAACGGGTTCAGGGAGTCCACAAGATCGCCAAGCGCGTCACCCGTGTCGTAGTCGTCCGTGTGGTGCTCCTCCCCAGCACCACCGGCCGGAACCACGACAAGCGCCTCGACACCTGACTGCCCCTCCCCGCCCTTCTCACCGTGGCCGGAAGCCGACCCCTCTTCGCCCTCGCGCTTGTCCTTCTTCCCCCTGTGCTTCCCCTTGCCTTCCTTGGGGCCCTTCTCTTGGCCATCTCCGCCCGCGTGCTTGCCCCGCTTACCCTTCTCCTCCGCGTTCCCCTCGGACACACCAACGGTCTCCGGCTTCCCGTCGAGGTACTGGAGCGCTTCCGTAATGGGCTGCGGCAGAGCCCGGCCCCCCTTGGCCACACCGCGGATGTGGTGGTGCAGCGACTTCGGGACTTCCCCCGTATCGACCACCTCGACGGCTTCCTCCGCCGTCAGACCTGACCTCTTCAGCTTCTCGATCAGCTCGCCACGAACACGCTCGCTGATCCTGATCCCCCCGGCTTCGCCGGGCCCCGAGATAGCCCGCAAGAGGTCTGCCGTCTGATCCACAGGCTCCACGGAGGTCTCGCGGGAGTTGGACCCCACACGGGCCTGTCCATCGGAGGAGACGCCCGCCGCGAGCACGGTCGTCCCCTCATGCTGTGCGGCCTGATAGGTCAGCCGCCCGGCTGACACGCTCAGGCTGACGCAGACGAGCCCCAGACCGAAGGCTGTCGCGACGACGGCTGGGCGTCCCTTGACGCGCTGACGAGTGGGTACCTCTTCGTCGAGGTGTCGCAAAGATGCAGAAGGAAGCAAGGCAGGCCCCCCGAAGGCTTGTACTGGTGTGTTCCCCTTCACCCGGGGCGACTCGAACGCTCATTCGACCGTCGCCCGGGGCTACATCTTTGCACGGTGCACATACGCGATCCATAAGATATTTGGCGGACCAAAATGAACTAAACCCTGACCTGTCGGCATGCACAGGTCACACTCCGCAGCGGTCACTTC
The DNA here is from genome assembly GCF_042740175.1 of Streptomyces sp. NPDC059009. Taxonomy (NCBI): domain Bacteria; kingdom Bacillati; phylum Actinomycetota; class Actinomycetes; order Kitasatosporales; family Streptomycetaceae; genus Streptomyces; species Streptomyces sp. NPDC059009. The sequence goes on along the minus strand of NZ_JBHYJB010000030.1, from coordinate 65,168 downwards.
TGCAACGCAGATACGCCGATCGGGACTTGCAGTTACTCACCGGTCACCTGCATCTCGATTTCGGCCATGCCGCGTCCCGTAGGCTGGCGATGCAGATCACACGGCATGTAAGGCCCGTGAGGCCGAAGGGTTGGAGATCATGACCGAGCGCAGGCCGATCGAGGCGTGGCTTACCGACATGGACGGCGTCCTCATTCAGGAGGGCGTACCGATCCCCGGCGCCGACCGGTTCCTGAAGAAGCTCCAGGACTCGGGCAAGCCCTTCCTGGTCCTGACGAACAACTCGATCTACACCGCCCGCGACCTTCAAGCCCGCCTGGCCCGCATGGGCCTCGAAGTGCCGGTCGACAACATCTGGACCTCCGCTCTCGCGACGGCGCAGTTCGTCGATTCGCAGCGGCCTGGAGGCTCGGCGTACGTCATCGGCGAGGCCGGTCTGACCACGGCCCTGCACGAGGTCGGCTACACGATGTCCGACGTCGACCCCGACTACATCATCTTGGGCGAAACGAGGGTGTACTCGTTCGAGGCCATGACGAAGGCCGTGCGTCTGATCAACGCGGGAGCCAAGTTCATCTGCACCAACCCGGACGAGACCGGACCCTCGGCAGAAGGCCCTCTGCCGGCAACTGGCTCGGTCGCCGCCCTGATCGCCAAGGCCACCGGTAAGGACCCGTACTTCATCGGGAAGCCGAACCCGCTGATGATGCGGCACGGCCTGAACAAGATCGGCGCCCACTCCGAGACGGCCGCGATGATCGGCGACCGGATGGACACCGACGTGCTCGCGGGTCTTGAGTCCGGCATGGAGACGTACCTCGTGATGACCGGCCTGAGCAATCGTCAGAGCATCAATCAGTACCCGTACACGCCGACGCACGTCGTCGACTCCATCGCAGACCTGGTCGACCGCATCTGACACACGGTTCCCCTGCAACACAGAAGGCCCTCCCGGTATCTTGGGAGGGCCTTCTGTGATGGTGGACTTGCCGTTTAAGTCTCGTCACCGTGGGCGACAAATCGCAGGTCAGGGCCAAATATGTTTCGGTGGTACGGGTCTCGCCGAGGACCACGTAGTCGGGGGCGTGGTCGGTCAGGACGTACCCGATGTCGTGCAGCGCCGTCGTGAGGCCCGCCTCCCCGATGACGTACGCCGTGCCGCCCGGCCGCTGCGCGTCGAGGAACTGGGCCGTGGCCAGCGCCGACGTCCAGATGTTCTCGACCGGCACCTCCAGGCCCATGCGGGTCAGCCGGGCCTGGAGGTCACGGGCGGTGTAGATGGAGTTGTTGGTGAGGACCAGGAAGGGCTTGCCGGACTCGCGGAGCTTCTTCAGGAACGCGTCGGCGCCGGGGATCGGGACCCCCTCGTGGATGAGCACGCCGTCCATGTCGGTGAGCCACGATTCGATGGGCTTGAGCTCTGCCATGGGGTGCACTCCTGCGGTGTACGGGTTGCCTGGGGCGCCGGGACAGCGCTGTGCCGGCGCCCCCAGCCTAATCAGGATGCCGTGATCTTGACCCCGTCGATCACCCAGTACCAGTTGTTGCCCCCGGTGTAGCGGAAGCGGACCTGTGCCTTCCGCACGCCCGCGGGCACATCGAGGCGGACGGTCTCGACCACCGAGGGGGTGTCGGCGGTGTAGGTCTTCACCGCGACCGGCGCCCCGCCGTCGTACGAGACGAGGACCTCGCCCTTCTGCGGGGCCTCCTGGCGGTAGTACGTCGTGTACGTGAGCGTGGCCCGCGCGCCGCCGCGCACCTCGTACGCGGGGCTGATCAGCGTCGAGTCGAAGGTGCCGGAGACGGGCTTGTCCGACCACTCGTCGCCGTCCGCGACCGCGAAGACGTTCCGGGCGCGGATGTTGTTCTCGCGCTGCTGGTCGCGCTCGGCCTTCGTCCAGAATTCATCCGTCGTGAAGGACCAGCCCCGCCACTCGGTGACGCCGCCGGTGCCCATCTTCGCGTTCTCGACGCTCCAGCCGCTCGGCGGGGTGTGTGTGAAGCCGATGACGTCGGCGCCGATCCCGGTCTCGTCGACCCGCTTCTGGAGCTTGCCCCGCAGGGCGTCGAAGGCGTCCGGGGAGGGCTGCTGCACGGGGCGGCCGTCCAGGCCCCAGGCCGGGTCGACGGGCACGCCCAGATGGGCGAGGGCACTCGCGGCGACGTCGGGCATGCGGACGTCGTACCGGACCGAACCGGCGCTCACCCCGCCCCCGGTCGCGATCATGAAGGTCTGCCGCTCCGGCCAGCTGGAGCCGCCGTGGCCGCCCGCGTCGGTGTGCCCGTGGTCGGCGGTGATCATGATGAGCCAGTCCTCGTTCCCGTACGTGGCACGGGACGTGACGGCCGCGATGATCTGCCCGGCCTGGGCGTCGACGCCGTGGATCGCGTCCAGGTACTGCTGACTGGCGGCGCCGTAGGTGTGGCCCGCGTGGTCGACGTTGTCGAGCTGGACGAAGACGGCGTCCGGGTCGCCGCTCTTCACCTGCTCGACGGCGCGGGACGTGGTGCCCGTGTCGTACTCGGCGCCCGGCGTGGAGACGCGCTGGTCGACCTCGGCCGAGAAGATGATGTCGGTGATCGGGGCCCAGGAGGACACCGCGTACGTCTTCAGGTCCGGCTTCGCGCGCTCGACGCGGGTCAGGAAGTCCGGGTACTGGGCCAGGTTGTGGCCGGTGAACTCGTTGTTGACGACCTTGTGCTTGTCGGGCCAGACACCCGTGATGAGGGTCGACCAGCCGGGGCCCGAGGAGGTGGGCGCGAGCGGGTTGGCGTAGATGCTGCTGGGCGCGGTGAGCCCGGCCGCCATCAGGCCCTTGAGGGTGGGCGCTGCGGCGTCCTTGACTCTGCCGAGCAGGGTCCCGTCGAGACCTATGACCAGGACCTTGGGGGTCTTGGCGGCGCGGGAAGCCGCCCGGGCGACGGCGGCCACGGGTCCCGCGGAGGCGGCGAGGGCTGCGGTGGAGACGAGCAGTGAGCGGCGGGTGATGCCTGACGACACGTGGTCCTCCAAGTGTGGGGTGAGGGCGCTGGCGCACACCAACGCCCCTGATTTCTCAGGGGCGTTGGGTCCATACCCGTTATCTTTTCGCTATCGAACGCTCTGGGGCCAGAGCCGCGCGGTGAACTCTCAGCTGCCGGTTGCCGACTTCCAGTCCTCCACGTACGACGGGAGGTTCTCGGAGATGTCGTCCCAGTCCGGCTCGAAGACGTCGACGCCGTCCATGAGCTTGTCGAGGGCGACGGCGTTCTCGTCGGTCGCCTTGATGTCCTTGCGTGCCGCGAAGCCGCCGCCGACCTCGCTGACCTGCTGCTGCGCCTTCTGTCCGAGCAGATAGTCGAGGAACTTCTTGGCGTTGGCGCTGTGCGGGGCCTTGTTCACCAGCCCGGCCGCGTACGGCAGCGCGAAGGTGGTGGGCTTGCCGGGGTCCTTCTCGGTGGCCGGGAACCAGATGCCGAGGTTCGGCATGTCCTTGGACTGGGCGTAGTTCATCTGCACGTCGCCGTTGGCGGCGAGCAGCTCACCCTTGTCGACCTTGGGGGCGAGCTTGCCGGTGGAGGCGGACGGGCCGACGTTGTTGGACTGGAGCTTCTTCAAGTAGTCCAGGGCGGGCTTCTTGCCGCCGAAGTCGTGCATGGCCTTGATCAGCACGGCGGTGCCGTCGCCCGCGACGCCGGGCGTGGAGTACTGCACCTTGTTCTTGTACGTGGAGTCGGTGAGGTCCTCCCACGTCTTGGGGGCCTTGCCGCCCGCCAGCTCCTTCTTGTTGTAGATGAAGCCGAAGTAGTTGTTGACGACGGCGGTCCACTTACCGTCGGCGGCCTTGTTCGCGCCGTCGACCTCCTCCGAGCCCTTCGGCTTGTACGCCTGCAACAGGCCCTTCTCGTCGGCCTGTTGGATGAACGGGGGCAGGGTGATGATGACGTCGGCCTGGGTGTTGGACTTCTCGCGGACGGCGCGCTGCACCATCTCGCCGGAGCCGCCCTCGACGTAGTTGACCTTGATGCCGGTCTTCTTCTCGAAGTCCTTGAAGACCTGGTCGTACCAGCCGTCGCCGTTCTCGCCCTTGAGGCCGTCGGCGCTGTAGACGGTGACTTCCTTGGCGTCGGACGCGGCGGAGTCGCCGCCGCAGGCGGTGAGCGAGCCGGCGAGGACGAGGCTGCCACAGGCGGCGGCGAGCGCGCGGGCGGAGGTAAGCCGGTGCATGACGTTTCGTACTCCTTGAAGAACCTTGGGGAACCTTGAGGGCCTTGAGGGGAAGGGGAGTTCAGCGGTAGGAGGCGCGGGTGCGGATGCGGGACACGGCGAAGAGCACGAGCAGCGTCGCCGCCATCAGGACCACCGCGACGGCGGCCCCGGTGAAGGTGGCGCCCCGGTCGGTGGCCGCGTAGATCTGCACCGGGAGCGGCATCCAGTTCGGCGGGTAGAGCATCATCGTGGCGCTCAACTCGCCCATGGACAGGGCGAAGCAGAGCCCGGCGGCCGCCGTGAGGGACGGCAGCAGGAGCGGCAGCTTCACCCGCCACAGGACGTACGCGGGCCGGGCGCCGAGCGAGGCGGCGGCCTGTTCGTACGCGGGGTCGAGACGCAGGATGGCGGCCGAGACCGACTGGTAGGCGAACGCCGTGACAAGAATGGCGTGCGCGAGGATCACGATCCAGCGCGTGCCGTTGAGGATCATCGGCGGCTTGCTGAAGGCGACCAGGACGGCGAGCCCGACCACGACGGACGGCACGGCGACGGGCAGCATGAAGAGCGCGTCGAGCACCCTCTTGCCGCCCTTCTTCAACGAGGCGGCGGCGAGCGCGGCCCACGCCCCCGCGGTCAGCGCGAGCAGGCTGGCGGTGACGGCCGTGACGAGGCTGGTGGTGAGGGCTTTCAGCGACTCGCCCCGGGTGGCGGCCGAGTAGTGCTCGGCGGTGAACCCGGACGGGAAGGCCCCCGACCAGTGGGAGGAGAAGGAAGCGGCCAGGATCACGAGCAACGGCAGCGCGAAGAGCGGCAGGAAGAAGACGAAGAAGACGACCCAGGTCGCCCACTTCCCCTTGCGGCTATGCACCAACACGACGGCTCACCACCCGGTAGATGCCGTAAAGCCCCACGGAGATCGCGATGTTGACGACGGCGACGACACAGGCCGCCGGATAGTCGGACTCGAGGATGGCCTTGCTGTAGACGAGCATCGGCAGGGTCGTGACGCCCTTGGCCCCCGTGAAGAGGACGATCCCGAACTCGTTGAGACACATGACAAGGACGAGGCTCCCGCCCGCGGCGAGCGCGGGCAGCGCCTCGGGCAGGATGACCTGCCGCACGACGCGCAGGGGCCGCGCCCCGAGACTCGACGCCACCTCCAGCTGAGCGGTGTCGAGCTGCGAGAAGGCGGCGAGCAGCGGCCGCATCACGAAGGGCGTGAAGTACGTGATCTCGGCGAGCAGCACGCCCCACGGGGTGGTGAGGAACTGGAAGGGCCCGTCGGCGGCCCCGGTCGCATCGGTCCAGATCCCGTTCGCCATGCCCTTCGTGCCGTAGATGAACAGCAGCGCGAGCGTGATGAGGAAGGACGGGAAGGAGAGGAAGACGTCGATGAACTTGGCGACGGCCTTCCCTCCGGGAAACGGCACGAAGGCGATGACCAGCGCGAGCGCGAACCCGAGCACGAGACACCCGACGGTGGCCCCGACGGCCAGCCACACGGTGGTCCCGAGCGCCTCCCGGAACGCCTCGGAGGCGAACACGTCCGAGTAGGGCGCGAGCGAGGTCCCCCCGGTGTCGGGCTGCACGGACTGCTGGACGACGAGGGCGAGGGGGTAGAGGAAGACGAGTCCGAGCAGGGCGACGGGGGGCAGGGCCCACACGAACCTCGGTATGCGGGTACGGGACGTGGCCGCCTTCCCCGCCCGGGTCCCGAGTACGACGCTAGCCATCCTTGCTCACCCCCGCCGACAGCAGCACCGCGTCCTCGGGCGCGAAGTGCAACGTCACCTCGTCCCCGATCGACGGCGGCGCCTTCAGCTCTCGGAGGTCGGCCTTCACCGGCTGCCCCGCCACCTCCACGTACAGCCGATGCGTGGCCCCCCGCCACTGCACCTCGGACACCTTCCCCGTAAGGGAGTTGGGCCCGTCCCCGAGCCCGACGAGATGCGGCCGCACACACAGCGTGGCGCTCGCGCCCACCCCGGCCGCCCCCGTGTCGACCTTGAGCTCGGCGTCCCCGAAGGTGACACCGGCCTCCCCCACGGTCACCGCCAGGAGATTCGCGTTGCCCACGAACGAAGCCGTGAACTCGCTCTTCGGCGCCCGGTACAGCTCCTGCGGCGTCCCGCAGTCCTGAAGCCGCGCCCGGTCCATCACGGCGATCCGGTCGGCGAGGGTCAGCGCCTCGACCTGGTCATGGGTCACGTAGAGGATCGACACATCGGGCAACTCCCGGTGCAGCCGGGCGAGTTCGGCCAGCATCCCGGAGCGCAGCTGCGCGTCGAGCGCGGACAGCGGCTCGTCCAGGAGCAGCACCCCCGGCCGGATCGCCAGCGCCCGCGCGATGGCGACGCGTTGCTGCTGCCCGCCGGACAGCTCGCGCGGGTACCTCCGCGCGTACTCCCCCATCCCGACCATCTCCAGGGCCTCGGCCACCCGCCCCGGTATCTCAGCCCTCGCGGCCTTCTGCGCCTTCAGGCCGAAGGCGACATTGTCCGCGACCCGCAGGTGCGGAAAGAGCGCGTACTGCTGGACGACCATGCCGATCCCCCGCTGGTGCGGCGGCAGCCCCGTGACGTCGCGCTCCCCGATGAACACCCGCCCCGACACCGGCCGGACGAACCCGGCGACGGCCCGCAGCGCGGTGGTCTTGCCGGAGCCGGAGGGGCCGAGCAGGGCCATGACCTCGCCGGGTTCGACGGTCAGGTCGAGGGCGTCGAGGACGACGGTGCCGCTGTAGGCGACGGAGACGCGGTCGAAGCGGATGCCGCTCCGGGCGGGGGCCGCGCTCATTCCTCAACACCCCTGAGCAGCGCGGGGAGTTCGGCGACCGAGCCGAGCACCTGCGTGGCCCCGGCCTCCCGCAGCACCGCCTCGTCGTGCGCCCCGGTGAGCACACCGGCGACGACCCCGGCCCCGGACCTGACCCCGCTGCGCATGTCGTACGCCGTGTCCCCGGCGACCGCGATCTCCCGCACCCCGTCCGCCGCCCCCGTCCGCAGGAACGCGGCGAGCACCATGTCGGGGAAGGGCCGCCCCCGGCCGCCCGCGTCGGCGGGGCACAGGGTGAGCCCGACGAGGTCGCGCCAGCCGAGCGCGTCAAGGATGGCGTCCTGGGTGACCCGGGCGAACCCGGTCGTCAACACCACTGCCTTTCCGGCCGACTTGAGCTCCTCGATGGCTTCGCGCGCCCCGGGGACGGGGGCGATGCGGCCGCCGTCGACCAGCTCCCCGTATGCCTTCTCGAAGGCGACGTTGGCCTCCTGGGCGCGCGTCTCGTCCCCGAACAGATGCCGGAAGACGGAGATCTTGGACTCGCCCATGGTGGCGCGGACATAGTCGAGCTTCTCCTCGTGGTCGGCGGACCCGGGCGCCACCCCGAGCCTCTCCGCCGCCGCCGAGAACGCCTGCTCGACGAGGCCCCCGTCGGCGACGGTGGTCCCGGCCATGTCCAGCACGACCAGTCGAATGTCGTCGGTCAACTCCCTCACCATCCCAGCTCGTTGGCGGTTGTCTCGGCGATCGCGGGCGAGCAGGTCATGCCGCGCCCGCCGGGCCCGGTGACCAGCCAGGTGCCCTCGCGGACCTGCTGCCGGTGCACGACCCGGCTCGTGTCGACGCACTGCGCGTACACCCCGGCCCAGCGCCGCCTGATCTTCGGCAGCGGGCGGCCGAGGAAGCCCTCGACGACCTCGGCGAGGTGGTCGTAGGGCTCTTCGACGGTGTCGAAGGCGAAGGGGTGCTCGTACTCGTGGGTGTCGCCGATGGTCAGCCCGCCGTCCGCGCGCTGCACCATCAGCAGCTGCATCTTGTGGGCGGCGGCGGTCGGCGCCTGCGCCTGCCCGGCGTTCAGCTCGTCGAGCGCGGGCGAGGCGTACGCCGGGTAGTAGCGGAAGCTGTCGGCGTCCGCGACGGACGTGGTCAGGGTCTCGCCGAGCGGTTCGGTCTGCATCATCTGCAACCGGACGCGGCGCACCGGGAGTTCGGGCCCGGCCAGCTCCCGGACGAGCCCGCCGAGCCAGGCCCCGGTGGCGAGCACGACCACGTCCCCGGTGTGCACGTCGCCGTGGTCGTCGCGGACGGCGCTCTCGCCGATGACCTCGCGCACCTCACGGCCCGGCAGGAAGGTGTAGCGGGGGCCGGCCGACAGGGCTTCCCGCAACTGGACTTGGGCGGTGCGCGGCTCGACGGCGGCGTCCCGCTCGCAGTACAGGGCCGCCGTGAAGTCGCCGCGCAGGGCCGGGTTGACCTCGCGCGCCTCCGTACCGGTCAGCAGCTTGTAGCCGCGCGCGGCGGCGTCGGGTCTGGCCAGCGCCGCCTCGGCGACGGCCCGCTCCCTCTCATTGCGTACGAGGGTGAGGGAGCCGTTGGCGCGGAAGCCGAGGCCCGGCACGCGCGCCCCGATCCCCTCCCACAACTCCCGTGCCCGCAGGGCGGTTTCGAGCTCCTCGCCGCCCGCCCGGCCGCTCACCCATATCTGTCCGAAGTTGCGGAGCGAGGCCCCGCGCGCCTCGCTCTCGCGCTCGATCTGGACGACCTCGTGGCCGCGTTCCACTGCGTGCCAGGCGTGCATGGTGCCCACCACGCCGGCTCCTACGACGATGACTCTCACGGCGGCAACGCTCCTTGCGGCCGGTGTCCCGCGCGGGACCGAAGGGCAACGGGACGGTGAACGCCCACCCAAAGATGGCCTAGACCCGTTACCTCGCCGTTACCCGAACGGGTCGATCGCCCCGCGCGCAAGGGCCGTTCAGCCCAGCTCGTCCCCATATCCGCCGAGCCGCGTCGTGAACGAGAACCGGTCGCCCCGGTAGAGGGTGCGCACCCGCTCCAGGGGCCGGCCCGCGGTGTCCCGGGACAGCCGGTGGATCAGGAGCATCGGCAGCGCGGGCGGCGTCCCGATGAGCAGCGCCTCCCGGGGCGTGGCCAGGACCGTCTCGATGCGCTCGTCCGCGTCCCCGAAGGAGATCCCGAGGTGCTCGCGCAGATACGCGTAGAAGGACGAGTCGGGCTCGAACTCGCCCTCCAGGCGCGGCGCCCGGGCCACCGACACATAGGTGGACTCGAGGCCCACCCGCTCCTCGTCCGCGAGCAGCACCCGTTCCATGTGCCAGACCGGCTCGCCCTCCTCGACCCCGACCTCGGGCGCGAGCGCCGCCGAGCAGGGGAAGCGGTCCAGGGAGATGAGCGTGCGGCCGGGGGTGCGCCCCTGCCGCCGTACGCCTTCGGTGTAGCTGGCGAGCGAGAGCGGCTGCTCCAGCTTGGGGCCCGCGACGACGGTGCCCCGCCCCTGCCGCCTCAGCCGCCCCTCCAGGATCAGCTCGCGCAGCGCCTGCCGCACGGTCTCGCGGGCGACCTCGAAGCGCACCGCGAGATCGCGCTCCGTGGGCAGCGGCTGCCCGTCCCCCAACTCCTCGATCAGCCGGGAGATCTTGGCCTTGACCGCGTAGTACTTCGGTATGCGGCCGTGCTCGGGGATGCCGGAGCGGATGGGCGCGCCGGGCGCCAGGTCACGGAGGTTCGGGATGTCCACGGGGGGATGTTCGCAGACGTTCGTGAACGTGAAAGTGAACGCACGGTGTCGCGGTGAGGGGTGCGTGCCCCGGACACGCGACCGCGCCCGTGCCGCCGGTCTTGCTTCGGCTGGAGCGGCACGGGCGCGGTCTTCCGGAAGGTGGCGGGAACGGCTGGTTCAGCGCCTGCGAAGGCGCCGATATCCCACCACGAGGGCACCGCCGCCGAGGAGGAAGGCGCCGGCGGTGACCCCAAGCCCGGGCATGGCACCCGAGCCTGTCTTGGCGAGCTCCGCCGCGTCCGGGCGGGGGGACGTGGAGCCGGTGTGCTCCTTGTCCGCCTCCCCGGAGGCGACGATCTCGAAGGGGTAGTCGTTGGACTGCCCCACCCAGTCCCCGTCGTCGGCGCGGCGCTGCACGATCGCGGCGTTGGCGACAACGTGGTTGGGAGCGGTGTCGGAGGTGAAGGAGAGCCGGACCTTCACGGACACGGTCTGCCCCGGAGGGACCGTGAAGCCGGCGAAGCCGTCGTCGAAGACCCCGACGTTCTCGTTCTTCCCGGTGTGCGTGAAGGGCACGGGCCGCCAGCGCGACCCGTCGTAGAACTCCAGCTGCGGCTGCTGCGCCTTGAGCGTCCCCTCCTGGTCGACGAAGACGACGACCGGGTGGATGTTGCCGCAGCTGTCACCGGTGGTGTTGGTGAGGTCGACCGTCCAGTTCTGGAAACCGCCACCGGGGACGTAGGTGGTGGGGCCGTCGTGGATGGCGGTCTTGATGGGGAAGGCGTTGCTGTTCGCGGTGGTGGCACAGGTGGGCTGGGCCGTGGTCGGGGTGGTGCTGGTGAGGGCCTCGTTGGGGCGGGGCTGCTGGGGCTGGGGCTTCTGGGCTTGGGGCTGTTGCGCCTGCGGCTGCTGGGCCTGGGGCTGCTGCGCTTGAGGTTGCTGAGCCTGCGGCTGCTGAGCTTGGGGCTGCTGGGCCTGCGGCTGCTGAACCTGGGGCTGCTGCGCCTGCGGCTGCTGGGCCTGGGGCTGCTGAACCTGGGGCTGCTGAGCCTGGGGCTGCTGAGCCTGGGGCTGCTGAACCTGAGGCTGCTGGGGCTGTGTCTGCGTCGTGTCGATCGTCGCCGCCGCGTCCGCCTGTGCCCCGCCGCAGGACGAGTCCGGGATCATCCCGCCGAACAGCCCCGTCACCGCGCACACGTTGCTGTTGAGGACGCTGTTGCCCTCGTCCGCGACGGCGGGCGAGCCCACCACGGCGGGCGCGAGGGTGGCGGCGGCAGCGGCGGTGACACCGAAGGCAAGGGAACTGCGGAGACGCATGAAGAGCCTTTGCTGGAGCGGCAGGGCGCGGAACCGGAACACACAGGCGGTACCCGGCCGGAAAGGAGAGCCCGACGCGGGCCGACGTTCACCTGTCGTGGCCCAGGACCCTGCCACGCGCGCGCGACCTCACCGGCCTCGCGTGGCCCATTAGGACCAACCGGCCGCCAAAGTCCCCTCCATCAGCCGAGTTTCCGTCAATTCCGATTGGCGGGAAAGGCCACAGTAGCCCGGCCGAAAAGTGGTGCGAGGACCAGTTGTGCGGCCCCCTCGGCGACCGCTCGGGTCCCGCCCGCCGCCACCGCGACCGGCACCCGCGCATCCCCGCCCCCGCGCCGGGCACGCTCGTCGAGCACGGCCCCAACCCCCCGTACGAAACGGTCCTCAGCAGCGAGAACGACTCGGCCCCCGAGCAGCACCCGGTCGATGTCGAGCAGGCTGACCAGATTTCCCGCGGCCACCCCGAGCACGCGCGCCGCCTCGTCGGTGGCACCCTCACGGACCGCCGCGAGACAGAGGGCCTCGACGCAGCCGCGCTCACCGCAGTCGCAGAGCGGGCCGTCCAACTGGAGTACCTGGTGGCCGAATTCGCCCGCCCCGGTGCGCGCGCCACGGTAGAGGGAGCCGTCGAGGACCAGCCCGGCCCCGAGTCCCGTACCGAGGTGGAGATAGGCGAAGGAGGACGCCGGGGATACCGGGGACGCGGAGGAGGCCGAGGACGCGGAGGAGTCGGCGCCGCCGGTGAGGGCGAGGCCGAGCGCGGCGGCGTTGGTGTCCTTGTCGACGGCGACCGGGAGGCCGAGCCGCTCCCCGAGGACGTCCCGCAGCGCGAAGCCGTCCCACTCGGGGAAGCCGGTGACCCGGTGCAGCACGCCGTGCGCGTGGTCGAGCGGGCCCGGCAGGGCGACCCCGACACCGAGCACGGAGCCTGGCACGGAGCCCGGCGCGGGGTCCGGCGCGGGGTCCGGCACAGAGCCCTCCTCCGACCCGGGCCCGGACAAGTCGCTCGCGCCCGCCACCAGATCCCGCACCCGCGCCGCCGCCACCTCGACCACCGCCTCCGGCCCCGCCCCGAAGTCCAGCGGGCACCGGCGCTCCTCGACCACCCGGCCGAGCAGGTCGACGCGGACCGCGCGCAGCTCGTCCCGGTCCAGGTGCAGGCCGACCGCCGAGGCGGCGCCGCGCACCAGGCGCAGGACCGTGCGCGGCTTGCCGCCCGTCGAGGCCCGGCGTCCCGCCTCCGCCACCAGGCCCTGGCCGCGCAGCCGGGCCGTGATCTTGCTGACGGCCTGCGGGGTGAGCCCGGTGCGCGCGGCCAGCTCCAGCCTGCTGATGCCGTCCTCGCCCGCCGCGCGCAGCAGGTCGAGCACGAGGGCGGCGTTGTGCCCGCGCAGCGCAAGGAGGTTGACCCCTGCGGGCTGAGCTGTCGGTGTCCTGTCCACCCACCCATTGTCCGCACCGCTTGCACTTTGGCAACAGCGTTGCTTAAGTGGAGTGCATGACCTCCCCGACCGACACCGCCCCCCACGCGCCCCTCCGCGTCGGCCTCATCGGCTACGGCCTCGCGGGTTCCGTCTTCCACGCCCCCCTGATCGCCGCCACCGAGGGCCTCACCCTCGACACGGTGGTCACCTCGAACCCCGAGCGGCAGGCACAGGCCCGCGCCGAGTTCGGGGACGGTCTGCGCACCGTCGCCTCGGCCGACGAGCTGTGGGAGCGGGCCGACGAGCTCGACCTGATCGTGATCGCGTCGCCGAACAAGACCCACGTCCCGCTGGCCACCGCCGCCCTCAAGGCGGGCCTGCCCGTCGTCGTCGACAAGCCGGTCGCGGGCACCGCCGCCGAGGCGCGTGAGCTCGCCGCCCTCGCCGACGAGCGCGGCCTGCTGCTCTCCGTGTTCCAGAACCGCCGCTGGGACAACGACTTCCGCACCCTTCAACAGCTGTTCTCCGAGGGCGAGTTGGGCGAAGTGTGGCGCTTCGAGTCCCGCTTCGAGCGGTGGCGGCCGCAACCCAAGGGCGGCTGGCGCGAGTCCGGGAACCCGGAGGAGATCGGAGGTCTGCTGTACGACCTGGGGAGCCACGTCGTCGACCAGGCCCTCGTCCTCTTCGGCCCCGCGGCCGCCGTGTACGCGGAGGCGGACGTGCGCCGCCCGGGCGCCGAGGCCGACGACGACACGTTCCTCGCGATCACGCACGCGAACGGCGTCCGCTCGCACCTGTACGTGAGCGCCACCACCGCCCAACTCGGCCCGCGCTTCCGGGTGCTCGGCTCCTCGGCGGGCTATGTGAAGTACGGGCTCGACCCGCAGGAGGCGGCCCTGCGCGAGGGCAAGCGGCCCTCGGCGGGCGGCCGGGACGGCCAAGAGGCAGCCGGCCAGGACTGGGGCGTGGAGGCCGAGTGCATGTGGGGCCGCGTCGGCTCCGGCGAGTCCCCGCTGACCGGCGGCGGCCGCCCGGTCGAGACGCTGCCCGGCGACTACCCCGCGTACTACGCGGCCGTCGCCGCCGCCCTGCGCGGCCAGGGCCCGAACCCGGTCACCGCCCACGAGGCGGCCGCCGCCCTGGACGTCCTGGAGGCCGCGCGCCGCTCGGCCCGCGACGGCGTGACGGTGACGCTGTGAGCACGGCACCCACACCCACACCCACCGTCGACGAACTCGAAGCGCAGGAGCGGCGGTTGACCCTGCCCCGCTTCACGTACGAGGACGCCTGGGCCCTCGGCTCGCTCCTGGTGCAGCTCGCCCGTGAGCGCGAGGCGCCTGTCGCGATCGACATCCACCGCGGCGGCCAGCAGCTCTTCCACGCCGCGCTGCCCGGCTCCACGCCCGACAACGACGCCTGGATCGCACGCAAGCGCCGCGTCGTGGAGCGCTACGGCTGCTCGTCGTACCTGGTGGGCTCCCGGTTCCGGGCCAAGGGCACGACCTTCGAGGACTCCTCGCGCCTCGACCCCGACCGGTACGCGGCCCACGGCGGGGCCTTCCCGGTCAGGGTCGAGGGCGCGGGCGTCATCGGCACGGTCACCGTGTCGGGCCTGCCTCAACTGGCCGACCACGCGCTGGTGGTGGAGGCTCTGGAGCGGTTCAGCTCTCCGTAGCGGTGCGACGGCGACGGTTGACGACGATCACCAGAGTCGCTCCGGCGGTGACCAGCGCCGCCGAGATGGCCCCGACGACGGCGAGCTCCTTCGTGGACGCCCGGGCACCGGTGTCCGGGAGCTGCTCGCCTCCGGTGGAGCCGCCCGTCGTGAGGCCGCCGACGGTCCCCGGCTCGCTGCGGGTCGGGCTCGGCGTCGGCTTCGGGGTGGTCCTGGAGGGGCTCGGCGTCGGGCTCGGGGACTTGGTCGGAGTCGGGGTCGGGGTCGGGGACTTGGTGGGGGTCGGCGTGGGCGTGGGGGTCGGGGTCGGTGACACCGTGGGGTTCAGCTGGCCGCACGTCGGCAGGTCCCCGTTGAACGGGTAGGCGTGGAACTCCTGGCCGCCGCCGTTGATCGAGGAGTGGGTGAGCGAACCCACCGTGAAGAAGCGCCCGTTCATGCCGGGCAGCGTCACCGTGGTCTCGCTGCCCGGCTGCCCGACCAGGACGGCGCCCTGGAACTGCCCGCTGCCCGCGAGCGTCACCGTGCTCGCGTCCGGGAAGTTCCACAGCAGCCGCTCGCGCAGCCCGCCCGGGAAGGTGCCCGTGTAGGTGCGGATGGCGCGGGCGTCACCGGTCAGGTTGACCAGGACCGTGGCGTTCGCCGGGATGTTCCGGAAGGCGATGCCCTCGTCGCCGCCGCTCCTGCTCACCAGGTCGAAGTCGACGTTGAAGACCTGGATGGCGGACGTCCCGTCGCCGGTGAAGGTCGTGGTGGAACCGTCGTTGACCGCGGTGCCCGTGGCCTTGCGCGCCACCCCTTGGTCGTAGGCGTAGCAGTGGCTCGCCGACTGCAGCTGGGGCGAGAGCCCGGTGTACTTGTCGCCCGCCGTCGGGTCCTGGACGGGCTTCGGGATCACCGTGCCGCTGAGGTTGCCGCCGTACCGCACGACGCCGCTGGTCGAGCCCTCCTCGGCGAGCAGCCGCTGCCCGGCGGCGACGCTCAGGTCCTTGCGGACGGTGAGGAAGTCGCTGCCGTTGGGCGGCGGGACGCGGGAGCCGACGCCGACGACGCCGACGTTGTAGACCTGCGAGACACCGGCGCGCTTGTTCATGTCGAAGTTCCCGAGCACCACGACCTTGCCCTCGGCCTCCGCCGCGGCCTGGCGCACCCGCATGTCCTCGCCGACGAAGATGTTGATGTTGCTGTCGCGGCCCGCGATCGACCCGTTGTTGGGGTCGTCGTAGTCGTCCGGGCACTCGCTGCCGAGGCACGGGCCGAGCCCGTCGGGGAGCGGGTCGGCCACGCCGTGCCCGGCGAGGACCCCGACGAGTGCCGCGGCACCGGCCACCGCCACCGCGATGGAGAGGGTCCGGCCGCGTACTGCGCTCTTTTTCGTCATAGAGGGCAATATGCGCAAAGCGGGCGGCGCGGCGGGGAGGGACGCGCGCGCCCTCCCCGAACGGCCGGACAGTTACCCCATTACGCCGACTCGTCCCGCTCCACGGCGAGCCGGCCTCTCCCTACGCCGACTTCAGCTCCTGCCGCTGCCGCCCGAGCTTCTCGATCTCCAGCTCCACGACGTCCCCGGCGCGCAGGTACGGCTTCGGCTCCGGCTGCCCCATGGCGACGCCCGCCGGGGTGCCCGTATTGATGACGTCCCCCGGGTACAGGGTCATGAACTGGCTGACGTAGCGCACCACTTCCGCCACCGGGAAGATCTGGTCGGAGGTCGAGCCGTCCTGCTTCAGCTCGCCGTTGACCCACAGCTTCAGGGAGAGGGCCTGCGGGTCCCCGACCTCGTCCGGGGTGACGAGCCAGGGGCCCAGCGGGTTGAACGTCTCGCAGTTCTTGCCCTTGTCCCAGGTGCCGCCGCGCTCGATCTGGAACTCCCGCTCCGACACGTCGTGCGCGACCGCGTAGCCGGCCACGTGCGCGAGCGCCTCCTCGTGCGACTCCAGGTAGCGCGCGGTCCGCCCGATGACGATCGCGAGCTCCACCTCCCAGTCGGTCTTCACCGACTTGCGGGGGACGAGAACGGTGTCGTCGGGACCGACCACCGTGTCCGCCGCCTTGAAGAAGACCACGGGCTCGGCGGGGGTCGCGGCGCCCGTCTCGGCGGCGTGGTCGTGGTAGTTGAGGCCGATGCAGACGACCTTGCCGATGCGTGCGACCGGGGGCCCGACGCGCAGCCCCGTCGCGTCGAGCACCGGCAGCTCGCCCGACGCGGCGGCCGCCCGCACCCGGGCGAGGGCGGCGTCGTCCGCGAGCAGCGCGCCGTCGATGTCCGCGACGATCCCGGACAGGTCCCGCAGGGTCCCCTCGGCGTCGAGCAGCGCGGGACGCTCGGCGCCCGCCGTGCCTACACGCAGCAGCTTCATGGTCAATCTCCCTTGGTCGAGCGGGGCCCCGCCTGAGGAGGACAGGGGTCGGGGCCTTCCCGGCCGATGGGGTGCGGCCATCGGAGGTTTGGTCGATCCTCCGAGGAATCTGTCCGCTATGCAAGACCCGGTTCACGTACTGGACCGTTACCCGGCAGTAGCGAGCGCCCCGTTAACTCCCGGCATGTCCCGGTAAAGGACGGCCCGTTCGACCGCGCTCCACGTGGTGCTGGTCACCACGTACAGAGCGGCGGCCAGCGGCACGACCGCCACGGTGAACAGGGTCATGAACGACATCAGCGGCATGAACTTGGTGATGGCCCCCATACCGGGCACCTGAGGCGCGTCACCAGTGCCGACGGCCGGCGTCGGATTGGCCGCCATCTGCCGCTTGGTCCGCCGGTAGTTGAAGGTGGCGACGGCTGCGACGATCGCGAAGAGCACCAGGTAGACCAGGCCCTGCGCCCCGAAGACCCCGCCGTCCCCCAGGGCGTCGGCCCACCGCCCGCCGAGCGGGGCCGCGCCGAGCGTGTGCCCGAGCAGCTTGTTGGTCTCGCCGCCGATCTCCGAGTTGGAGAAGAGGTGGTAGAGCAGGAAGAAGGCGGGCAGCTGGAAGAGGCTCGGCAGACAGCCGGAGAGCGGCGAGACCTTCTCCTCGCGATGCAGCTCCATGATCGCCTTCTGCATCTTCTCCGGGTTCTTCTTGTGCTTCTCGCGCAGCTCGGTGATGCGCGGCCGCAGCCGCGCCTGCGCCTTCTGCCCGCGCGCGGAGGCCCGCGACAGGGGGTGCACGAGAAGGCGCACGAAGGCGGTGAACAGGATGATGGCGGCGGCGGTCGCCGACGCGTGGAACAGCGGGTTCAGCAGGTCGGCCAGGTGCTCGACCAGGCTGGCGAAGACGGACATGGGTGAGCCCTCCGAGGGTCTCGTCGTGCCGGGAGAGGGAACGCCTTACGGCGTGACGGCGTGACGACCCGCGAAGGGCGCGAGGGAGTTGTCGCTGCGAAAGGTCCCTACGCGGCCTACGCGGCCGTCATGACGAGACGGCCGGGTGCTCGGGGACGTGTGCGGCCCCGGGCGTCGGGGTCGCGTTGGGGCAGGAAGGCGGTGCGCTGCTCGCGGTCGCGGATGGCCGTGCGGACGCGGGTGCGCGGCACGGCGGGCGCGCTGCGCGCGGCGAGCAGGGAGCAGACGGCGAGGGCCGACCCGGCCGCGGCGGTCGCGGCGAGCGCGACGGCGGCGGTGAGGCTGCCGGTGTCGACGAGGACGACCTCGACGAGCACGAAGAGCAGGAGGAGGGCGGGCCGCAGTGCCGCCTTCGCGTTCCGGACGACGTCTCTCACGGGGCCTCCTCCCTCGTACATGCGAATACGAATATGCGTACTGCCCGTTATACAGGATCCGTCTCGACCGGCTGAAGGAGCCTGCGGGGCGCCAGCAGCGCGCGGCTGACCGGATCCACCGGGTCCGGATCGAGCCCGGGCCCCGGCACCATCTCGACGTCCGCGACCGGCACGACGGCTCCGCAGCGCGGGCACTCCCCGTACGCACCGAGCTCCGTGCCGCACTCCGCATGACGGAAGTACCGCAGCGGCTTGGCGTCGGAGAAGTTGTCGCGCCCCCAGGACCCGAGCGCGCGCAGGGTCGGCCACAGGGCGCACCCCTGCTCCGTGAGCACGTACTCATGGCGGCGCGGAGCCTGTGCGCACGGCCGCTTCTCCAGGATCCCCGCGGCGGTGAGCGCCTGGAGCCGGGAGGCGAGGACGGCGCGCGGGATGCCGAGGTGGACGAGGAAGTCGTTGTAGCGCCGCACCCCGTAGAGGGCGTCCCGGATCACGAGCAGCGTCCAGCGCTCCCCGACGACCTCAAGGGCGCGGGCGATCGAGCACTCCTGCGCGGCGTAGTCCTTACCCAGTGCCATGCCCCCACTGTAGCCAATTTTCCGGTTCAAGGTTCAGTGAACGAACTTTCAATGCTACGGTCACCACACCACAGAAGTTCATTCATTGAACTTAAACGTGAACTCACCCCATTCCGGAGAGGCAGACCCATGTCGCGCTCGCTGTCAGAGGCGGTACGCACAGCAGACCCCTCGGCACCTCCCCGCTCCACGCCACGCCCGGCAGCCACCCTCGCCGTCACCAGCGCCGCGACCGCACTGGCCCTCATGACGTACACCGCGCCGATGGTGACGCTCCCCGACACCGCCGCGTCCCTCGGCACCGGCCTCTCCGGCCAGGCATGGCTCCTGAACGGCACCCCGCTCGGCCTCGCCGCGCTCCTCCTGATCGCGGGCGGCCTCGCCGACGACTACGGCCGCCGCAGGACTTTCCTGTACGGAACGGTGGCGCTCGGCATCACCACCATGCTCGCCGCGCTCGCCTCGAACACCTGGCAGTTCACGCTGGCCCGCGTAGCCCAGGGCGCGGCGAGCGCGGCGATCCTCGCGAGCAGCCTCGGCCTGCTCGTCCGGGCCTTCCCCGCGGGCCCCGGCCGGATACGTGCCACGGGCGTGTGGGGCGCGTTCGTGAGCGGCGGCATCGCGCTCGGCCCGGTCGCGGCGGGCGGGATCGCGGCGGCGGCGAACTGGCGCCTCGCATACGGGGTGTTGGGCCTGCTCACGCTGGCGATCGCACCGCTCGTCCCGCGTGCGGTGACGGAGTCGCGCTCTCCACGGGCCGGCCGCCCGGACGCGGCAGGAGCCGCGACGCTAGCCCTCTCCCTCGTGGCCCTCATCGCCGCGCTCACGCTCGGCCGCGACGGCTGGCTGCGCGCACCGGTGGCGCTCCTGCTGATCGCGTCGGCGGCGCTGGCGTGGACATTCACGATCGTGGAACGCCGCACGTCCACACCCCTGCTGGACCTGGACCTCCTCCGCAAGCCGCCGTTCCTGGCGTCGGCGGCGGGCGCCCTGTTCACCGGCCTGTCCGTGATCGCGCTCTTCAGCTACCTGCCGACGCTGCTCCAGCACACGGTGGGCCTGTCGGCGATGGACACGGCGTGGCTGTTCATGGTCTGGTCGGGCGTCTCGTTCGTGATCGCGCTCCAGGCCCGGCGCCTGGCAGGCCACGTCTCACCCCGCCACCAACTCGCCATCGGCTTCACCCTGCACACGGCAGCGACCCTCACCATGCTGGGCGCGGCGTCCACCTCCGGCCCCGGCTCCTGGGCCCGCCTCCTCCCCGGCCTCCTGATCTCCGGCACGGGCAGCGGCCTGCTGAACGCGGCCCTCCCCCAGCTCGCCGTCGAGTCGGTCCCCGCCGAGCGGGCCGCGATGGGCTCGGGCGCCAACAACACGGCCCGCTACATCGGTTCGGCGGCGGGCGTCGCGCTGATGATCGCGGTGTCGACGTCGACGGACTCCCTGGCGCGGGGCGCGGACGTGGCGCTGTGGGTGTCGGCGGGCCTGGGCGTCCTGGCGGCTGTCGTGGTGCTCAGCCTGCGGACACGGACACGGACACGGCAGGCTCCTAGCCTGCGGACACGGCAGGTTCCTCGGCGGCGGGCTCGCCGTCCTCGCTGATCGGATCCCGGGCGAGCACGATGTCGTCCGGCCGCGGGTCCGCCCGATCGGCCGGACTCTCGTACGCGAACGAAACCCCCAGCGCCACAAGGAGATTGACCCCGAGCGCGAGGATGCCCGCGTTCACGCCGAGGACAGGGTCGTGCTCGCTGAACACGAGGACGCACACGATGACGACCCCGACCACGAGCCCGCTGAGAGCTCCGACGAGGGAGAGCTTCCGCCACACAAGGCCGAGCAGCACCATCGGCACGAGCTGGGCCATCCCCTCGTACGAGATGAGGGACAGCCGTACGAGGGTGTTGGGCGCGGCATACGTCATGACGAGCGCGAGCGCCCCGGCGACGACGACCACGACCTGCGACCCGACCCGCTGCCGCACAGCCCCCCGCCACCGCGGCACGAGCGGCAGCACACTGCTCCCCCACATCGTCCCGATGACGAGCATGAACACGGCCATCGGCACGATCGAGGACAACGCGGCGGCGACACCGACGACTCCCACGACCCAGGCGGGCAGGGAATCCACGACGAGCTCGAAGAGCGCGAGATTGGACCCGGCTCCGGCAAGCCCCGGCACGACGAACAGCGCGGCGATCCCGAGCAGCATGGGCACGAACAGCAGCACGTTGTAGGCGGGCAGCCAGATGGCGTTGCGCCGCAGCCCGTCGGCGCTCTTCGCCCCCAGATACCCGGCGACGGTGGTCGGGAAGATGACGACGGTCAGGGCATTGAGGAAGGAGGTGGTGACGAACCACCCGGTGCCGTACGGGCTGCCGCCGGAGCCCGGGAGGGTGAGCCAGGCGGACTTCTCACTGGTGACCCGGTGGAGGAAGTCCCCGTAGCCGTCGAAGTAGTGCAGCGGGACATAGACGGCGAGAAAGGCGAGGGTGACGATGACGAGAAGGTCTTTCAGGACGGAAACCCAGGCACTCCCGCGCAGCCCACTGACGACGACGAATCCAACAGTGACGGCAAACCCAATGAAATAGGCCCAGTTGAGGCTGATGGCCCCATACGAGATGGTCGAGACGACAACACCCATCCCCGTGATCTGCAACTGGATGTACGGCAGCAGAAAGACGGTCGCGAGCAGCGCGATGACCGCACCGAGCCAGGGCTTCCCGTACCGGTGGGCGACCATGTCGGTGATGCTGACGAGCCCGTGCCGCCGGGCGTAGGCCCAGAGGGTGGGCCCGACGACGTATCCGACGGCGTACCCGCAGGACATATAGGCGACGACGTAAAGAACCGGCGCCCCGAAGTTGTACCCCCACCCGGCGGCCCCGAGGTAGGAGAAGCTCGTGTACCCCTCCCCCGCCATCAACACCCAGATGAACACGGCCCCGAGACTGCGCCCGCCCACGGACCACTCGGCGAGCCCGCCCTGCTTCCCTCTCCCGCGGACGGCGAGGAGGCCGAGGGCGACGGTGCCGGCCATGAAGAGGGCGAAGATGGTGGTGGCGACGGCTCCGTTGCTCACGCCCGCTCTCCCTTCTTCAGCGCCTGGGCCTTCTTCAGCTTCTGATCCCCGCGGTAGGTGAGCCAGACGGCGACGGGGGTGAGGAGCGTGGCGGCGAGCAGCCAGAAGAAGAGAAACGGCAGCCCGAGGACGACGGGGTGCACGCGGTTGGCGAAGGGCAGGGCCCCCAGGTAGAGCACGAAGGGGACGAGCAGCCAGAGGAGGTGCGGGCGGCGAGAGATCGCGGGAGAGATCACGGAGAAGGACCCTATCGGGGCTTCATCGCGCGCAACTTGCCCCACACCACGAGGCGGTACTTGGAGGTGTACTCCGGGGTGCAGGTGGTGAGGGTGATGTAGTAGCCGGCCGCGCGATATCCGGCGCTCGGGTGCCGTTCACTGCGGGGCACGGGCCTGATGACACCCCCGTCGCCGGGCGAGGTCTGGGGGAGTCCGCTGTCGACGACGTACGTGTAGGTGGCGCTCTTGGTCTCGACGGTGAGGGTGTCGCCCTTGCGCAGCCGGTTGATGTGGCGGAAGGGCTCGCCATGAGTGTTGCGGTGCCCGGCGAGAGCGAAGTTTCCGGGGCGACCGGGTTGGGTGGTGCGCGGATAGTGCCCTACGTAGCCCCTATTGAGCACATTCTCCTTACTGACACCTTCGGCGACGGGGGCGCTGAGGCCGAGGCGGGGGATGCGGAGGATGGCGTACGCCTGGTCCCAGCGGGGTGGGGGTGGCTGGGCGGCGACGGGGCGCTGGCGCGGGGAACGGGGGGAGGATCCGGAGGGCGGCTCTTCGGGGGCGGTCGAGGCCCCCGCGTCCTCGGGGATGGACGTAGGGCCTTCCTCAGGGGCCCCACTCCCGCTCCCTTCCCCGGCTGCCCACTCCCTCTCCAGGGCGTGGACTTTCCTCTCGGCCCCGGCGCGGGCCTGCCGATTGGTCCACCACAGTTGATGGACGACGAGGAGGAGAAGGACGAGTCCGAGGGTGACGGCGACTTCGGCACCGTTCCACAGGGCGCGCGTGAGGCGGGACCGGACGCGTGGGCGCCCCTGCACGACGACGGGAACCTCCCGCCCCTCCACTCCCAGGCACACGCCCGCTCCCTCCACCACTCCCTCCACCACCGGCGGCCGCACGATAGGTGCTCCCCGCACAACAGGCCATAGATGTGCGACGCGTCCGCCCATACACGTGACAATCCCCTGGGCAGTACGGTGTCGCGTATGCGCCCCGACACGCCTGTCACGCCAGCCGACCACATCGAAGAAGCCGAGCGCCTGGAGCGCACGGCGGGCCTCTACCCGAAGGACGCGGAGCAACTGCTGCTCCAGGCGGCGGCCCACTACGAACTGGCCGACGACCGCCCGCGGGCGACGAGCCTCTACGACGCGCTGCTCTCCACGGACGGCATGGAGAACCCCCTCCTGGTGAAGGCGCTGAAGGCGGCGAACCTCTGGGAGTACGGCCACGAGGCGGAGGCCCGCGCGATCATCACGGGCGTCCGCACGTCGTCCCCCCAGGACCCGGCGCCGTGGGTGATCGTGGCGGAGTCCCTGGAGTCCCACGACGAGCTGGAACAGGCGGAGGAGACGTTCACGGAGGCGGCGACGCGTCTCCTGACGGACGTGCCGGAGCCTCCCTACCCCACGCACCCCCTGCTCTTCGGCCGCCACCGGGTACGGCGCCTCCTGGGCCGGACCCACGACGAGTGGGACGAGACGGCGGACCGGATCCACTCCTCCTCGGCCTCGTCCTCGGTCCCCTCCTCCATCACACTGGACGAACTCCACGACCCCAAGAGGATCTGGTCGCTCGGCTCGGAGAACCCCGCGGAACTCCGCGCGGAAATCGCCCGCCTGCAGGCGGAGTTGGGCTCGTACAGGGCAGCCCTGTCCCGCCCGTTCCCGGTGGCGGTCCTCCACTGGCCGTCCACGGAACTGACGGAACTGCTGGCGGCGTACCCGGCGTTGAGCGCGGAATACCCCTCCCACGAGGAGCACTTGGCGACCATAGAGTCGTCGCTGAGGGAGCTGGCGGAATCGGGCACCCCGAACTTGGGGGTGGTGACGGGCACGGTCCCGTCGTACGAGGCGTTCGCGGCGTCGGAGGGGGCGTCTCCGGAGGCGGTGGAGCTGCTGCCCCAGTACGCGACGACGCTGGCGGCGCGGGGGCGGGCTGTGGGGTGGCCGCCTGAGGGTGGGGAGGGGTGTTGGTGTGGGTCGGGGGTTGCCTATGAGGGGTGCCACGGAGTGGGACGAGAGTAGGCACGTCCCACTCCTCGGGCACCTCATCCACTTGAGACCTTCCCGCAACACCACTCAAGTCCGCCGCATATTCTCCTAGGGCTGCTCCATCGCGGTTCTATCGCGCGTGCTGACTTCACGGGGAGAGATCAAGCATGACTCAGGCGACCGGCTCCACCAACACGACTTCCGACCTGTACGAGCGACTGATTGCGCTACGCCTCGAAGAGCGATTGAAGGAATTCGACGAAGACAGCCTGCCTGACATCGAAGGCGTGGCCAGATCCGAATCAACACCTCGTACCCTCGCCTGGCGCGCTGCCGAGACCGTTCGCAGCGCGCTCCAGCACCTCCCCGAAGACGAACGGCTGCACACGGCGAACGCGATCTTGGAGGCGGTAAGCACCCTAGAGGGCGCCCGCGAGTGGCTGAATCGCACAGCCTCTGCACGGCACATATCGGCCTATCCGCACCAGAAGGACATGTTGGAGCGCTTGCGTGTAGAGCGCTCGGCTCGCGGTCTGCACCGCAACCTCCTGGTCGCTGCCACCGGTACTGGAAAGACCGTCATGGCCGCCCTCGACTATCAGCAGCTGTGCCGCGATGCAGGCCGTACTCTACGGCTCCTCTTCGTCGCGCACCGCAGGGAGATTCTTGAGCAGTCGAGGGATACGTATCGACGTGTACTCAATGACCCAAAGTTCGGCGAGGCATACCACAGCGGCGAGATTCCTCAGGACTGGGAGCACGTCTTTGCGAGTATCCAATCTCTCAACTCTCTGGCCCTGAACAGGCTTTCACCGGGACACTTCGACGTCATCGTGCTAGACGAGTTCCACCACGGTACGTCGCGCACCTATCGAGAGGTCGTCGAACATTTCACCCCCGGAGAGCTACTCGCCCTCACCGCAACACCCGAACGCACGGATGGCAAGACGGTTCAAGATGAGTTCTTTAACGG
This sequence comes from Streptomyces sp. NPDC059009, assembly GCF_042740175.1. Classification (NCBI taxonomy): domain Bacteria; kingdom Bacillati; phylum Actinomycetota; class Actinomycetes; order Kitasatosporales; family Streptomycetaceae; genus Streptomyces; species Streptomyces sp. NPDC059009. The sequence goes on along the minus strand of NZ_JBHYJB010000030.1, from coordinate 40,491 downwards.
ACGCATTGCGGCGGAGATGCGCCTATGGGAAGCCCTAGAGAACGAACTACTCAGCCCCTTCCGTTATTTCGGGATCAGCGACGACACTGACATGAGGGCAGTGGAGTGGAAGCGCGGCACCTACGACAGGGACTCCCTGAGTAGCATCTTCACTGGAAACAAGGAGCGCGCACAGCTCATCTTCGATTCCGTGCAGGACAAGATTTCCGATCCAGGTGCCATGCGCGCACTCGGCTTCTGCGTCTCAGTTACGCATGCGCGTTTCATGGCTGAATACTTCCGCGAGGCAGGGCTCAATGCCATCGCATTGTCCGGTGAGAGCCAACGAGAAGAGCGCAAGCAGACTCTTGAGGACCTCAGGGCCGGGAAGATCCAGGTGATTTTCTCTGTTGACCTCTTCAACGAGGGCCTCGACATCCCCGACATCGACACCTTGCTCCTTCTGCGCCCCACCGCAAGCGCGACCCTCTTCCTTCAGCAACTCGGGAGAGGTCTACGCCGCACGGAGGAGAAGGAGATCCTCACCGTTCTCGACTTCATCGGCCAACACCGCAAAGAGTTCCGATTCGAGAACCAATTCCGCGCACTGACAAACTTCACCAGGAAGCGTCTCCTCGACAACCTGGAGCACGACTTTCCCACACTTCCCGCATCCTGCGAAATCACGCTGGAGAGCAAGGCCAAACAGACCATCATCAACAACATCCGGGATCAGCTCAACGTCAACGCAAACGTGCTTTCCCGCGAAGTGGCGAGCTACGCCGAGACGAAACTCTCCCGCTACCTACAGGAGAGCGGACGCGAGATCAAAGAGATCTATCGCGGGGGCAACGGAAACTCATGGACCACTCTCCTCCGGCGGGCGCAACTCCTCACTGACACCCCTCCCGAGGGCGAGTTGGCCCTTCTCAAGCGCATGCCATCCTTCCTCCACGTGGACGATCGTGAGCGCATTGAGTCCTACCAACGGCTTCTCGCAGATGACGCCCCGCACTACGACGCGTTGCCTCCTCTAGAGCAGCGGTACGCTCGCATGCTCTTCTTCAACTTCTGGGACAAGGCCGGCAGGTTCACGACCTATCAGGAAGGGCTCGCCTCGCTGCGTACCCAGAAGGCGGTCCGTAACGAGCTAGTCCAAGTCCTCAATCACTGCTTGGCTCACGCGGATCACGTCCCGCTCCCCCTGGAGGGAACTCACCGGGGCCTCCCCCTGAAGATCCATAGCTCGTACAACCGCTCCGAGATCCTCGCGGCCCTCAACGTGGCGCGCTTCGGCGGCCAGATGCCGGGATCTTTTGCCCAGGGAGTCATTGACGCAAAGGAGCTCAAGACTGACGCTCTCCTCGTCACCCTGGAGAAAGATGAGAAGGAGTTCTCTCCCACGGTCCGCTACAAGGACTACGCGATGGCCCCAACCCTGTTCCACTGGGAGTCGCAGAGCACCACGGACGAGAACTCCACAACCGGTCGCCGCTACCGCGAGCACACCCAGCGAGGCAGCCACATCCTGCTCTTTGTACGTCGATACAAGAACACGGACATCGGCGGCCCCGCACCGTGGATGCTCCTTGGCCCCGCTCGCTACGTCTCCCACGTCGGCAGCAAGCCGATGGCGATCACCTGGCAGCTGGACCACGAGCTACCAGCCGATGTGTGGACGTACTCGGCCGCCGCCACGTCGAGCTGAACTCTCACTTTTCGCCTCAAAGTGCATCTGAGCCCTATCCAGCACATCGTCGGGATCACAACCGTGTGCGCGGAGACAGTCGAGGAGGTCGGCGATCAATTCGACTGCCGCCTCCTCGGCAACAGTCGCTTCCAGACGCCCCGGCCCCATTGGGCGCACGGAGCGATACGGGCCAACCTGCGCCCCAAACTGACTGCCCTCTCGCAACGCCGTGAGAGGAGCGTCGTGGCTGCTGGCACAGGGAAGGTTCGTCGCCAACTCACACCACACCACCTTGGATGCTCCGCGAAGAATGACACCCCAACGGTGCTTGGTGATCGCGTCGATGAGCTGCACACCTCGCCCAGACCCCTCCTCATCTCCGGCAGCAAGGAGCGTAGGTAGCGCTCGAGCATCCGGATCATGCATCTCGATACGTAGGTAGGTGTCTCGCATGGACACCGCCAAGGTGGCAGGCGTACCGACACCCACGTGGTTGATGACGTTTGACGCGAGTTCCGAGACACAGGTCTGTGCCGCTTCTACAACCTCCGGCAGCCCCCACAGAGTGAGGTGGATCTTCAACACCCTTCGCAAGCCCGCAACTTCGCGGGCTTCCGCTTCGAAGGGAAGATCCCATGGCTTTCGCCTCAAGAACTGACTGGCGTAGATCATCCTTGCCCGCCTCCCGAGCCGCTCGCGTGCACTACGTGACCTTCGACCACTCTCAGTGAGAGAGTCTCAGTGGGGCATCCCGTTATGCAACATGCAGGGAGGGATTCCCCCCTTAGGGTGATTGGCCTTTCTCTCACCTTCCGATGGGATAGAACTTCCGCTACGGCACGAGGAGTTGGTATGGCTGGATCCCCCACGGCACGACGCCGACGACTGGCAATCGAGCTCAAGAAGCTCCGGGAGGAGAGCGGACTCACCTGCAATCAGGTAGGCAAGGAGCTGGACTGGAGCGGCTCCAAGGTCAGCCGGATGGAGACAGGTCAAGGACGCGTTCAGCCGTCTGACGTAGACGCACTATGCCGCTCCTACGGCACCTCGGACGAACTACGCGATCTCCTCAAGTCCTTGGCCAAGGAGTCCAAGACAAAGGGCTGGTGGCACGCTCATGGAGACGCCGTCCCCTCATGGTTCTCCGTGTATGTGGGCCTGGAGCAGGCAGCGGTCAACTTGCGCAGCTACCAAGGCGAGTTCATCCCCGGACTACTTCAGACCCCTGACTACGCCGCCGAGCAGAGTCGGGCGTGGGTCGACCACACAGCCGATGAAGTCCAGCGCATGGTGGACGTACGCATGCGGCGCCAAGAGCTCCTCACCAGCGATGGCGCGCCAGACCTGTGGGCAGTCGTGCACCAGAGCGCACTCATGCACCTAGTCGGGAGTCGGCAGGTGATGACGGGGCAGCTCGAACGTATGCTGGAAATGGCGAGGTTGAGGAATGTAACGGTGCAGGTCCTCCCGTTCGATGCGGGTGCGTACCCCACAACGGGATCGTTCACCGTCCTTGGCTTCCCGGAGCAGGAGGACCCGGACGTCGTGTATCGGGAAGGACTGACCGACTCGGTCTATCTCGAAGACCCCAAGGACGTGGCCCTCTACACGAAGGCGTTCGACCACCTCAGGGCCCTAGCGCTGAGCCCCCAGCGCTCGGCCTTGCTGATCACAAGACTCTTGGAGGAACACTCCCGATGATGCTGTCGTCGAGCGTCCAGTGGCGCAGGAGCAGCTACAGCAATGGCATGGGGGGCGAGTGCTTGGAAGTAGCCACACTCGTCGGAGGCATCGCGGTACGCGACTCCAAGGTTGCCTTGGGGCCGCAGCTCATAGTGAGCGCTGCTGCCTGGCAGGGCTTTATACGGAATCCGCCATCACAGATCGATACCTCTACTAGTTGACTGGCTGCAGCGGGTCACGAATGATCTCCCCAGCACGTTGAAGGAACTCGGCATGGGCTTGCGTCATCCCTTCTCGCGCTCGGTCAAAACTGGACCAATCTACACTCAAGCCCGCGGAACTCACATGCGCTGCTCGTAGCAAAGCTCTTATCCCAGCCATCGCCTCCTGAGTCACCGCATAGGCCAGCACGTTTGCCTCATCTGGCCCCCACAGCGCCAACTTGCTTGTTGATGCTTGCAGTTCGAGTGTGCGCTGCTGCAGCTCACGCCCGGCTACTTCATCAAGCCTGGCACCTTCTCGCACCTCAGGCGCAAGACGCGCAAGCCCCTCGTCCAGAGCGGCATAGGACGCGAGAAGATTGGCGAAGGACTGATGCCGTTGGCTACGTACCCACTGCCAGTGCTCCGCTGCCGCTTGCCCGTGCACTTGCGCGAGCGCCGCCTCAACTGCCTTACGCCCTCCCGTCTCTGCGCCACGCTTGGCGTATAGACCAGCGATCACAGCCCCGATGACTGCGGCCACGAAAGCGATAGCACTCGCTACGACCGTCCCCGTTGCATCACTCATCGCATCATCTTCGCCCGGGTCTAGCGCCGTCACAATGCACCACCGAGCGATGTGGCTCACCTGCCGCACCCCATGCGCACTGAACCCATTAGCCTCAACTCATGACGACGCCCACGTCCGGGTTTCGGCCCGGTGACATCCTCACGCGCGCACAGATCCACCCCGTACTCGGCGGCAGCGGCTACGCCGGTATCTGTCCTGCAGTCGAGAAGCGGAACGTCCTCGTCTTCTCCGACAGCAAGGTTGGCGAGCGCTACGGATATCGCGACGGCTGGCTTGCCGAGGACGACGACCTGGGTCCCATATTCACCTATACCGGAGCTGGGAAGCGGGGGGATCAGACCTTCGATGGCGCCCAGGGAGGCGGAAATACCGCAATCCTGGAGCATTCCCGCAAGAGACGCACCTTGCACGTGTTCGTCGCCGTGGGAAAACTCCCCGGTAGCGACACTCGGACGCACAGATATATAGGCGAATTCAGCCTAGATAAACGCAATCCGTTTGAAATCGGTGCAGCAAGGGACGAACTGGGTGATACTCGCAACGTCATTGTGTTTAGGCTGCGCCCCATCGGCCCATACATCCGGGAGGCTTCCGACACCCTTCAACTGGCACCTGCTTCCAGGGGTCGGTTCAACCGGACTGGCGGCCGCCTCAGCCGGGCACTCCGACGCCAGCGACGCCAACGTCAGCCGCAGGTCGATGTCGATCAAGTCATGGCCGCCCGCGACGACTTGGCGGACTCCTTCGAGGACCAGGAAGTTGCATCTGGGGAGAGCATCGGTCAGCTTGAGTTGTCGATGCGAAACTCGTCATCTCACCTCATGTTCGAGCTTTACAACCAGACGAACAACACCGTGTACGAGCCGACCGGCAGCGCAGCAAGCGAGTCGATCACTCAGGCTCTTGCTCAACTCCTGCACGCAAGACGCTATTTGATGAGCCTCGACCACGATCAGCCGCTCAACCTGATGGTGCTGGCTCCAGAGCTTCCTCGCGAGGATCTCCGTGAGCTCCTTGCCGAACACGGGATTGGCATCGTGTATCAGAACGAGAGCGGCGGTTTCTCCGAGTTCGAAGGCAGCACCAGCACTCCTCGTGGACTCCGCTGCTTGGATTGCCCCCTGCCCGCCTAGCAGCAACCAGCCTTCAGCAAGCGGTGACTCCCCGTGCAGCTGCCGGAGCTGGCGGTCTCCGCACGGGCGCAGTCACCGGACACGAGGGGCCCGCAGCAAAGCCTCCACCACCCCGCGTTAACCTCACCCCAAGACACAGACAAACCAATCAAAGGCGGGGCAACCATGGCCAAGGTTCCGGCAAGCGCAGCAGTAGCCGTGAGCGGACTCGTCGGGGGGTACGCCACCGCCCGGTTCACCAAGAAGCGGCCGCTCGGCGGCGCCGTCCTCGCCGTCGCCGGGGCCGCCGCCGCGCAGCAGTGGCGGGCCAAGGCCGGGGTGAAGACCGCCGCCGCGCTCAGCGTCGCGTACGTCGGCGCGTTCGGGGCCTCGCACCCGCTGGCCAAGAAGGTCGGGGCCTGGCCCGCCGTGTTCGGGGTCGCCGGGGCCGTGGCCGCCGCGTCGTACGTACTGGTCGACCGGCGCTCCGCCTAGTGAGCTAGTCAGCCTCACCCGTGGTCGAGGGGCTTCCCGCGCCGCGTCGCGGGGTGAGCCCGTCGAGATCGACAGTGATCTCGAACGGCACGGGGCGCTTGAGGGCGCCCCGGAAAATCCCCGCGGGTGCGTAGACGCCCGTCGGTGCGTCGAGCTCGTAGACGTGGACCACAGGTGTGCCGTCCTCATCCTCGATGCACCAGTAGTGCGGGATGCCCGCCTCGGCGTACTTCCGAAGCTTCACCGTGCGGTCGCGGTGCGCCGACTCGGGCGAGACGACCTCGACGACGAGCCGCACGTCCTCCGGGGCGAACCACGTGCGGTCGGCGTCGTAGGCCGCCGTCGTCACCAGCAGGTCCGGCTCCGGTCGGTTACGGGCGTCAAGGCGGACCGTCATTTCCCGCTCCACCTCGAACCCTGACGGGGCCTGCGCCATGAGGAGGGTGGTGAGGCCGGTGACGACGCGGCTGTGCCACGACCGCTGATGCGGGATCGCGAAGACGAGGGCTCCATTGATGAGCTCGGTGTGGCGAGGCGCCTCAGGAAGGAGGTCCAGGTCCTCCGCAAACCAGCCCTCCGCACGCGGCGGGTGCGCCCAGTTGGGCATTGCGGTCATGCCGCGACGGTAGCGATTCCGGCGAGCCAGGACCACGGATCTTGGACATCGCCCACGCCAGCCCAGCACGCCCAGCACACATCAGGCACCGCCCGAGGCGAGCCACCTCACCGCCCCCTGAACGTCGCCCGATAAGCCCCCGGCGCCACCCCCACCCCCGCCACGAAGTGCACCCTCAGCGACGTCCCCGTCCCGAAGCCCGCCTCCGCCGCCACCCGGTCCACGGTGTAGTCCGTCCCCTCCAACAACTCCCGAGCCCGCTCCACCCTCCGCTGCGTCAGCCACTGCATCGGGGTCAGGCCCGTCTCCTCGCGGAAGCGGCGGCTGAACGTGCGCGTGCTCATCGCGGCGCGCTCCGCCATCTCTCCGAGAGTCAGCCTCTCCCCGAGCCGCGCCAGCGCCCACTCCCTCGCCGCGCCCGTCGACGTCAAGTCGTGCTCCGGCAGCGGGCGTTGGATGTACTGGGACTGGCCGCCCTCCCTGTGCGGAGGGACCACCATCCGGCGCGCCACGTCCGCCGCCACCGTCGCGCCGAAGTCCGTGCGGATCAGGTGCAGGCACAGGTCCACCCCTGACGCCTCGCCCGCCGAGGTCAGGACGGCGCCCTCGTCCACGTACAGCACGTCCGCGTCCACCGTCACCGAGGGGAACGTCCGTGCCAGCAGGTCCGACGCGAGCCAGTGCGTCGTCGCACGGCGGCCGTCCAGGAGGCCCGCCGCCGCGAGCACGAACGCGCCCGTGCAGATGGAGGCGATACGGGTACCAGGGCGGTCGGCGGCGTCGGCCAGTGCCGTCCGCAGGTCCGCGGCCAGGCCGCCGGGCACCAGTCCCTCGTCCTCCTCGTGCGACGCCGGGACCAGCACCGTGTCCGCCCAGGACAGGGCCTCGGGGCCGTACGGAGCCCGGATCGGGAAGTCCGCGTCCGTACGGACCTCCCGGGGGCCCGGTATCGCACAGGTCCGCAATTCGTAGAGCCGATCGCCCTTCCCGCCACGCGCGGTGCCGAGCAACTGGTGCACCAGGCCGAGCTCCATGGGCAGGACGCCGTCCCGCACCAGGACCGCCACCCGATGAGTTTCCATGGCGGGATCCTCGCATGGGGCTGAACGGGCGCGGCGACGACGGGGTCAGCCCGTCGCCCCCGTTGCCCCCGTCGCCCCCGTTGCTCCCGGCGTCGCTGGCCCCGTCGGCCCCGTCGGCCCCGTCGGCCCCGTCGGCCTCGCCGCCGACAACGGCGTCGCGATGTCCTCCAGCGAGCGCCCCTCCGCCCGTACCGCGAACGCCGCCGCCACCAGGCCCGCCGCGCACATCAGACCCGCGCCGATCTGGAACGCGAGGACCGTGTCGCCGACGACGCCCGACTCGGTCAGGTCGGCGAAGATCAGCGGACCGCTGATGCCACCGGCCGCCGTGCCGATCGCGTAGAAGAAGGCGATCGCCATGGCGCGCGTCTCCATCGGGAAGATCTCGGAGACCGTGAGGTACGCACTGCTCGCGCCCGCCGACGCGAAGAAGAGGACCACGCACCAACAGGCCGTCATCGTCGTCGCGTTGAGGGAACCGCGGTCGAAGAGCCAGGCCGTGCCGAACAGGAGGGCGCCCGACACGAGATACGTCGACGAGATCATCACCCGTCGGCCCACCGTGTCGAACAGCTTGCCCAGGAACAGCGGGCCCAGGAAGTTGCCCGCCGCGATCACGGCGAAGTAGTAGCCCGTGTGGTCCGAGGCCACGTCGAAGAAGGTCGTGAGGATGGAGCCGAAGCCGAAGGTGATCGCGTTGTAGAGGAACGCCTGGCCGATGAAGAGGGACAGGCCGAGGACCGCCCGCTTGGGGTAGTCCCGGAACACCGTCTTCGCGATGAGACCGAATCCGATGCTCTTGCGCTGGTGGATCGTGATCTCACGGTCGGGGGGCGGGAGTTGCCTGCCCTTCTCCCGCTCGATCTCCTGCTCCACCGACGCGACCAGTTCCTCCGCCTCCTCGCCGCGGCCGTGGATGAACTGCCAGCGCGGGCTCTCCGGCACGTGCCGGCGGACGAGGAGGATCACCAGGCCGAGTACGACGCCGAGGGCGAAGGTGAGGCGCCAGCCGATGTCCGCGGGGAAGATGTCCGTGTTGAGCATGACCACGGACAGGAGTGAGCCGCCGATCGCGCCCAGCCAGTAGCTGCCGTTGATGATCAGGTCGACGCGGCCCCGGTACTGGGAGGGGATCAGCTCGTCGATCGCGGAGTTGATGGCCGCGTACTCACCGCCGATACCGAAGCCCGTGAGGAAGCGGAAGAGGAAGAACCACCAGGCGTCGAAGGAGAGCGCGGTGAGGGCCGTCGCGCCGAGATAGACCGCCAGCGTGACCATGAAGAGCTTCTTGCGGCCGTAGCGGTCGGTGAGCCAGCCGAAGAAGAGGGCGCCGGTGCAGGCGCCTGCCACGTACAGCGCCGCGCCGATGCCCGTGATCTGCGCGGCAGTGATGTCCAGGCCGCTGTCCGGCTCGGCCAGGCGGCTGGCGATGTTGCCGACGGTGGTGACCTCCAGGCCGTCCAGAATCCAGACGGTGCCCAGACCGATCACGATCATCCAGTGCCAGCGGGACCAGGGCAGCCGGTCCAGGCGCGCGGGCACGGCGGTGGTGACGGTGGTGTCGGGCCCGGGGGCCGCGGCCTGCGGCTGCCGCGACGGCGGGGTCGGAGACGGCGAGGCGCTCATGCTGCCCAGAGTGCCCCCGAACGCCCCTTTCACGCGCGATGGGACCCACCGCCGGTCAGGCAACCAGTTGCCAGGCCCCCAGGGCTAAGCCCCCAGCGCTAAGCCCCCAGCGCCCGCGAAACCGCATAAATGACCAACCCCGCCAACGACCCCACCACCGTGCCGTTGATCCGGATGAACTGCAGGTCGCGGCCGATGTGCGCCTCGATCTTGCGCGACGTGTGCTCCGCGTCCCAGCTCGCGACCGTGTCCGAGATCAGGGACGTGATCTCGCTGCGGTACGTGGTGACCACGTACACCGCCGCGCCCTCCACCCAGCCGTCCACCTTCTCCCGCAGCCGGGCGTCCGTCGCCATCCGCTGACCCAGCGAGAGCAGCGACGCCCGTACGCGCAGGCGCAGTTCGCTGCGCTCGTCCTCCGCCGCCGCCACGATCATCTGGCGCACCGCCGACCAGGCGGAGGCGATCAGGTCCTGGACCTCGCCCCGGCCGAGGACCTCCCGCTTGAGGCGCTCCACGCGCGCCCGCGTGTCCGTGTCCGACTGGAGGTCGGTGGCGAAGTCCGCGAGGAAGTTGTCGAGGGCGCCGCGCGCGGGGTGGGCGGGCATGTCCCGCATCTCCGTGACGAAGCGGAGGAGTTCCTTGTAGACGCGCTCGCCCACCCTCTTGTCCACGAAGCGAGGGGTCCAGCCGGGGGCTCCCCCCTGCACCGCGTCCATCACCGAGTCGCTGTGCGCCACCAGCCAGTCGTGGGCGCGCACGCAGACCAGGTCCACGACCCGCTTGTGGCCGCCGTCCGCGACGACCTTCTCCAGCATCTTGCCGAGGCCCGGCGCGATCTCCTGGGCGTCGGCGCGGCGCGTGATGGCCTCGCCGACGACGGCCTGCACGTCCGAGTCGCGCAGGACGGTCAGGGCGCCGCGCAGCGCCGTGGCCAGTTCGGCGGTGACGCGGTCCGCGTGGGCCGGTTCCGCGAGCCACGCGCCCAGGCGGCCGCCGATTCCCACGGCCCGCAGCCGGTCCCGTACGACCTCCGACGACAGGAAGTTCTCGCCTACGAAGTCGCCCAGGGACGCGCCCAGTTGGTCCTTCTTGTTGGGGATGATGGCCGTGTGCGGGATGGGGATGCCGAGGGGGTGGCGGAAGAGCGCCGTCACCGCGAACCAGTCGGCGAGCGCGCCCACCATGCCCGCCTCGGCGGCCGCCGCGACATAGCCCGCCCAGGCTCCGGCGCCGGAGTTCTGCGCCCACTTCGCGAGGACGTAGACGACCGCGACGAAGAGCAGCAGGCCCGTCGCGGTGAGCTTCATGCGGCGGACGCCGCGGCGCTTCTCCTCGTCGGCGGGGGTGTACGCCATGGGGGAGGAGGGGCGGCGCGCCCCAGGACCTGCCCCTGCACCGGCCCCAGACCCCGCGCCTGCCCCCTTACCCGCCCCGGCCCCCGCCCCTGCGCCATTCGTGGACCCGGCTGCTCCGAACGAGGCTCCGCTTGCGGACCGGTCGGCGTGGGCATGCTGCCCACTGTCCGGCCCACTGCCCGGCTCACCGTCCGGTTCGGTCACTTCCGGCCCATTTACGCGTTCCATCCCAGTCCACCGGCCCGTTCGCCCCGTCGGTCTCCGCGCACGTATCGATCCTCTGTATCGATCCTCATACGCATTGTCTCTTCCTGAGCGACTCCTGGAACGGACGACAAGTTCCCGGCGTCTGAGGAGTCGGAGGGGGGCAGTGTCGGCCGCCTCACGGCCCATGACGCATCATGGGGTGATCACATAGGAGCCCCGCAGGCTCCCCCTGCCCAAGGAGACACAGCCGCATGACCAGCATGACCAGGCGTCACGGTTATGCAGTCCTCGCCGCGGTTCTCGCGGTGATAGTGGTGATTTCCGCCGCCATATACGTCGGCGTCTCACGCACCGACGACGGCCAGGACACCCTCAGCTCCGGCCCCCGCACCCCGCGCAACTCCGCGAACCCCGCCTCCGCGGGCACCTGGGTCGGCACCTGGTCCGCCTCGCCCGCCGGGGCCGAGCCGGGCACCGCGCGCAAGGGCCTCGCCGGCCGCTCCGTGCGCAACGTGATGCACACCAGCGTCGGCGGCGACGGCGCCCGCATCACCCTGTCGAACCTGTACGGGCGCACGCCGCTCAGCATCACCCACGCCTCCATCGCCCTCGCCGCCGCGGCCAACGACCCCTCGGCGGCCCCGGGCACGCTGCGCCGGCTCACCTTCAACGGCAATACGTCGGTCGTGATCCCGCCCGGCCAGCAGGTGCTCAGCGACGCGGCCCGGCTGCAGGTGCCGAGCGACGCGGACCTGCTCGTCACCACGTTCTCGCCCACCGCGTCGGGCCCCGTCACCTACCACCCGCACGCCCGCCAGGTCAGCTACGTGGCCGCCGGGGACCGCACGGAGGACGTGACCGGGGCGGCCTACCGCCAGCAGAGCCCGTACTGGCGCTACTTGACCGCGGTGGACGTCCTCACGCACGAGACGAACGGCACCGTGGTGGTCATCGGTGACTCGCTCACCGACGGCATCACCTCCACGATGGGCGCCAACAGCCGCTGGACCGACGTCCTCGCCGACCGGCTGCGCACCGAGTCCGGGGCGCCCCGCTACGGCGTGGCCAACCAGGGCATCAGCGGCAACCGCATCCTGTCCGACGGCAACGGCTCGCCCGCGGACAACCCCAGCGGCCTGTCCCGCTTCGACCGCGACGTGCTCGGCCGCACGGGCGTGAAGGCCGTCGTCATCGCGCTCGGCGTCAACGACATCCTGCGCAACCCGCACCAGAACGACCCGGACCGCATCGTCGAGGGCCTGCGCGAGCTGACCCGGCAGGCGCACACGCGCGGGCTCCGGGTCATCGGCGCGACGCTCATGCCGTTCCAGGGGCACCGGGGGTACGAGCCCGGCCTGGAGGCCGTGCGCCAGGCGGTGAACGCGGAGATCCGCGGGGGCAACGTCTTCGACGAGGCCGTGGACTTCGACAAGGCCCTGCGGGACCCGTACAACCCGCGCAAGCTGCGCAGCCGCTACGACTCCGGTGACCATCTGCACCCGAGCGACGCGGGCTACGAGCGGATGGCGCAGACGTTCAACCTGGCCCAGCTGAGGGGTTCGGCGGCCGCCGAACTGTAGTCATAGCCCGTCCGGCGTTTGAGGACGAGGCCGTTCAGGCCGATCGGGGGTCCAGGGGCGAAGCCCCGGGAGGGCGCCCCACCCAGGACATCAGCGATCCCGGCGCCGCTCCAAACGCCGCTCCAAACGCTCCTCGTGGCGCAGCCGGTGCTCCTCCGCCCGGTCCCAGTGGGCGGCCCGGCGCGCATCGCGCCGGTCCAGGCGGTCCTGGCGGCGCTCCTCCCGCAGGCGCTGCCGCTCGATGCGCCGCATCTTCCGGTCGACGCCGATGCCGCCCATCAGGGCGAGGCCCTTGATGACCACGCGCGGTGAGCCGGGCGTGCCCTCGCCCGTCGCATGGTCGTCGAAGCCGCCCATGATGCCGATGCCGCGGACCGAGACCTGGAGGTCGGGCGGCACGACGACCTGGATGCCGCCCATGATCGTGAAGAGCCGGATCTCCACGTCGCGGTCCGCGAACCGGGCCTCGCGCAGGTCGATCTCACCGCCGCCCCACATCGTGAACGCCGTGAACGTCCGGCCGATCTTCCACTGGCCCTTGCGGCCGAAGCCGCCCCAGAAGGCGAAGCCCCAGGTCGAGGACGCCTCGCCGCCGACCACCCGCTCGTCCCAGTCGATGGCGACCGGGTCGGCCGAACCGCCGCCCGCCGCCGGGTGCTTGACCATGTCGACCTTCGGCACCGGAGCCGGGGCCGGGGCTCCGGGGCCGGGCAGGTCGCGGGTGATGGGCGCCAGCTCGCCGTACGTACGCGCCTTGTACGTGGCGTCCAGGCGCTCCTCGAACTCCGTCATGTCGAGGCGGCCCTCGGCCAGGGCGTCACGGAGCTGTTCGGCGACGCGCTCGCGGTCGGCGTCGGAGGCCCGCAGATCGGCGGCGCTCAGATCGGCGGGCTCGGGGAGTTCGGTCATACGAGCAGCCTACGAGGTCGCCTGCTCCGCGTACATCTTGGCGATGACGTCCTCGATGTCCGGCTCGCGCACGGAGAGGTCGACCAGCGGGTACTCGGCGGCGATCCGCGCGACCAGCGGCGCCGCCGAGCCGCCCGCCGGGAAGGCCAGCCACTGCCGGGGCCCCTCGACCTTCACGACACGCGCCGACTCGACCCGGACGGGCGGCAGTTCGCGCTCCAGGTCCACGATGAGGGTGCGCTCGCTCTCGCCCACCTCGTGCAGGCCCGCGAGCGCCCCGTCGTACATGAGGCGGCCGTGGTCGATGACCATGACGCGCTTGCAGAGCTGCTCGATGTCGGTGAGGTCGTGGGTGGTGAGGAGGACCGTCGTGCCGGACTCGGCGTTCAAGTCCCGCAGGAATCCCCGCACTTTGGCCTTGCTGATGACGTCGAGGCCGATCGTGGGCTCGTCCAGGTAGAGCACCTCCGGGTCGTGCAGGAGGGCCGCCGCGATGTCGCCGCGCATGCGCTGGCCGAGGGAGAGCTGGCGCACGGGGACATCCAACAGGGCGCCCAGTTCGAGGAGTTCGATGCAACGGTCGAGGTTGCTGCGGAAGCGGTCGTCGGGGATCCGGTACATGCGGTGCATCAGGCGGTACGAGTCGATCAGCGGCAGGTCCCACCAGAGCGTGGTGCGCTGGCCGAAGACGACGCCGATGCGGCGGGCCAGCCTCGTGCGCTCGCGCGAGGGGTCGATGCCCGCGACGCGCAGACGGCCGCCGCTCGGGGTCAGGATGCCCGTCAGCATCTTGATCGTCGTCGACTTGCCCGCGCCGTTGGGCCCGATGTAGCCGACCATCTCGCCGCGCGGCACCGTGAAGGAGATCCCGTCGACGGCGCGCACCTCGTGCCGCTCCCGGCGCAGGAAGCCGGTCTTCTTGCGGACGTCGAAGACCTTCTCGACGCCGTCGAGCTCAATGAGGTCTGTTTCCACGGCAGTTCAGCTCCCTGTGCTGCGGTACGAACGGAGGCCGGTGCGCCAGGCGAGGCCCGCGAGGCCGACGCAGACGGCGGCCACCAGCGGGGGCGTGAACGCCACCCACTGCGGCAGGTCCAGCGGGTAGGGCCGCCCCAGCACGTACAGCGCGGGCACCCAGTTGACGAAGGCGAGGGGCAGCACGAAGGTGACGCCGCGCACCAGGTCCTTGGCGAAGACGGTCGGCGGGTACTGGAGAAGGGTGGTGCCGCCGTACGTGAAGGCGTTCTGCACCTGGGAGGCGTCCTGCGCCACGAACTGGAAGGCGCCGCCCGCCACGAACACGGACCCGAAGATCGCGGCGCCGCAGAGCAGCATCAGCGGGATCATCAGGACCTTCAGCGGGGTCCAGCCGACGTCCAGGACCACGAGCGCGTACGCGAGGACGAGCGCGCCCTGCGCGAGGCGCCCGAGCCGGTGCAGCCCGAAGCGGTCGGCGGCGACCTGCGCGATCACCGGGGCGGGCCGCACCAGGAGCGTGTCGAGCGTGCCGTCACGCACCCGCCGCCCCAGCCGGTCCATGGAGCCCATCACGAGGTCCGCGAAGCCGAACGCGGTGCACGAGACGCCGTACAGGAAGGCGATCTCGGGCAGCCCGTAGCCGCCGAGCCGGTCCACCTGGGAGAACATCAGCAGGATCGCCACGAAGTCGAACGCGGTCACCGCGAAGTTGCCGAGCAGGGTCATCGCGAAGGACACGCGGTAGGCCATGAGGGAGCGGATCCACATGGCGGAGATCAGCCGGTAGGCGCGCAGCCCGTCCCGTACGTGGGCGAGGTCAGCCACCCTGGACCACCACCCGTCGCGTGGCCGCGGTCTGCAGCAGCCGCCCGGCCAGGAGCAGCGCCGCCGCCCAGCCGAGCTGGAAGGCGTACGTCCACAGCAGGTCCGTGCCCGTGTGCGTGCCGAGGAGGACGTCGGCGGGCACCTGGAGCTGCGCGGACCAGGGCAGCGCGCGGGCGAACTCGCCGAGGGCGCCCGGGAAGACGTTCAGCGGGAGCACCATGCCCGAGAAGAACGTGCCCGCGAGCATGGCCAGTTGGGTCATGCCCGCGCCGTCCAGCATCCAGAACGCGGAGAGCGCCACCAGATAGCGGATCCCGAAGCTGACCACCGCGCCGAGCACGACGGACACCAGGAACGCCAGCCAGCGCAGCGGGTCCGCGGGCAGCGCGAGCTCGAAGACGAGGGCGCCGAAGAGCATGGGCAGGGCGCCCCGGCCGAGCAGCTGGAACGCGCCCCGGCCGAGGTCGGTCGCCAGCCACCAGGTCTGCAGGTCGGCCGGCCGGTACAGGTCGATCGCGATGTCCCCGGTGCGGATGCGCTCGATCAGCTCGCCCTCGAAGCCGCCGCCCATCAGCGCCATCACGGCGAGCAGCGCCTGCCCCAGCCACACGAAGGTGACGGCCTGCGCCTGGTCGTAGCCCCCGAGGTGCGGCCGCTCGTCCCAGAGCGCGATGTAGGTGTAGGCGAGGATCAGGCCGAAGACGGTGTTGGTGAAGACTCCGGCGGCGGTGGCGGTGCGGTAGGTGGCGTAGCGGCGGAAGCCGCTTCTGGCGACGGCCGAGTAAAGACGGAACCGGCCTGTCCTCACGAAGTGTCCCTTCCCTGGTCGAAAGCGTTCTCAGGCCAAAGAGCACAAAACGCAGGAGCCTAGTCCGATCCGGGTGGCCGTTGCCACGCAATTTCGGCGCCCGGCGCGTGCCTGGCGCACCGCGACTCGTACGACGGTGTGCAATGGGTCGGACAGGGCGTACACAGGGCGTACTGGATGTACTGGGCGTACTGGACGTAGGACGCGAACGGGAGTTCCGCAGGACATGAGCGACGAGCCGCAGCAGCAGGGGGCCGCAGGACACGAGGGCTGGGCGCCCCGGGAGCCGGCGGACACCCCCGCGGACTCCGCCGCAGGCGCGCCCGCGGGTGAAGGCGGCAAGGGCGGCAAGGGCAAGAAGCCCAAGCGGCCCAAGCGGAAGGGGTGGCGGCGGCTCGTCCCGACCTGGCGGATGGTGCTCGGCACCTTCATCTTCGTGATCCTGCTGTGCGTCGGCGGCTTCTTCGCGGGCTACGCGCTCGTCGACATCCCCCCGGCCAACGCGGCCGCCACCGCCCAGTCCAACGTCTACCTGTACGCGGACGGCACCCAGCTCGCCCGCGACGGCAAGGTCAACCGCGAGAACGTCCCGCTGTCGAAGATCCCCAAGGACATGCAGCACGCGGCGCTCGCGGCGGAGGACCGCGACTTCTACAGCGAGTCCGCGATCGACCCGAAGGCGATGATCCGCGCCGCCTGGAACACCCTCACCGGCAAGGGCAAGCAGTCCGGCTCCACCATCACCCAGCAGTTCGTGAAGAACTACTACCTGGGCCAGGAGCAGACGGTCACCCGCAAGGTGAAGGAGTTCTTCATCGCGATCAAGCTGGACCGCGAGGTGAGCAAGGACGACATCCTCGCGGGCTATCTCAACACCAGCTTCTTCGGGCGCAACGCGTACGGGGTGCAGGCCGCGGCCCAGGCGTACTACGGCGAGGACGTGGAGGACCTGGACGCGGCGAAGAGCGCCTACCTGGCGACGCTGCTCAACTCCCCCAACGCGTACGACGTGGCGACCCACCCGGAGAACAAGCAGCGCGCCCTCGGCCGCTGGAACTACGTCCTGGACGGGATGGTCAAGGAGGGCTGGCTGAGCGCCGCCGACCGCAAGGGCATGAAGTTCCCCGTCCCGAAGGAGCCCAAGGGCACGGCCGATCTGTCGGGGCAGCGCGGCTATCTCGTGCACGCCGTCGAGGACTATCTGACGAGCAACAAGATCGTCGACGAGGACACCCTCGACAAGGGCGGCTACCGCATCACCACGACCATCCAGAAGAACCGTCAGGACGCCTTCGTGAAGGCCGTGGACCAGCAGGTGATGGACCAGCTCGACAAGAAGGCCCGCAAGATCGACCGGAACGTGCGGGTGGGCGGGGCCTCCATCGACCCGGACAGCAGCAAGGTCGTCGCGCTGTACGGCGGCATCGACTACACGAAGCAGTACGTGAGCAACGCGACCCGCCGCGACTTCCAAGTGGGCTCCACCTTCAAGCCGTTCGTCTTCACCTCGGCGGTGCAGCACGGCTCGACCACGCAGGACGGCCGCACCATCACCCCGAACACGATCTACAACGGCAACAACAAGCGCCCGGTGCAGGGCTGGAGCGGCGGCAGCTACGCCCCCGCCAACGAGGACGACCGCTCCTACGGCGACATCACCGTCCGCGAGGCCACCGACAAGTCCGTCAACGCGGTCTACGCCCAGATGGCCGTCGACGTGGGCTCCGACAAGGTGAAGAACACCGCCGTCGACCTCGGCATCCCCTCCACCACCCCGGACCTGACCGCCACCCCCTCCATCGCCCTTGGCCCGGCCACCGCCTCCGTCCTCGACATGACCGAGGCGTACGCGACGCTCGCGAACCACGGCAAGCACGGCACGTACACCCTGGTCGAGAAGGTCACCAAGGACGGCGAGGACGTCGACCTGCCGGACGACACCACGAAGCAGGCCGTCAGCCGCGAGGCCGCCGACACCACCACGTCGATCCTGCAGTCCGTCGTCGAGGGCGGCACCGGCACGGCGGCGCAGGGCGCGGGCCGCCCGGCGGCGGGCAAGACCGGCACCGCCGAGGAGGACAAGGCGGCCTGGTTCGCGGGCTACACCCCGGACCTCGCGACGGTCGTGGCCGTGATGGGCGCCGACCCCGACACGGCGGTGCAGACCCCGCTGTACGGAGCGCTCGGCCAGCCCCGCATCAACGGCGGGGCCTACCCGGCGCGCATCTGGGCCCAGTTCACCAAGGCGGCGCTGACCGGCACCCCGGCCCGCGACTTCGACCTGGAGCTGGAGCCGGGCGCGAGCGAGCCGGTGACGCCGACCGAACCGGTCGAGCCGACCGGGCCCGAGGACCCGGAGACCGGCGGGGCCACGACCGGCGGCGACACCGAGGGCCAGGACCAGGGGCAGACGCAGGGCCAGACCACCGGGCAGACCCAGGGCGGCCAGACGCAGGGCGGCCAGACCCAGGGCCAGGACGAGGGCCAGACCCAGGGTCAGACGGCCGGGCAGACCGCGGGGCAGACCGACGGGGGCGCCACGGACGGGGGCGCCACCGACGGCGGCGCGGACCAGGGCGGGACCGACGGCGGCGGGACCACGGACACAGGCGGCGGGCTGCTCGGGGGCGCGGTCCAGAACCGGGACGCGACGCCGAACGCCCGCCGCTCGCCGTAGCGGGTCAGTGCCCCGAGGTCGCCTTGAGCCCCACGACGGCGACCAGGAGCAGGGCCACGAAGAAGATCCGGGCGGCGGTCGCGGGCTCACCGAGCACCAGCATGCCGAGCACCGCCGCACCGGCCGCGCCGATGCCGACCCAGACTCCGTAGGCGGTGCCGATGGGGAGGGTCTTCGCGGCGTGCGAGAGGAGCATCATGCTCGCGACGATGCCGAGGCCGGTGAAGACGCTGGGCCACAGCCGCGTGAAGCCTTCGGTGTACTTCATCCCGATCGACCAGCCCACCTCGAGCAGACCGGCGACAACAAGCAGGACCCAGGCCATGACGGCACCTCCGGAATCGTGAACTACGGGGGTGCGTCGTCTTTTCAGGTCCCGGTACGGCGCGTCTCGTCGGGTGTCTCCAAGGTAGCAAACACCATGCGAAAGGGCTGGTGACGGTGGTCACCAGCCCTTTCGTACGGGTACTGCGGGTCGCGCGTCCTACAGGTAGAGGCCGGTCGAGTCCTCGGAGCCCTCGAACCGGTCGGCCGCCACCGCGTGGATGTCACGCTCGCGCATCAGGACGTACGCGACGCCCCGGACCTCGACCTCGGCCCGGTCCTCCGGGTCGTACAGGACGCGGTCGCCCGGCTCCACGGTCCGTACGTTCTGGCCGACCGCCACCACCGCGGCCCACGCCAGGCGCCGTCCGACGGCCGCCGTGGCGGGGATCAGGATGCCGCCGCCCGAACGCCGCTCGCCCTCGGCGGTGTCCTGCCGCACGAGCACACGGTCGTGCAGCATGCGGATGGGCAGCTTGTCGTCATGGGACCCGTGTCCCTGGCTGTTGGCGCTCACGCCTCGAACCTACCTGCCGCGACCGCGCCCGTACGCCGCCGGGTCGAAGCCGATTCCGGCTCAGCCCTTGCGGCGCCGCGAGCCGACCGCGAGCAGGCCCACGACCCCGACCACCACGAGCGCGACCGGCACGATGCGCTCCAGGCGCGGGGCGCCGTCCTCGGAGACCAGCTGGGAGCGCACGTCGGAGACGAAGCGGTTGGCCCCCACATAGGCGCGGCCCAGGGAGTTGTCGACGCTGGAGACGAACTTCGCCTTCGCGTCGCCGACGATCGTCTTCGGGTGCACCCGCACACCGATCTCGTCGAGGGTCTCGGCGAGCGCGTCCCGGCGGCGCCTGATGTCCGCCTCGATCTCCGCCGGGGTCCGGGCGTCCGGCTTGTTCGCCGCCTCTGACGTGTCCGACACCGCGCTGCCTCCGTGGTCCGTGGCCGTTTCCGTACCAGTTGCGAGTCTGTGGGCGACAGTCTGTCAGCTCCGCGCGTCCCGCACCCCACGGCACCCCCATTACGCTCGTCAGCGTCACTGCGCCCCCAAGCTCTTGAAGAGCCGAGGGGACACCCTTCGCGAGGAGACCGAGAGACATGAGCGAGCGACTCACGCCCGGCGACACCGCCCCCGCCTTCACCCTGCCCGACGCCGACGGCAACGAGATCTCGCTGGCCGACCACAAGGGCCGCAAGGTCATCGTGTACTTCTACCCGGCCGCCCTCACCCCCGGCTGCACCAAGCAGGCGTGCGACTTCACGGACAACCTCGACCTGCTCGCCCAGGCCGGGTACGACGTCATCGGCGTCTCGCCCGACAAGCCGGAGAAGCTCGCGAAGTTCCGCGAGAAGGAGAGCCTGAAGGTCACGCTGGTCGGCGACCCGTCGAAGGAGACCCTGGAGGCGTACGGCGCCTTCGGCGAGAAGAAGCTCTACGGCAAGACGGTGACGGGCGTCATCCGTTCGACGGTCGTCGTGGACGAGGCGGGCAAGGTCGAGCACGCCTTCTACAACGTGAAGGCGACCGGCCACGTGGCCAAGATCATCAAGGATCTCGGCATCTGACCGGCATCTGATCGGCATCCGAGCCGCCGCAGGCCCCTCACCGAATGTGACGAAGCCCCCCTCTTGGGGGGCTTTCGTTTGCTCTCGCACGTACTGAGCAAGTGATCCTTCATGGCTGCCGAGAACGAACCGACCCCTACCGATCCCCAAGCGATCAAGCGCCACCGCGCGCTCTTCCGAGCCGTCAGACGCCGCAGGAATCCCCCGCTGCGCCGGACCGACATCACCGTCACCGACGAAGCGGCGGTCAAGCGGGCGGTCAAGGCGGCCTCGCTCGGGAACGCCATGGAGTGGTTCGACTTCGGCATCTACTCCTATCTCGCGGTCACGATCGGCCATGTCTTCTTCCCGTCAGGGAACGACACGGTCCAGCTGATCTCGTCGTTCGCGACGTTCGCCGTCTCGTTCCTGGTCCGGCCACTCGGCGGCATGGTCTTCGGCCCGATGGGCGACAAGATCGGCCGCAAGAAGGTCCTGGCGATGACCATGATCATGATGGCGGTCGGCACGTTCGCCATCGGCCTGATCCCCTCGTACGACTCGATCGGCTTCTGGGCCCCGGCCCTGCTGATCCTCTTCCGCCTGGTCCAGGGCTTCTCCACGGGCGGTGAGTACGGCGGGGCGTCCACCTTCATCGCCGAGTACGCGCCCGACAAGCGCCGCGGCTTCTTCGGCAGCTTCCTGGAGTTCGGCACGCTCGCCGGATATGTGGGCGCGGCCGGCCTGGTCGTGATCCTCACGGGGTGGCTCGGCAGCGACGGCATGGAGTCCTGGGGCTGGCGCGTGCCGTTCCTGGTCGCCGGGCCCATCGGACTCGTCGGTCTCTATCTGCGGCTCAGGCTGGACGAGACGCCTGCCTTCCAGAAGCTGGAGGACGAGTCCGCGCACAAGGCGAGCGACGCCGCCTCGACGGTGGAGGCGACGGCCACGGGCGACCTGGCCAAGATCTTCCGCGACTACTGGCCGACGCTGATCCTCTGCATCTGCCTGGTCGGCGCGTACAACATCACGGACTACATGCTCCTGTCGTACATGCCGACGTACCTGTCCGACGAGATGGGCTACAAGGAGTCCCACGGCCTGCTGATCCTCATCGGGACGATGGTCGTCCTGATGTGCGTCATCAACCAGGTCGGCAGGCTCTCGGACCGCTTCGGCCGCAAGCCGCTCCTGATGGCGGGCATGCTCGGCTTCTTCTTCTTGTCCATCCCGTCGTTCCTGCTGGTCAAGAACGGCGCGCTGTGGGCCGTCTCGCTCGGCATGCTGATGCTCGGGTTCTCCCTGGTCTGCATGCTCGGCACGATGTCGGCGGCGCTGCCCGCGCTCTTCCCGACCCAGGTCCGCTACGGCTCCCTGTCGGTCGGCTACAACCTCTCGGCCTCGCTCTTCGGCGGCACGACCCCGCTGGTGATCACGGCCCTGATCTCCGTGACGGGCACCGACATGATGCCCGCGTACTACGCGATGGCCGCGTCCCTCATCGGCGTGATCGCGGTCGCCTGCATGAAGGAGACGGCCCAGCAGCCGCTCGCCGGTTCGCCGCCGTCGGTCGAGACGAAGGAAGAGGCGGCGGAGCTGGTCGAGTCCCAGGCCAACGTCCCGAAGTTCTGAGTCCCGAAGTTCTGACGGCCCGCCCGGCGACCAGGTGCGGTCCCTTACGATGGGGCCGCACGCGGCCGTGGTGGAACTGGCAGTCACGCTGGGTTTAGGTCCCAGTGGGGTAACTCCCGTGAGGGTTCGAGTCCCTCCGGCCGCACGAGGCCCGCGCCCGCGCCCCGGTAAGGGGCGCGGGGAACTGCGCGAGGACGGACCGCGGTCCGCAGCCGCGAACGGACGGCAACCACCCGAGCTGGAAGGCGCTTACGCCACCAGCTCGCGCAGCACCGGCACGAGGGCCCGAAATGCCTTGCCCCGGTGGGAGATCGCGTTCTTCTCGTCGGCGCTGAGCTCGGCGCAGGTGCGGATCTCGCCCTCGGGCTGCAGGATCGGGTCGTAGCCGAAGCCGCCCGACCCGGCGGGCCCGTGCCGCAGGACGCCGCGCAACTGGCCTTCCACGACCCGCTCCGTGCCGTCGGGCAGCGCGAGGGCGGCCGCGCAGGCGAAGTGGGCCCCGCGGTGGGCGTCTTCGGCGATGTCGGAGAGCTGGGCGAGCAGCAGGTTCAGGTTGGCGGTGTCGTCGCCGTGGCGGCCCGCCCAGCGCGCCGAGAAGATGCCGGGGGCGCCGCCGAGCACGTCGACGCAGAGGCCCGAGTCGTCGGCGACGGCCGGCAGCCCGGTGGCCTGGGCCAGGGCGTGCGCCTTGAGGAGGGCGTTCTCGGCGAAGGTGACGCCGGTCTCCTTGACGTCGGGGATCTCGGGGTAGGCGTCCGCGCCGACGAGGTCGTGGGGCAGACCTGCGGCGGCGAGGATCGCCCTGAGCTCGGTGATCTTGCCTGCGTTACGGGTGGCGAGGATGAGGCGGGTCATTCCTCAAGTATCGGCCCCGGACGGCACCGGCCCCCGACGGGCCCGCCTCTGCGGCGTGCGGGCCCACAGGATGTACGGGGTTTACGGCGTGCAGGCTTTGGTGACCTTGCCGCCCGCGTCCACGACGGGGCTGAGATCGGGGGTCTTGTCGCCGCCGTCGACCGACCGCTCGACGTTGTCCACGGCCTTCTTCATCTGGTCGACGGCGTCGCGGATGTCCTGGTCGTCGTTCTTGTCGCGGATCTCGTCGAGGTCCGACCGGATGTTGTCGAAGGACTTGTCGGCCTTCTCCGGGTAGAGCGCCGCCTCCTGGGCGGCCTTGCGCAGGGCGTCGACACTGTCGGAGACCGCGTCGGCGGCGCGGACGCAGTCCACCGCCTCCTGCGGGTCGCAGGCGGCGAGGCCGAGCGCGGCCGGGACGACGAGCAGAGTGGTGGTGACGGCGACGGCGATGCGTCGGTGGCGCGCGGACATGGGCGGAGTCCCTCCCCGTGTGCGGGCGGGCGCGCGGCCTGGCCCGCGCGCCCGTCGTACTCGTTACAACGCCCTCAGACTGCCTGACGGTTGACCGCGCGCCCGTTCAACTGTCCACGCAGAGCGTGGAATTCAGCCGTCCTGGACCGTCGCCTGAAGCGCCTGCCGCTGCAGCGCGGCGAGTTCCTCGCAGCCGCCGGTGGCCAGGTCGAGCAGCGCGCCCAGCTCCTTGCGGTCGAAGGGCTCGGCCTCCGCGGTGCCCTGCACCTCGACGAAGCGGCCGTCGCCGGTGCACACGACGTTCATGTCGGTGTCGGCGCGCACGTCCTCCTCGTAGCAGAGGTCCAGGAGCGGGACGCCGCCGACGATGCCGACGGAGACGGCCGAGACGGTGCCGGTGAGCGGCTTGCGCCCGGCCTTGATCAGCTTCTTGCCCTGGGCCCAGGAGACGGCGTCGGCGAGGGCGACGTACGCGCCGGTGATCGCCGCCGTGCGCGTACCGCCGTCGGCCTGGAGGACGTCGCAGTCGAGGACGATGGTGTTCTCGCCGAGCGCCTTGTAGTCGATGACGGCGCGCAGGCTGCGGCCGATGAGGCGGGAGATCTCGTGCGTGCGGCCGCCGATCTTGCCGCGCACGGACTCGCGGTCGCCACGGGTGTTGGTGGAGCGCGGCAGCATCGAGTACTCGGCGGTGACCCAGCCCTCTCCGCTGCCCTTGCGCCAGCGTGGGACGCCCTCGGTCACGGAGGCGGTGCAGAAGACCTTGGTGTCGCCGAAGGAGATGAGGACGGAGCCCTCGGCGTGCTTGCTCCAGCCGCGTTCGATGGTGACCGGGCGGAGCTGTTCGGGGGTGCGGCCGTCAATTCGAGACATGGCAACGACCCTATCCGGTACGGGAGGGGGCCCCACCCGTGAATGTGTACGGGAGGGGGCCCGCCCGGGACCGCGTACGCGCGTGGGCCCCGCTCCGGTGTCCGGAACGGGGCCCACGGCGGTGAGCTCAGTCGCTCACATCATGTCTTCGATGTCGGCCGCGATCGGGTCCGCGTCCGTGCCGATGACGACCTGGATCGCGGTGCCCATCTTCACGACACCGTGGGCGCCGGCGGCCTTCAGCGCGGCCTCGTCGACCTTGCTCGGGTCGTGGACCTCGGTGCGGAGGCGGGTGATGCAGCCCTCGACCTCATCGATGTTGTCGATGCCGCCGAGCCCGGCAACGATCTTCTCAGCCTTGCTGGCCATGGTGTTTCTCCCTGTTCCTGAAGGATGCGGCCTCGACGCACCGTAGGTCCGCTTTGCCACGGTAACGCACGGTTGGACCATCTTCACGGGCGGTTACGGCACCCGTACCCAATGATGGCGATCAAGGTGACTCCCTGGCGGGGCGTCACCGAGTCAGTTCCGCAACTGGTCTACACCAGTTTGCAACGACTGCCAAACCAGGTGTGTTCCCGGAGGACGCCGATGAGTTCCGACGCCGCGGCCGTGCCGCAGAAGAAGTGGTGGAGCGGGCTGCTCCCCGGACTGCAGAAGATGGGCCGCAGCCTCCAGCTCCCGATCGCCGTGCTCCCCGCAGCGGGCATTCTCAACCGGCTCGGCCAGCCCGATGTCTTCGGCGCCGACGGCCTGGGCTGGACCAACGTCGCCAAGGTCTTCGCGGCGGCGGGGGGTTCGCTCCTCGACTCCTCGCTCGGCCTGCCGCTGCTGTTCTGCATCGGCGTCGCGATCGGCATGGCCAAGAAGGCGGACGGCTCGACGGCGCTCGCCGCGGTCGCGGGCTTCCTCGTGTACTACGCGGTGCTGCGGGCCTTCCCCGACGACTGCCCGGCCGACACGACCTTCAGCGGCGCCGGGATGTGGAGCGGCGTCTGCGTGGCCGAGGACGGGACGGTGGCGCAGGCCGCGTACCAGAATCCAGGGGTCTTCGGCGGCATCATCATGGGCCTGCTCGCCGCCTTCTTCTGGCAGCGCTACCACCGTGTGAAGCTGGTCGACTGGCTCGGCTTCTTCAACGGCCGCCGGCTCGTGCCGATCATCATGGCCTTCGTCGGCCTGGTCTTCGCCGGGATCTGCGTCTGGATCTGGCCGCCCATCGGTGACGCCCTCACCAGCTTCTCCAAGTGGCTCGTGGATCTCGGGTGGCTGGGCTCCGGCATCTTCGGTGTCGCCAACCGCGCGCTGCTCACGATCGGCATGCACCAGTTCCTGAACACCTTCGTCTGGTTCCAGTTCGGCGACTTCACCAAGCCGGACGGCACGGTCGTGCACGGTGACATCAACCGCTTCCTCGCGGGCGACCACACCGCGGGCCAGTTCACCTCGGGCTTCTTCCCGATCATGATGTTCGCGCTGCCCGCCGCGGCCCTCGCGATCACCCACTGCGCCCGCCCCGAGCGTCGCAAGGTCGTCGGCGGCATGATGCTCTCGGTCGGCCTGACCTCGTTCGTCACCGGCATCACCGAGCCGCTCGAGTACTCGTTCCTGTTCATCGCGCCGCTCCTGTACGCGATCCACGCGGTGCTCACCGGTGTCTCGATGGCGGTCACCTGGGCGCTCGGGGTGAAGGACGGCTTCAGCTTCTCCGCGGGACTGATCGACTACGTCATCAACTGGAGCCTCGCGACCAAGCCATGGATGATCATTCCTATTGGCTTGTGCTTCGCGGTCGTCTACTACGTGCTGTTCCGCTTCGCCATCCAGAAGTTCAATCTGCCGACTCCGGGACGTGAACCGGAGGAAGAGGCGGCGGCACTGGACGCGGAGCAGACCAAGGCGTAACCCGCCTCCCGGGAGGCGTTCCCTGCCGTCCCACAAGGCCCTCGGACCTCGGATCCGGGGGCCTTTGGTCTGTCATTTCCAGATATGACCGGCCCCACAGAAATCGTGGGTTCCTTACGTCGCCTTCACCGTGCTACAACAGGTCTACACCACTAATTGG
The DNA here is from genome assembly GCF_042740175.1 of Streptomyces sp. NPDC059009. Classification (NCBI taxonomy): domain Bacteria; kingdom Bacillati; phylum Actinomycetota; class Actinomycetes; order Kitasatosporales; family Streptomycetaceae; genus Streptomyces; species Streptomyces sp. NPDC059009. The sequence continues at coordinate 14,303 of NZ_JBHYJB010000030.1, read as the reverse complement.
TGTAGACCACGCGGCCTTCTCGCCGCGTCCCCCGGAGACGCCGCCGTCCCCCACTTCCATGTCCAGGCGGCGCCTTGCCCACTGGAGGAAGTTGTGTCCACGGCCAGTGCCGCCCCCGCGGCCGACAAGAAAAAGGGCTCCGGCGTGATGGCTGTTCTGCAGCGCATCGGCCGCAGCCTGATGCTGCCGGTCGCCGTGATGCCGGCCGCCGCGCTGCTGGTGCGTCTCGGCGCCGACGACATGCTCGGGAAGCCGTCCTTCCCGACCTGGATAACGAAGATCGCCGGCTACATGGCGGCCGGCGGCGGCGCGATCATCGACAACATCGCGCTCCTGTTCTGCGTCGGCATCGCGATCGGCTTCGCCAAGAAGTCGGACGGCTCCACCGGTCTCGCGGCCGTCGCGGGCTACCTGGTCTTCCAGAAGGTGCTCGGCACCTTCACCGACAGCAACCTGCCGAAGGTCGACGCGGTCGTCGACGGCAAGATCGTCCACAACGCCGCCCCGGTCAACGCCGGCGTCCTCGGCGGCGTGGTCATGGGCATCGTCGTGGCCCTGCTGTACCAGAAGTTCTACCGGACCAAGCTCCCCGACTGGGCGGGCTTCTTCGGCGGCCGCCGTCTCGTCCCGATCCTGTCGTCCTTCGCGGGCCTGGTCATCGGCATCGTCTTCGGCTTCATCTGGCCGGTCCTCGGCACGGGTCTGCACAACTTCGGTGAGTGGCTGGTCGGTTCGGGCTCCGTCGGCGCCGGCATCTTCGGTGTCGCCAACCGCTCGCTGATCCCGATCGGCATGCACCACCTCCTGAACTCCTTCCCCTGGTGGCAGGCGGGCGACTACAACGGCGCCCACGGCGACATCCCGCGCTTCCTCGCCGGTGACCCGAGCGCCGGACAGTTCATGACCGGCTTCTTCCCGATCATGATGTTCGCCCTCCCGGCGGCCTGCCTCGCGATCACGCACTGCGCCCGCCCCGAGCGCCGCAAGGTCGTCGGCGGCATGATGTTCTCGCTCGCCCTGACCGCGTTCGTCACGGGCATCACCGAGCCCATCGAGTTCACCTTCATGTTCATCGCCCCGGTCCTGTACGCGATCCACGCGGTGCTCACCGGTGTCTCCATGGCCCTCACCTGGGCCCTCGGCATGAAGGACGGCTTCGGCTTCTCGGCCGGCTTCATCGACTACGCGCTGAACTTCACCCGGGCCTCCAACCCGATCGGCCTGGCCGTGGTCGGCCTCTGCTTCGCGGCGGTCTACTACGTGGTCTTCCGCTTCGCGATCACCAAGTGGAACCTCCCGACGCCGGGCCGCGAGTCCGACGAGGAGCTCGCGGAGCTGCAGAAGGCCGAGGCGAAGTAAGCCTCACGGGCCCTTTCCAGAGGACTTAAGCCCCCCGCCGTTGGCACCAACGGCGGGGGGCTTTGTCCTGTTGCACCCCGTACGGTCGGTGATATGACTACGCGCATTCTCGACCTGCACCGCGAGCAGCTCTCCGCCCTGCGCGGCCGGGAGCTCACCGCCTCCGTCGCCGCCGCCGAGGGCCGCACGATGATCGCGGAGGTGTTCGCCGAGCGCGCCGCGATGATCCCCGAACCGAACGGCCGCGGCGTCCACAACATGGAGCTCGTCTCCGCCTTCGGCGCCGACATCGTCGTACTGAACCTGATCGAGCGCGCCTGGGACGGCGAGCAGCTCGAACTCCCCGGCCTCGGCACCTTCACCTCCATCTCCGACCTGGCCGCCTACATCGGCCGCCCGGTCGGCATCAACCTGGAGCCGGGCGACGTGCCCGAGATCCGCCGCGCCAAGCCGGAGCACGCCAAGCGCCTGATCGACATGGGCGCGGCGATGCTCTGCATCACGGCCAACCCCGGCACCGGCGGCTCCTTCGAGGGCATGGCCCGGGTCACCGAGGAGCTGCGCCAGGGCCTCGGCGACGACGTGGCGCTGTGGAGCGGCAAGATGCACCACGCGGGCCACCCGGAGCGGGTGACGGTCGGGCGCCTGACCGCCCTCGTCGACGCGGGCGCGGACGGCGTCGTCATGCCCCTGCCGGGCACGCTGCCGGGCGTCACCAAGGAGCTGGCCGCCGAGGCGGTGGCCGCCGTGCAGGACGCGGGCGCGATCGTGATGGGCGCCATCGGCACCAGCCAGGAGGGCTCGCACGCCAATGTGGTGCCCCAACTCGCCCTGAACGCAAAGGAAGTGGGCATCGACGCCCATCACTTCGGCGACTCGTACATCCCGGGCATGTGCGACCCGGAGGTCATGTACGACTACTCGGTGGCGATCCGCGGCCGCCGGCACACGTGGAACCGGATGGCGCTCAGCGGCCGGGGCTACCGGCGTACGGCCTGACCGGCTCAGATCTCGTACGTCGCGTACGGCCTGACGGACTCAGATCTCGTACGTCGCTCAGATCTCGTACGTCGCTCCGGGCACCGCGAGCTCGACGGGCCCGTCGTACACGGCGCGCGCGTCCGCGAGGTTGATCTGCGGGTCCGTCCACGGCGGGATGTGGGTGAGCACCAGCCTGCGGGCGCCCGCGCGCCGGGCGGCCTCGCCCGCCTCGCGGCCGTTGAGGTGCAGGTCGGGGATGTTCTCCTTGCCGTGCGTGAAGGCGGCCTCGCAGAGGAACAGGTCGCTGTCGGCGGCGAGTTCGTCGAGGGCGTCGCAGGGGCCGGTGTCCCCGGAGTACGTCAGCGACTTCCCGCCGTGCTCGACGCGGATGCCGTACGCCTCGACGGGGTGGCAGACCTTCTCGGTGCGGACGGTGAAGGGCCCGATGTCGAAGGTGCCCGGCTTGATCGTGTGGAAGTCGAAGACCTCGCTCATCGAGGACGCGGAGGGCGTGTCCGCGTGCGCCGTGGTGAGCCGCTGCTCGGCGCCCTCGGGGCCGTACACGGGCAGCGGCTCGCAGCGGCCGCCGTCGTGCCGGTAGTAGCGCACGACGAAGTACGCGCACATGTCGATGCAGTGGTCGGCGTGCAGATGGCTGAGGAAGATCGCGTCGAGGTCGTAGAGACCGCAGTGGCGCTGCAGCTCGCCGAGGGCGCCATTGCCCATGTCGAGCAGCAGCCGGAAGCCGTCGGCCTCGACGAGGTAGCTCGAGCAGGCCGAGTCCGCGGACGGAAACGACCCCGAGCAGCCGACGACGGTGAGCTTCATTGAGCCGGAACCTCCGCGCTGGCAAGGGGGAAAGGGGGCGTGCTGGAGTGTGCTGCGGTCCGTCGAGCGTAAGGCGCGAAAGGACCGGTCGCTCCTCCGTCGCGGGCCGTTGTGGGCGAACTCACCTGCGGTGTCACCGGTTCGGGGGGCGCATGGGACAGGAGGGGCCGCGCGAAGCGCGTCAGGTAGGGCGGTGGTGGGAGACGGGCGGGCGCGCGAGGTTCCTTGGGCGCCGGTACCTTCGGCCGTATGGATACGTCGTGGTGGCTGGCGCTCGCGGCCGTGGTGGGGCTCGCGTTGGTCGTCGCGGTCGTGGACGGCTGGGGGCGCAGCGGGCGGGGGTCTCGGGGGTCGCGTCCCCGGGCTGGGCGGCCGCCGCGGGGGCCTCGTGGGCCGCGTCGGCGGCGGGAGCCGGTGCCGCAGGCGGCGGAGATCTGGTGGGCGCGGGTGCCGTACGAGGACGGGACGGGTGGGAAGGACCGGCCGTGTCTGGTGCTGGCCGTGCGCGGGGACGCCGCTCTCGTCGCGAAGATCACCAGCAAGTACCACGACGAGCGGGCCGGGGTGATTCCGCTGCCGCCCGGGTCGGTGGGGGATGCGCAGGGGCGGGCGAGCTTCTTGGAGACGGACGAGCTGCGGGATGTGCCGTTGGGGGACTTCCGGCGGCGGGCGGGGGTGGTGGATCCGGTGTTGTGGGATCAGGTGCGGTACCTGGCGGGGTAGGGGGCGGGGGGCCTCCGGCGGTTCTTTCCCCGATCCCGCCCCTTCCCGAAACCGCGACTCCGTCGCCCTGGCGCGCTGTCATGGGGCTACGCCCCTTGCCCCCAGTCGGCGCTTCGCGCCTCGTCCTCAATCGCCGGACGGGCTATTTCTAGCTCGTCCGGCGATTGAGGCTCAGCCCTACGCCCACAGCTGGCCCTGCAGCGTCTCGATCGCTTCCTCCGTGGTGGCCGCCGTGTACACGCCCGTCGACAGGTACTTCCAGCCCCCGTCCGCCACCACGAACACGATGTCCGCCGACTCCCCCGCGGCCACCGCCTTCTTCCCGACCCCGATCGCCGCGTGCAGCGCGGCCCCCGTGGAGACGCCCGCGAAGATCCCCTCCTGCTGGAGGAGCTCCCGCGTGCGCGTCACCGCGTCCGCCGAGCCCACCGAGAAGCGCGTGGTGAGGACCGAGGCGTCGTAGAGCTCGGGGACGAAGCCCTCGTCCAGGTTCCGCAGGCCGTACACCAGGTCGTCGTAGCGCGGCTCCGCGGCGACGATCCGGACGTCCGGCTTGTGTTCGCGCAGGTAGCGGCCCACGCCCATGAGCGTGCCCGTGGTGCCGAGGCCCGCCACGAAGTGGGTGACGGAGGGGAGGTCCGCCAGGATCTCCGGGCCCGTCGTGGCGTAGTGGGCGCCCGCGTTGTCCGGGTTGCCGTACTGGTAGAGCATCACCCAGTCGGGGTGCTCGGCGGCCAGCTCCTTGGCGACCCGTACCGCCGTGTTGGAGCCCCCGGCCGCGGGGGACGAGATGATCTCGGCGCCCCACATGGCCAGGAGGTCGCGGCGCTCCTGCGAGGTGTTCTCGGGCATGACGCACACGATCCGGTAGCCCTTGAGCTTCGCGGCCATCGCGAGGGAGATGCCCGTGTTGCCCGAGGTGGGTTCGAGGATCGTGCAGCCGGGCGTCAACCGGCCGTCCTTCTCCGCCTGTTCGACCATGTGGAGCGCGGGCCGGTCCTTGACGGAGCCGGTCGGGTTGCGGTCCTCCAGCTTGGCCCAGATGCGGACGTCGTCGGAGAGGGACAGGCGCGGCAGGCGGACCAGCGGGGTGTTGCCGACCGCCGCCAGCGGGGAGTCGTAGCGCGGCATCGGCGCTTACCGGCTTCCGCCGGCCACCGCCGGAAGGATCGTGACGTTGTCGCCGTCGGCGAGCTTCGTGGAGATGCCGTCGAGGAAGCGGACGTCCTCGTCGTTCAGGTAGACGTTCACGAAGCGGCGCAGCTGGTCGCCGTCCACGATGCGGCCCTGGATACCCGTGTGCCGGGACTCGAGGTCGGCGAAGAGCGCGGCGAGGGTGTCCCCGCTGCCCTCCACGGACTTCGCGCCGTCGGTGTAGGTGCGGAGGATGGTCGGGATGCGGACCTCGATGGCCATGGCAGGGGGCTCCTGTCGGAAGAAGAGAGGGAGGCGTCGCGCCCGCTGAGTGGCGCGTGGCGGCGTGCAGCCGCCTGGGTGCGTGGTGCGCGCGAAGAGCGCACGGGGCGCGGCGCCGCGGCTCACGGCCGGACGGCGGCGGGCAGGTCAGCGCGAACAGATGGCGCTGTTGAGACGGCACAGGTCGACGTGCAGCCGCGCCACGAGCAGCGTGCCCGGCGTCTGAATGCTCACGTCGTGAAGAACCATGGGCTCATCGTATCGATTCCCTGTCCGGGTCCCGGAATGTGATCTCAGATAGTGGACAGATCGCGCTCAGGATGCGGGCAGAGGGGGCGCAGAAGGGCGGTCCGGGAGGTACACGACCGTCGGAGCTCCGGTCGTCGGATGCGTGCTGACCTCCGCCGTCACACCCCACACCCGGGACAGGAGCTCCGCCGTGAGCACCTCCTTCGGGGCGCCCGACGCCACCACCCGGCCCCCGTCGAGCACGTACAGCCGGTCGCAGTAGTACGCGGCCAGGTTCAGGTCGTGCAGGGCGAGGAGGTTCGTCGTGCCCAACTGCCGTACGAGGGACAGGACTTCCAGCTGGTAGCGGATGTCCAGGTGGTTGGTGGGCTCGTCGAGGACCACCAGGGTGGGGCGCTGCACCAGGGCGCGGGCGACGAGGGCGCGCTGGCGTTCGCCGCCGGACAGGGACGGGAAGGGGCGGTGCGCGAGGTCCGCGACGCCGACCCGCTCCAGGGCCTCGCCGACCAGCTCGGTGTCCGCCGCCGTGTCGGCCTCCCAGAACCGCTTGTGCGGGGAGCGGCCCATGGCGACCACTTCGTGGACGGTCAGCTCGAAGACGGCCTGTCCGTCCTGCGGGACGGTGGCGAGGCGCCGGGCGCGCGCCTTGGGCGCCATCGCGGTCAGGTCGTCGCCGTCGAGGAGGGCGCGCCCCGCGGTGGGGCGAAGGGTGCCGTACACGCAGCGCAGGAGCGTCGTCTTGCCGCTGCCGTTGGGGCCGACGAGGCCGACCGTCTCGCCGGGGGCGGCGGTGAGGTCGACGGAGTCGACGAGGGGGCGCCCGCGCCCGGCGATCTCGTACGAGAGTCCGTGCACGCGCAGTTCACCGGTCATTCCGCCGTTCATGTCGCCGGTCATGTCGCCCGTCATGTCGCCCGTCATGACGGGGCTCCCTCGGGGCGGCGGCGCAGCAGCCACAGGAAGAACGGGCCGCCGGTGAGCGCCGTGAGGATGCCCACCGGCACGTCCTGCGGGCTCGCGACGGTCCGCGCCGCCAGGTCCGCCACGACGAGGAACGCGGCTCCGGCGAGCGCCACCACCGGCAGCAGCGTGCGGTGGCTCGCGCCGACCAGCATGCGCGCGGCGTGCGGCACGAGCAGGCCGATGAAGCCGACGGCGCCGCTGACCGCGACGAGGACCCCCGTCACCAGCGAGGTCAGCACGAACACGGCGGCGCGGAAGCGGGACGCGTCCAGGCCGAGGACGGTCGCGCCCTCCTCCCCCACCAGCATCAGATCGAGCGGCCGGGCCAGGGCGAGCAGCAGCCCGGTGCCGAGGACGAGGACGGCCGCGGGCAGCGGCAGCAGGTCCCAGCGGGCCGAGCCGAGCCCGCCGAAGGTCCAGTACAGGGCCTCCTGGAAGTGCTCGCGGCGGGCCGAGGTGACCAGGACCAGGTTGGCGAGGGCGGTGAGGATGTACGCGACGGCGACCCCGGCGAGGACGAGCCGCGCCCCGGTCAGCTGCCCGCCCCGGCGCGCAAGGGCGTACACGAGGACGAGCGCGAGCAGCGACCCGGCGAAGGCACCCGCGGGCATCGTGACGGTGGTGGCGAGCCCGAGCCCCCCGCCGAGCCCGAAGACGAGGACGAGGACCACGCCCGCGGACGCCCCGGACGAGATGCCGAGCAGATACGGGTCGGCGAGGGGATTGCGTACGAGTGCCTGGAGCACCGTGCCGACGACGGCGAGCCCCGCGCCGACGACCGCGCCGAGCAGCACCCTCGGCAGCCGCACGTCGAGGACGATCGTGCGGAAGGGGCTGGGCTCCGCGCGGCCGGTGACGATGTCGAGGACCTGGGACGGCGGCACACGGACCTGCCCGAGGGCGAGCCCGGCGACCATCGCGGCGAGCAGCGCGGCGACCAGGAGGGCGAGCACGAGGGAGTAGCGCAGCGGCCCGCGCGCGGGCGGGGTCCTGTCGCTCACTTGTGGGCCGGCTCGGGGTGGAGCTGACGGGCCAGCTTCTCGATCGCGGCCGGGGCGCGCACCCCGAGGACCACGTCCGACAGCGGCATCACCGCGAACCGCTTGTGCTTGATCGCGGGTACGTCGCGCAGGGCCGGGTCGTCGAGGAGGCGGCGCTTCTTCTGCTCGACCGTCGTCGTGCCGTAGTCGTAGATCACGATGACCTCGGGCCTGCGCGTGACGACCTGTTCCCAGGAGGCGTCGGTGAAGGACTTGTCGAGGTCGGCGAAGATGTTCGTGCCGCCCGCCCGCTTGATCATCTCGTTGCCGATGCCCTTGCCGCCCGCGGTGAACGCGGTCTTGTCCCCGCTGTCGTACACGAAGACCTTCAGGGCCTCGGCCCCCTTGGCCCCCTTGGTCTCGCGGGCGGTGGCGGCGACGGTGGCGCGGGCCTCCCTGACCCACTTCCGCGCCCGGTCCGCGACACCGAAGGTGCGGCCGACCTCGGTGACCTCGCGGTAGAGGTCGTCCAGCGAGGTGCGCCCGCTGGTGCAGGACTCGGTGTTGAGGCGGGTCTTGATGCCGGACTCGGCGAGGTCGTCGCGGGCGGTGCCCTCCTTGGCGTTGAAGGCGCTGGTGTAACCCCCGTACACGAAGTCGGGGTTGGCGCCGAGCAGCTTCTCCTTGGAGGGGTACTCCTTGGCGAGCACCGGGATCGCCTTGTACGCCTTCGCGTACTTCGGCAGGACCTTGTCGTCCAAGTAGGCGGTCCCCGCGAGGGACCCCGCGAGGCCCAGCTCCAGCATCACCTCGGTGGCGTGCTGGTTCAGGGTGACGGCGCGCTGCGGGGGCGCCTGGTAGGTGGTCTTCACCCCGCAGTTGGTGACGGTGTACGGGAATCCGGGCCCGGCCGCCTTGGTGTCGGTCCCGCTCGCGCTCCCGCCGGAGCCGGAACAGGAGGTGGCGAGGGGGAGCAGCGCGGCGCATATGAGGGCCGCGGTACGGAGCCGGGACATGGGGGTGCTCTGCCTCCTCCAGGGGATTTCCGCGTCCCCTGAGTCGTGGGAGAGGGCGGCAGGTCAGTTCCTGGCTCGTCCGCCCCGCGCGGGGGCGGACTCACAGTGGCGGGACCGCGCCGGATTCGCACCGGCTTCCTGGGTCCTGCCGCCTCAAGGTCCAAAAGGTCGAAAGGTCGAGGCTCAGTATGCCTGGACGACCTGGACCTCTTCCTCGGTGACCTCTCCGTCCACGATCCGGAACGAGCGGAACTGGAAGGGGCCCGCGTCGTCCGTGTCCGCCGTCGAGACGAGCACGTAGTGGGCGCCCGGCTCATTGGCGTACGAGATGTCGGTGCGCGAGGGGTACGCCTCGGTCGCGGTGTGCGAGTGGTAGACGATCACCGGCTCCTCGTCGCGGTCGTCCATCTCGCGGTAGAGCTTGAGCAGATCGCCCGAGTCGAACTCGTAGAAGGTGGGCGAGCGGGCCGCGTTCAGCATCGGGATGAAGCGCTCGGGGCGGTCCGTACCGGCCGGTCCCGCGACCACGCCGCACGCCTCGTCGGGGTGGTCCTGGCGCGCGTGCGCGACGATCTGGTCGTGGAGGGCCTGGGTGATGGTCAGCATGGAAGTCAGCATATGCAGAGGGCCCGCGCCGTACCGGAGGGTGGTACGGGCGGGCCCGAATGCTGGACTTCGCGGCCGGGACGTCAGTCCTTGGCGGCGTCCTGCGGCTCGGCGGACGCGACCGCCTTCGCCTTGTTGAAGGCCGCCGCCTGCGGGTTGCGGGCCTTCAGGAACAGGTAGGCGACCACCAGGATCGCGGCCCAGACCGGAGCGGCGTACAGCGAGATCCGGGCGTCCTTGTCGACGCCCATCATCACGATGACCATGCCGATGAACAGCAGCGCGAACCAGCTGGTGTACGGGGCGCCGGGCGCCTTGAAGGTCGACTGCGGCAGCTCACCGCGGTCGGCCTTGCGGCGGTAGCGGATCTGGCAGGCCAGGATCATGATCCAGGCCCACATGCCGGAGATGGTGGCGAAGGAGACGACGTAGTTGAACGCCTCGCCCGGCCACTGGTAGTTGATCCAGACGCCGACCAGCATGAACGCGGCGGAGACCGTGGTGCCGGTCAGCGGCAGGCCGTTCTTGGTCAGCTTGGTGAAGAACTTCGGGCCCTGGCCGTTGAGCGCGAGGTCACGCAGCATGCGGCCGGTGGAGTACATGCCCGAGTTGCAGGAGGACAGGGCGGCCGTCAGGACCACGAAGTTGACGATCGCGGCGCCGACGCCGAGGCCCATCTTGTCGAAGGCGGCGACGAACGGGGAGACGCCCGGCTGGAACGAGGTCCACGGCACGACCGAGAGGATCATGATCAGGGCGCCGACGTAGAAGACGGCGATGCGCCACGGCACGGTGTTGATGGCCTTCGGCAGGACCGTCTTCGGGTCCTTGGACTCACCCGCGGTGACGCCGACCAGCTCGACGGCGAGGAAGGCGAACATCACGATCTGCAGGGTCATCAGCGTGGAGCCGATGCCGTTCGGGAAGAACCCGCCCTGGTTCCACAGGTGGCTCACGGAGGCGGTGTCACCGGCGTCGGAGAAGCCGATGGTGAGGATGCCGACACAGATCAGGATCATGCCGATGATCGCGGTGACCTTGACCATGGAGAACCAGAACTCCAGCTCACCGAAGAGCTTCACGGAGATGAGGTTGGCGCCGTACAGGATGACCGTGAAGATCAGCGCGTACGCCCATTGAGGGATCGAGTCATGCGTCCAGTACTGCATGTACTGGGCGGCCGCGGTCACTTCGGTGATGCCGGTGACGACCCAGAAGAGCCAGTACGTCCAGCCGGTCACGAATCCGAAGAACGGGCCCATGAATTCGCGCGCGTACTCCGAGAAGGAGCCGGACACGGGCCGGTACATGAGGAGCTCGCCGAGCGCCCGCATGATGAAGAAGATGACGAGGCCCGCGATGGCGTACGCCAGGATGAGGCTCGGTCCGGCCTTGTGGATGGCCTTGCCCGCGCCGAGGAACAGGCCGGTGCCGATGGCACCGCCGATCGCGATCATCTGGATCTGCCGGGCCCCGAGCCCGCGCTGATAGCCCTCGCCCTCAGCGGCCGAGCCATCGGCCCGCACGGCTCCGTCGCCGCCGGGCTCGCCGTGCTGCTCTTCGACCTGCACTGAGGTCATGGTGACGCCTTTCTCCATGCTGATCCGCGCCCGCAGGCCGTCCTGCGTCTTGGCCGCGGATCAGGTCCTGATCCCCCCGGATATGGAATGGAGTGCTACCGGCGGTCTGCCGGCTGAAGCGCCCTCGGCGACATGGGTGGCGTCACCGAGCGGTCGTGAAGATTTATCACGGCCACAACAGTGATCAACTGGACGGCGTGTGGCGCACGCCACTGGAAGAACCGGACAAAATTCCCTTGACGCCCCATAGGTGGACGTCATGGTGACACGATCGTTATCCGGATTTGAGCGTCCGTTGAGCGGACGGTTTCGAGTCGGCCGCAGAAGTGGTTGCTTCAGGCCATCAGCAAGGCCGCAGGTCAACCCAGCAGCGTGCCGACGAGCGTCTCCTGGAGCCCGCCGAGCCAGAGATAGGCCATCACCATCGGCTTGCGCGGGTCGGCGTCCGGCAGGTGGTAGAGGAGGTCCGCGTCCTCCTCGTCGGTGACCTCCAGGCGGGTGCCGATCGCGAGGCGCAGGTCGTTGAGCGCGCCGAGCCACTGCCGGGACTCCTCGGCGGTGAGCTTGAGCACCGCCCCGCCCTCACCGGCCGCCGTCGCCGAGTCGAGCGAGCGGATGACCGTGAGGGCGTCCTCCCGCTTCTTGGCCCGCAGGTCGTTCTCGGTGAAGCGCCGGAACTCGGCGGAGTACGCGCGCAGTTCGTCGGCCTCGGCGGCGGCCGCCCGCTCACTGCCCGGCCCCCCGTACGCGTCCGGCAGCAGGCGCAGGAGCACCGGGTCGGCGGGCGGCTCGCTGGGGCCCTCGGCGAAGAGCTCGGCGAGCGGGTCCTCGGCGGGGCCGTCGGCCCCCGGGCCCGGGCCGATCAGCTCCAGGAGCTGGACGGCGAGCGAGCGGATGATCGAGATCTCGACCTCGTCGAGCGCGACGGCCGCGCCGCCGCCCGGGAGGGGTTCGAACTGACTGGGCTGTGAGGGCATCGGGTGTCGCTACTTCCGGTCCTGCTGGAGGGTGGCCCACAGGCCATAGCCGTGCATGGCCTGGACGTCGCGCTCCATCTCCTCGCGGGTGCCGCTGGAGACGACCGCGCGACCCTTGTGATGGACGTCCATCATCAGCTTCGTGGCCTTCTCCTTCGAGTACCCGAAGTACGTCTGGAACACGTACGTCACGTAACTCATCAGGTTGACCGGGTCATTGTGGACGAGCGTGATCCAGGGGACGTCCGGCTCGGGCACCGCGAAGGCTTCCTCCGCCGATTCCGGTCGTTCGATCTCCACGGGAGTACTCACTTGCCCCATGCTGCCACCCCGAGGGGGGCCTCGCACAAATGCCCCCGGGTGGCGCGGGCGACCCCCTAGAAATCGTCAGAGTGACGAGATGGGAGTAGCATCCGTCCTTATGAACACAGCGGACCTTGGGCTGCCGGTCGACGTCCCCTCCACGGCACTCTTCACGGATCACTACGAGCTCACGATGCTGCAGGCCGCGCTGAAGGCGGGCACCGCCGACCGGCGCTCGGTCTTCGAGGTCTTCACCCGCAGGCTGCCCGAGGGGCGGCGCTACGGAGTGGTGGCGGGAACCGGCCGCGTCCTGGACGCCGTCGAGAACTTCCGCTTCGACGCCGACGTCATCGGCTTCCTGCGCGAGCGCCGCGTCGTCGACGAGCCGACCCTCAAGTGGCTGGCCGACTACCGCTTCAGCGGCGACGTCTGGGGCTACCCCGAGGGCGAGGTCTACTTCCCGGGCTCGCCGATCCTGCGCGTCGAGGGCTCCTTCGCGGAGTGCGTGCTCCTGGAGACCGTGATCCTCTCCATCCTCAACCACGACTCGGCGATCGCGGCCGCCGCCTCCCGCATGGCCTCGGCCGCCGGGGAGCGCCCGCTGATCGAGATGGGCGCCCGCCGCACCCATGAGCTGGCCGCGGTCGCCGCGTCGCGCGCCGCGTACGTGGGCGGCTTCGCCACCACGTCCGACCTGGCCGCGGGCTTCCGCTACGACATCCCGACGGTCGGCACCAGCGCGCACGCCTTCACCCTGCTCCACGACGACGAGCGGTCCGCGTTCGAGGCCCAGGTGGCCTCGCTCGGCCGGGGCACGACGCTGCTCGTCGACACGTACGACGTGACGCAGGCCGTCCGCACGGCCGTCGAGGTCGCCGGGCCCGAGCTGGGCGCCGTGCGCATCGACTCCGGCGACCTGCTCCTGGTCGCGCACCGGGTGCGCCAGCAGCTCGACGAGCTCGGGGCCACCGACACGAAGATCATCGTGACCTCGGACCTGGACGAGTACGCGATCGCCTCGCTCGCGGCGGCGCCCGTGGACGCGTACGGCGTGGGCACCCAGCTCGTCACCGGCTCGGGCCACCCCACCTGCTCGATGGTCTACAAGCTCGTCGCCCGGGCCCACTCCGCCGACCCGAAGGCCCCCCTGGAGGCGGTGGCGAAGAAGTCGCTCGGCGCCAAGTCCTCGGTGGGCGGCCGCAAGTGGGCCGCGCGCAGGACCGACGCGCAGGGCGTCGCCGAGGCCGAGGTGATCGGCACCGGTCCGGTCCCCGCCGAGCTCGAGGACCGCCAGCTCCTCGTCCAGCTGATCAAGGGCGGCTCCGTGGTGGCCCGCGAACCGCTGGACGCGGTGCGCGCCCGGCACGCGCAGGCGCGGGGGCGACTGCCGCTGTCCGCGACGCAGCTGTCGCGGGGGGAAGCGGTCATTCCGACGGAATACATCTGAAGGGAGTCTTACGGGGCGCCGAACCGGGCGCCCCGCGGGGCGCGTGTCCCCGCTCTGTCACACCCGCCAATTACCCTCTCCCGCAACGTACTTGAAGTCTCTACGCTCGGTGTGAACCGGCCGGGACCTCGCCGAACAGAAGGACATCCGCCATGCGCCGCGCACTGATCGTCGTAGACGTGCAGAACGACTTCTGTGAGGGCGGCTCGCTCGCCGTGGCCGGCGGCGCGGACGTCGCCGCCGCCATCACCGAGCTGATCGGCCAGGCCCCCGCGGGGTACCGCCACGTGGTGGCGACCCGCGACCACCACATCGAGCCCGGCGACCACTTCGCCGAGCACCCCGACTACGCCCACTCCTGGCCCGCGCACTGCGTGGCGGGCACGGAGGGCGTGGGCTTCCACCCGAACTTCGCGCCGGTCGTCGCGTCCGGGGCGATCGACGCGGTCTTCGACAAGGGGGCGTACACGGCCGCGTACAGCGGGTTCGAGGGGCTCGACGAGAACGGGGTGTCCTTGGCGGACTGGCTGCGGGCCCGGGAGATCTCCGAGGTGGACGTGGTGGGGATCGCCACGGATCACTGTGTGCGGGCCACTGCGGTGGACGCGGTGCGGGCGGGGTTCCGGACGACGGTGCTGCTGGACCTGACGGCGGGGGTCGCGGAGGGGACGACGGACGCGGCGCTGGCGGAGATGCGGGACGCGGGCATCGAGCTCGTGGGCAAGCCGGTGGTGTGACCTTCCCCCGATCCCACCCCTACCCGAATCCGGCGACTCCGTCGCCCTGGGCGGGCCTCCTGGGGCTGCGCCCCTAGACCCCCCTATCGGCGCTGAACGCGGCTAGTCCTCAATCGCCGGACGGGCTATCTCTAGCCC
>NZ_JBHYJB010000029.1:0-136719 GCF_042740175.1 Streptomyces sp. NPDC059009 | reverse complement strand
GGCCCGGACCCCGTACGGGGTCCGGGCCTTCGCGCACCGGCAGCCTCCCTCACGCGGCCGCCGGGACCTGCACCTCCGCCGGGGTCAGGGCCAGTTCGAGCACCTGGCGGACGTCCGTCACCGTGTGCACGTCCAGCTTCTCCAGGACCTCGGCGGGGACGTCGTCGAGGTCCGCCTCGTTCCGCTTCGGGACGATCACCGTGGTGATCCCGGCGCGGTGCGCGGCGAGCAGCTTCTGCTTGACGCCGCCGATGGGCAGGACGCGGCCGGTCAGCGAGACCTCGCCGGTCATGGCGACGTCCGTGCGGACCAGACGGCCGGAGAGGAGCGACGCGAGCGCGGTCGTCAGGGTGATGCCCGCGCTCGGGCCGTCCTTCGGGACGGCGCCCGCCGGGAAGTGGATGTGCACGCCCCGGTCCTTCAAGTCGGCCACCGGCAGCTCCAGTTCGGCGCCGTGCGAGCGCAGGAAGGAGAGCGCGATGTGCGCGGACTCCTTCATCACGTCGCCCAGCTGGCCGGTGAGCTGGAGGCCCGCCGCGCCCGTCTCCGGGTCGGCGAGGGACGCCTCGACGAAGAGCACGTCGCCGCCCGCCCCGGTCACCGCGAGCCCGGTCGCGACGCCCGGCACCGCGGTGCGCCGCTCGGCCGGGTCCTGGGCGGACTCGGGCACGTGGTGCGGGCGCCCGATGAGGCCGCGCAGTTCGTCCTCGGTGACCGTGAACGGCAGCTCGCGGTCGCCCAGTTCGTGCTGGGCCGCGACCTTGCGGAGCAGCCGTGCGACGGTCCGCTCCAGGGTGCGCACCCCGGCCTCGCGGGTGTACTCGCCGGCGAGCCTGCGCAGCGCGCCCTCGTCGATGGCGACCTCGCCGGACTCCAGACCGGCCCGCTCCAGCTGGCGCGGGAGCAGGTGGTCGCGGGCGATGACGACCTTCTCGTCCTCGGTGTAGCCGTCGAGCCGGACGAGCTCCATGCGGTCGAGCAGCGCCTCGGGGATGGCTTCCAGGACATTGGCCGTCGCGAGGAACACCACGTCGCTCAGGTCGAGTTCGACCTCCAGGTAGTGGTCACGGAAGGTGTGGTTCTGCGCCGGGTCGAGGACTTCGAGGAGGGCGGCGGCCGGGTCGCCCCGGAAGTCGGAGCCCACCTTGTCGATCTCGTCGAGGAGGACGACGGGGTTCATCGACCCGGCCTCCTTGATTGCGCGCACGATCCGCCCGGGGAGCGCCCCCACGTATGTACGCCGGTGACCACGGATCTCGGCCTCGTCCCGCACGCCACCCAGGGCGACGCGCACGAACTTCCGCCCCATCGCGTGCGCGACGGACTCGCCGAGCGAGGTCTTGCCGACGCCGGGCGGGCCGACGAGAGCGAGCACTGCACCGCCACGACGCCCGCCGACGACCCCGAGCCCACGGTCGGAACGCCGCTTGCGCACAGCGAGGTACTCGGTGATGCGCTCCTTCACGTCCTGCAGACCCGAGTGCTCGGCGTCGAGCACCTCCTGGGCGCCCCGGATGTCGTACTCGTCCTCGGTCCGCTCGTTCCAGGGGAGTTCGAGAACGGTGTCGAGCCAGGTCCTGATCCACCCGCCCTCAGGGCTCTGGTCGCTGGCCCGCTCCAGCTTCTCGACCTCCTTGAGGGCGGCCTCGCGCACCTTCTCGGGGAGGTCGGCGGCCTCGACGCGGGCCCGGTAGTCGTCGGACTCGTCCTCGTCCCCCGACTCGCCGTTGAGCTCGCGCAGCTCCTTGCGGACGGCGTCGAGCTGGCGGCGCAGCAGGAACTCGCGCTGCTGCTTGTCGACGCCCTCCTGGACGTCCTTGGCGATGGACTCGGCGACGTCCTGCTCGGCGAGGTGCTCGCGCAGCTGCTCGGTGGCGAGCTTCAGACGGGCGACCGGGTCGGCGGTCTCCAGGAGTTCGATCTTCTGCTCGATGCTGAGGAAGGGCGAGTAGCCGGAGTTGTCGGCGAGCGCGGAGACGTCGTCGATCTGCTGGACACGGTCCACGACCTGCCAGGCGCCGCGCTTCTTCAGCCAGCTGGTGGCGAGCGCCTTGTACTCCTTGACGAGCTCGGCGACGGCGCCGGGAAGAGGCTCGGGACCGGTGTCGTCGAGCCGCAGCCCCTCCACCCAGAGGGCGGCGCCGGGCCCGGTGGTGCCCGCCCCGATGCGGACGCGGCCGCGCGCCCTGATGAGAGCGCCCGGGTCGCCGTCGGAGAGGCGGCCCACCTGTTCGACGGTCCCGAGGACACCGGTCGCGGCGTAGGTCCCGTCGATGCGCGGAACAAGCAGCACCTGCGGCTTGCTCGCACCGGAGGAGCGGGCGGCGGCCTGGGCGGCTTCCACCGCCGCGCGCACGTCGGTGTCGGACAGGTCGAACGGGACCACCATGCCGGGCAGCACGACCTCGTCGTCGAGCGGCAGCACGGGCAGCGTGAGCAGAGTGTTCGCCGTGTTGGACTCAGCAGCCATGATCTCCCCTTAGGCATTCAAGTTGAGCTATGCCGACTCAATGCATGTGAGCGCGGCATTGTTCCCCAGGGGGTGTTCGCTGTGAGCGATCGCCGCTGGGGCGGCGCGGATCCGAGGGGTCCGTGAACCGCCCGGCGGGGCGCGGGCGATAGAGGGGACGTGAGACTGTTCCGCCCCATGGGGGCCGACCGGGGGGACGACGACGCGGCGCTGCTGCGGGCCGTCGCCGACGGGGACGCACAGGCGCTGGCCGTGCTCTACGACCGGCACGCCGGGTGGCTGCACGCGCGGCTCACCCGGCGGTGCGCGGACCCCGACGTCGTACGGGAAGTGCTCCAGGACACCTTCCTCACCGTGTGGCGCTCGGCCGCCGCGCACCGGGGCGGGGAGGCCGGGGGCTGGCTCTGGGTGATCGCGGCCCGCCGCCTGGTGGACGCCGGACGGTCCCAGGCACGGGCCGTCGCGGCCCAGCGCGCCGCCACGGAGAGCGCCCCTACGCAAGCCGCACCGTCCGCCGAGGAACGCGTGCTCGCCGCGCTCGAGTACGGGGACGTGGGCACCGCGCTCGACCGGATCTCCCCCGAGCTGCGCGAGGTGCTCCGGGCCACCGTCGTGGACGGGCTCACCACCCGCGAGACCGCGCGGCTCCTCGGCATACCCGAGGGCACCGTGAAGACCCGGGCGATGCGCGCCCGCCGCGAGCTGCGCGCCGCGCTCGCCCAACTCTCCCCAGGCGGCGACCCGTTGGGAGGACTGACATGACCGTACGAGAGCCGGGGCGCCCGCCCTGGCACGTGACCGGCGACCTGGCGGCCCGCTACGCGACCGGCGACCTGCCGGAACCGGACGCGTGGTCGCTGGAGAAGCACGTGGAGTCCTGCGCGGACTGCGCGGGGGCGGTGTCGGCGGCGGTGCGGTCGGGGGTGGCCGGGCCGGTCCTGGACGGGGTGCGGGAGGCCGTGCTGGGGGTGGCGGCGGGAAATGCCTCCGCTCCGGCGGGCGGGGGGTGGGCCGGCCGGCCCGCCGGGGCGCCCACCGGTCGCGCGCCCCGGCTCCGCGCCCGTGCCGGACGCCTGCTCTGGGCCGTCGGTCCCGCGCTGCGCGGGGCCTGGGTCGGGGCGTTGCTCGTCGTGTGTGCGGGGGCCCTCGGGCTCGCGCACGGCGTCGGGTTCGGCGGGGCGCGGCCCGTGCTGTTCGCGCTGGCACCCGTGCTGCCGCTCGCGGGAGTGGGGCTGTCCTACGGGGCGCACGCCGACCCCATGGCCGAGATCACGTCCTCAACTCCCGGTGGCGGGCTGCGACTTCTGCTCGCCCGGACCGCCGCCGTGCTCGCCGTCAGCCTCCCGCTGCTCCTCGCCGTGGGCGCCGCGCTGCCCTCCGCGGCCGCCGCCCCGGGCGCGGCCGCACTGCTCCTGCCGAGCCTCGCCCTCACCCTGGCCGCCCTCGCCCTCGGCTCCTACGTCGGGTGCCGCGCCGCCACCGCAGGCACCGCCACGCTCTGGCTGCTCGCCGTGCCCGGGCCCGCCCTCGCGGCGTCCGGCGACGGCCGCGCACCCGGTGTCTTCCCCAGCGGCCCGCTCGCCGAGCAGCTGTCCCGCTGCCTCTCCGGGCCCGCGCCGCAGGCCGGTTGGGCCCTGGCCGCCGCGCTCGGCGCCGCCCTCCTCGGCGCGCGCCGCCACGCCTTCGACTTCCACCGCCGGACGGAGACCTCGTGACCGACCACCACCCCACCCCCACCGGCGGCGTCCGCGTCACCGGCGTCCGCGTACGCCACCGCAGGACCCTCGCCCTGGACTCCGTCGACCTCGCCCTCGGCACCGGAGTGCACGGCCTGCTCGGCCCGAACGGCGCGGGCAAGACCTCACTGATCCGCGTCCTCGCGACCGTCGCACGGCCCGACGCCGGGCGCGTCGAGCTGTGCGGCGCCGACATGGCCGGGCACCGCGAGCGGTCCGCGGCCCGTCGCCGGCTCGGCTATCTGCCGCAGGAGTTCGGGTACTACCCGGGCTTCACGGTGCGGGAGTTCGTGGCGTACGTCGCGTGGCTCAAGGAGATGCCGGGCGAGCGGACGGCGGCCGCGGTGGAGCGGGCGGTGGAGCGGGTCGGGCTGGCCGACCGCATCGACGCGAAGGTGAAGACGCTCTCCGGCGGCATGGTCCGCCGCGTCGGCATCGCGCAGGCCATCGTCAACGAACCCGACGTGCTGCTCCTCGACGAGCCGACGGCCGGGCTCGACCCGGAACAGCGCGTCGCATTCCGTTCTCTGCTCCAGGAGTTGGGGACGGCGGCCACGGTCGTCGTCTCCACCCACCTGGTCGAGGACGTCGCCGCGGCCTGCACGGAGGTCACCCTCGTCGAGGCGGGCCGGGTCGCCTACCGCGGCACCCCCACGACCCTCGCCGAGCTCGGCGCCGGGTCCCCCGACGACGGCTCGGGCGGCAACCTCATCGAGCGCGGCTACACGGCGGCCCTGCGCAGCCACCGGGCGGGCACGGCCACTACGGCCCCCAACGTCCGTGCAGAGGCCGCCCGATGACCCTCCTCGGCACCTCCCCCGCACCCGACACGGCACCCACCACCCCCACCCCCCTCTCCCACCGCCTCCGCACCCACCCCCTCACCACCGAACTCCGGCGCGGCATCGGCCCCTGGGCCGGGCTCGCCGTGCTGGTCGTCATCGCGTTCGGCATGGGCGCCCACACCAACGACTGGCAGGGCCACTGGGCCCGCACCTGTGACCTGCTGCGCTCGTCGGGGCTGCTCCTCGGCGGGCCCCTCGCCCTCGCCGCGGGGTGCTGGAGCGGAGGGCGTGAACGGCGGCGCCGCACCGGGGCGTTGCGGGCCTCGCTGCCCCGTACGCCGCTGCGTCAGACCCTGCTCGCCGCCGCGCCCGCCGTGCTCTGGCCCGCCGTCGGGTATCTGCTCGCGGCGGCCGGTTCCCTCCTCGCGACCTGGCCGTACGCGGGCGGCGGCCGCCCCTTCCTCTCGCTGATCGCGGCCGACGCGGTGGCCATCGCCTCGCTGTCGCTGCTCGGGTTCGTGGCGGGCCGCCTCGTCCCGTGGCGGCTCACCGCGCCGCTGCTCGCCGCGCTCGGTTACGTCGCTCTGGGCGCGCCCACCTACTCGGCGCGGAACAGCCGTTGGCTGAGCCCCGCCCTGGAGCACAGCTACGACTGGGACCGGCCGGTGTGGTGGTTCGGGGCGGCCGCGGCCGTCTGGACGGCGGGACTCGCGGCCGCCGCGCTGCTCGGGTACGCCGCCCGGGTGCGCGCCGTCGCCCTCGTCCCGCTGGCCGCCGCGGTCGGCGCCGCCGTACTCCTCGTACACACCGCCGACGACCTCTGGCGCCCCGACCCCGGGGCCGCCGCCCTGGTCTGCGACGACGGCGCCCCGGCGGTCTGCGTGACCGTCGTCGAGAGCAGGCTGCTGCCCGAGGTGAGCCGGGCCACGGCGGGGCTGCGGGCGAAGCTGCGCGGCGTCGAGGGCGCGCCGGAGCGGCTGGTCGGCGGGCCTTGGGAGGACGGGCCGGGGCACAGGCAGAAGCCTCGGTACGCCCCCGCGAAGGGCACGGACCGCCTCACCGGCCTGGAGTTCGCGGTCGTCCGCGACCACCTCACCGACCCCGCCCTCTACGCCAACTCCGCCGCGGGCGAACTGCTTCAGGACCACGACTGCACGAGTGCGGAGGCCGACGGCGACACCCGGTACGGGGAGCGCGCCACGAACATCAATGACGCCGTCGTCCAGTGGCTCGCCCCGGTGCCCTCCTTCTCGTACTACGGAGAGGGCGCCGAGCGGCAGTTGAAGAAGATCGAGGCGATGTCGGACGGGGAGCGGAAGGCGTACCTCACGAAGTACTTCGCCGCCGACCCCTGCGACCCGAAGCAGGTACCCGTGCCATGACCCACAACGGCCCCGCCCTCTACGCCCGCTCCCGCGCCCTCCCCCTCACCCTCGCCACCCTCGCCGCGGCCGCCGCCCTCGCCGCGTGGGGCGCGTACTGGGTGCAGGAACACCTCGGGTACGGCGGCAATGCCCGTATCCCCGTGGTGGTGCTCGCCCCGCTGCTCGCCGCCTCGGCGATCGGCACCGGCCTGCACAGCCACAGCGACGACCTCGACCGGACGGCGGCCCGCCCCTGGTGGCCACGGCGCACCGTCCAGCTCCTCGCCCTCACCGCCCTCTCGGCGGGCCTGCTCGCGCTCGCCGTGCCGGGGCACCCGGAGCGCTACGGCGCCCCCGCCCTCGTACGGAATCTGCTGGGCGACACGGGTCTGGCGGCGGCGTCGGCGGCGCTCGTCGGGGCGCGCCTGAGCTGGCTGCCCGTCACCGTGTACGGGAGCGCCGTGTATCTCGCCGCACCGCGGGAGCCGGGGGGCGCGTCCGCCGTCTGGGCCTGGCCGATGCAGCCGGGGCCGCAGGGGGCGGCCTGGGCGGTGGCCGTCGGGCTCTTCGCCGTGGGCGGCGTGCTCTACGCCTCGCGCGGGGCCCGCCCGGAGGAGTCCGGTCCGCGGGCCTGACGCCAGCGCCGCACCAGCGGCCAGGTGGAGACGCCGATCACCAGGGACAGCAGATGGCCCCAGTTGGTCATCGGGTCGGTGAAGGCGATCAGGTCGTCGACGAGCATCCAGCCGAACCCGGCGAGCACCGTCCAGCGCAGCCACGGCGTGAGCAGTCCGGCGAGCGCGCCGACGCTGGCGGCGACGCCGAAGCTGATGCCGTAGTCGAGCCGGTGCAGCGAGCTGTCGGGCAGATGGCCCGCCAACACCGAGAGCCCGACCGGCACTTCGGTGGCCAGGGTCGCCACGATGTGCCCGAGCAGGAAGACCCCGGCGGTGCGCAGCGCGCCGATGCGGCGTTCGAGCGCGGTCAGGACGAGCAGGAACCCGATGGCGTACGGGGAGGTGATGCCGCCAGCGATCCACAGCGCGCTGGCGACGAGGACGAGCAGCGGCTGCTGCGTGAGGTGCGCGACGTCCGTGCTGGAGCCCTGCTGCAGTCCGGACACGAAGGACGGGTCCGCGTACTGCGTGAGCAGCGAGGTCCCGGCGAGCACGGCCGCGTAGCCGAAGGTGAAGGGCGTGCCGGTGGGCGTCGGCAGGATCCGCCAGGGGCGCAGCTTCCGCCAGGAGGCGGTGGCAGCGGGTGCCGCGGCCGATGGGTGCGCCTCGGTGCTCCGGTCCGCGGCGGCCGCCTCGTCCGGCGCGGCCTCCACAGGAGGTCTCACTCCGCCGGCCCGGCCCTGCTGTCGCGGTATCCCGTCCAGCGTCGGGGCGGGCAGGGGCTCGGTGGCCTTCTGGGCAGCGGTGGAACTCAAGTTCACAGTGAGGCGCTCCTTCCGTCTGCGCCCACCCTTTGCCCAGTTTTGCGGCGCTGTCTATGACCGACGCCACGTGAGGCGCGATTCACAGAAGTTCACAGCAACCTCTCAGCTCAGTTCCGCGTTACGGGCAGCCCCGAACCGTCCGCCGCGAGTATCTGGCCGTCGGCTTCCGCGTCGCCCTGCACCCGCAGATCGACCTCGCCACCGAGCCCCGCTGGTCCCGCCAGTCCGGCACCTTCGGCTCCGGCGCCGAGACGACGGCGGAGCTCGTACGGGCGTACATCAGGGGACTTCAGGGACCCGAGCTCGGCCCGGACTCCGTCGCCGCCATGGTCAAGCACTTCCCCGGCGGCGGCCCGCAGAAGGACGGCGAGGACCCGCACTTCCCGCACGGCAAGGAGCAGATCTGCCCCGGCGGGCTGCGCGAGCTGCACCTCGCGCCCTTCAAAGGCGGCCATCGAGGCCGGGTGCTCGCAGATGATGCCGTACTACGGGCAGCCGGTCGGCACCGACTGGGAGGAGGTCGGCTTCGGCTTCAACAAGGGCGTCATCACCGGCCTGTTGCGGCAGGAGCTCGGCTTCGACGGCATCGTCTGCACCGACTGGGGCCTGCTCAACGACTCGTCCGTCTTCGGCGAGCCGCACGAGGCCGCGGGCGTACTCGCCCAGCGCCGCTCCCTCACCCCGCTGACCAACCACTCCCTGCCGCCCCTGTCGGGCCGCCCGAAGCTGTACGTGCAGGGGGTCGACGCGGAGACGGCCGCCGCATACGAAGACGTCGTCACCGATCCGCTGGACGCGGACGTGGCGGTGCTGCGCCTGAGCACCCCGTACGAGCACCGCGCGAACAAGTTCGAGTCCTTCTTCCACTCCGGGACGCTCGCCTTCCCCGAGCCCGAGCTGAAGGAGATCCTGCGCCTGCTCGACACGGTCCCGACCCTCGTCGGCATCACCCTCGAACGCCCCGCCGTCATACCGGAGATCGCCGAGCGGGCGGCCGCCCTGATCGCCGACTTCGGCGCGGGCGACGCGGCGGTCGAGGCGTCGCGCCCCGACGTGCCGAACGACACCGTCGACCCGGTGTTCGCGGTCGGCTCCGGCCTGCGGATCTGAGAAGACGGATCTGAGAAAACCCGCTCTCCCCGTCCGCACCTCATGGGTGAGGATGGGGAGCATGCACGAAGACACCAGCGCCCCGGTCGTGCTCGACCGCCGCGAGGGCCCCTACGGCGAGGTCGTGCTGCGCCGCCACGGCGCGCTGCTGCAGATCATCGCCAACGGCACGTTCCTGATGGACACTTCGGACGGCCGCTCCGAGCGCCTCCTCGTCGACGCGGCCCGCGACGCCCTGGACGACCGCCCCGCGCCGGGCGTCCTCATCGGCGGCCTCGGCGTCGGCTTCTCCCTCGCGCACGCGACCGCCGACCCGCGCTGGGGCCGGATCACCGTCGTGGAGCGCGAACCGGCCATCATCGACTGGCACCGGGACGGCCCCCTCACCGGCCTCTCCCGCACGGCCCTCGCCGACCCTCGTACGAGGATCGAACAGGCAGACCTCGTCGCGTACGTACGCGAGGCGTCGGAGACCTACGACGCCCTCTGCCTCGACATCGACAACGGCCCCGACTGGACCGTCACGGACGGCAACGACAGCCTCTACTCCCCCGCCGGACTCGCCGCCTGCGGGGCCCGGCTGACCCCCGGCGGCGTCCTCGCCGTCTGGTCCGCACAGCCCTCGCCCGCTTTCGACGACGCTCTACGGAATGCCGGGTTCCAGCAGGTACGTACGGAAGAGATCCCCGTTGCCCGAGGCGTACCGGACGTGGTCCATCTCGCCGTAAGGGCTGCGTAGCCGAGGTGCGGTCACGCCCCGTACTCTGCTGACCGAACACCAAGCGATCAGTGTCAGGGGCGGGCGATGGAGCAGACACACACCTCCCACAACGGCGCCACGGCGGCGATGCCCGGCGCGCAGCGCCGGGTGCTGGTGGTCGAGGACGATCCGACCATCGTCGACGCCATCGCCGTGCGGCTGCGGGCCGAGGGTTTCGTGGTGCAGACAGCGGCCGACGGCCCCTCTGCCGTCGACACCGCCCAGGCGTGGCAGCCCGACCTCCTCATCCTGGACGTCATGCTGCCGGGCTTCGACGGCCTGGAGGTCTGCCGCCGTGTGCAGGCCCAGCGCCCCGTGCCGGTCCTCATGCTGACCGCGCGTGACGACGAGACGGACATGCTGGTCGGGCTCGGCGTCGGCGCCGACGACTACATGACCAAGCCGTTCTCGATGCGCGAGCTGGCGGCGCGGGTGCACGTCCTGCTCCGGCGGGTCGAGCGGGCCGCCCTGGCCGCGACCACACCGCGCTCCGGCATCCTGCGCCTCGGCGAGCTGGAGATCGACCACGCCCAGCGCCGGGTCCGGGTGCGCAGCGAGGACGTGCACCTGACGCCCACCGAGTTCGACCTGCTGGTCTGTCTCGCCAACACCCCGCGCGCGGTGCTCTCCCGCGAGCAGCTCCTCGCCGAGGTCTGGGACTGGGCCGACGCGTCCGGCACCCGCACCGTCGACAGCCACATCAAGGCGCTGCGCCGGAAGATCGGCGCGGAGCGGATCCGCACGGTGCACGGCGTGGGGTACGCGCTGGAGACCCCCACTCCGTGAGGGCGGCCGCGAGATGAACGGGCCCTTCGGAGCCCTGAGGCCGTTCTCCATCAAGACCAAGCTCGGCGCTCTGGTCGTCGTCTCGGTCTTCATCACCACGGGCCTGCTCATGGTGGCCATGAAGACCGAGACCGAGCTGCGCTTCATCACGGTCTTCTCGGTGATCGCGACGCTCCTGATCACCCAGTTCGTGGCGCACAGCCTCACCGCGCCGCTCGACGAGATGAACTCGGTGGCCCGCGCCGTCTCGCACGGCGACTACACCCGCCGCGTGCAGGGCGCCGACCGCCGCGACGAGCTGGGCGACGTGGCCACCACCATCAACCGCATGGCCGACGACCTGGAGGCCCAGGACCAGCAGCGCAAGGAGCTCGTCGCCAACGTCTCGCACGAGCTGCGCACCCCCATCGCGGCCCTGCGCGCGGTCCTGGAGAACGTCGTGGACGGCGTCGTGGAGGCCGACCCCGAGACCATGCGCACCGCCCTGAAGCAGACCGAGCGCCTGGGCCGCCTGGTAGAGACGCTCCTGGACCTGTCCCGGCTCGACAACGGGGTGGTGCCCCTGAAGGCCCGCCGCTTCGAGGTCTGGCCCTATCTCTCGGGCGTCCTGAAGGAAGCCAACATGGTGGCCTCCGCGCGCAAGGGCATGCCCTCCGGCTCCGGCAGCCACACCCGCACGGACGTCCATCTGCACCTCGACGTCTCGCCGCCCGAACTGACGGCGTACGCGGACGCCGAGCGCCTCCACCAGGTCGTCGCGAACCTCATCGACAACGCGGTCAAGCACAGCCCGCCGCACGGCCGCGTGACCGTCCGGGCCCGCCGCGGCCCCTACCCCGAGTCGCTCGACCTGGAGGTCCTGGACGAGGGGCCCGGCATCCCCGAGTCGGAGTGGCACCGGGTCTTCGAGCGGTTCAACCGGGGCAGTGGCGCGGGCGCGGTCCCGCACGGCCCCGGCAGCGACGGCGGCACCGGACTCGGCCTCGCCATCGCGCGCTGGGCGGTCGATCTGCACGGCGGCCACATCGGGGTGGCCGAATCCCCGCGGGGCTGCCGGATCGAGGTCACTCTTCCGGGCCTGCCCGAAGACTGAACTTGACGTAGGGTTCGAACCGGACCGGGCATCGCGCACACGACGGAGCCGATGGTCAGGGACTCAGCCGCGGGGCGACACACCCACGCGGCTCCCCACGTGCACGAAACCTCGCTTGTTTCCCGCCATTCACAGCCCCGAAACCCACGATCCAGTGTGACTTACGCGACGGATGCAGGGCCCGGCCTGCACCTGGCGAGGTTGGGGGCGTAGCCTTTATTTCCGCTGTCCATCACCTTGTGAAGCGGAAGAGGGCGGTTACCGCCGTGTCGCCACAGTCCCCCAGTAACTCGAGCATCTCCACCGAGACCGACCAAGCCGGGCAGGGCAAGAACCCTGCCGCAGCCTTCGGTCCCAATGAGTGGCTCGTCGACGAGATCTATCAGCAGTACCTCCAGGACCCGAATTCGGTCGACCGTGCCTGGTGGGACTTCTTCGCCGACTACAAGCCAGGGGCGGGCGCCACCGCCGCTCCGGCGAAGCCGTCGGGCAACGCAGCCGCGGGGGCTGCGTCGACCACGTCCCCGGCCGCACCGGCCGCACCGAGCACTCCCGCGACCCCGGCCGCTCCGGCCGCCGCCGCGCCTGCCGCGCCCGCAGCCCCTGCCGCTGCGAAGCCCGCGGCCGCCGCCCCGGCCCCGGCCAAGGCCGCCCCCGCCGCGAAGCCCGCGGCCGCGGCCGCGAAGCCCGCCGCCAAGGCCGAGCCCGCCGCTGAGGCCCCGGCCGGTCCCGAGTACGTGACGCTGCGCGGCCCCTCCGCCGCCGTCGCGAAGAACATGAACGCCTCGATCGAGGTCCCGACGGCGACGTCGGTCCGCGCGGTCCCGGTGAAGCTGCTCTTCGACAACCGCATCGTCATCAACAACCACCTCAAGCGCGCCCGCGGCGGGAAGATCTCCTTCACGCACCTCATCGGGTACGCGATGGTGCAGGCCATCAAGGCCATGCCGTCGATGAACTACTCCTTCGCGGAGAAGGACGGCAAGCCCACCCTGGTCAAGCCGGAGCACGTCAACTTCGGCCTCGCCATCGACCTGGTGAAGCCCAATGGCGACCGCCAACTGGTTGTAGCGGGCATCAAGAAGGCCGAGACGCTCAACTTCTTCGAGTTCTGGCAGGCGTACGAGGACATCGTCCGGCGCGCCCGCGACGGCAAGCTCGGCATGGACGACTTCACCGGCGTCACGGTCTCCCTGACCAACCCCGGCGGCCTCGGCACCGTCCACTCCGTGCCGCGTCTGATGCCCGGCCAGTCGGTCATCATGGGCGTCGGCTCCATGGACTACCCGGCCGAGTTCCAGGGCACCAGCCAGGACACGCTCAACAAGCTCGGCATCTCGAAGGTCATGACGCTCACGTCGACCTACGACCACCGGGTCATCCAGGGCGCCGCCTCCGGTGAGTTCCTGCGCATCGTCGCCAACCTCCTCCTCGGCGAGGAGGGCTTCTACGACGAGATCTTCAAGGCCCTGCGCATCCCCTACGAGCCGGTCCGCTGGCTCAAGGACATCGACGCCTCGCACGACGACGACGTCACGAAGGCCGCGCGCGTCTTCGAGCTGATCCACTCCTACCGGGTCCGCGGCCACGTCATGGCCGACACGGACCCGCTGGAGTACAAGCAGCGCAAGCACCCCGACCTGGACATCACCGAGCACGGCCTCACCCTGTGGGACCTGGAGCGGGAGTTCGCGGTCGGCGGCTTCGCCGGCAAGTCGATGATGAAGCTGCGCGACGTCCTCGGCGTCCTGCGCGACTCGTACTGCCGCACCACCGGCATCGAGTTCATGCACATCCAGGACCCGAAGCAGCGCAAGTGGCTGCAGGACCGCATCGAGCGCACCCACGCGTCGAAGCCGGAGCGCGAGGAGCAGCTGCGCATCCTGCGCCGGCTGAACTCCGCGGAAGCCTTCGAGACCTTCCTGCAGACGAAGTACGTCGGCCAGAAGCGCTTCTCCCTGGAGGGCGGCGAGTCCGTCATCCCGCTGCTCGACGCGGTCATCGACTCCGCCGCCGAGTCCCGCCTGGACGAGGTCGTCATCGGCATGGCCCACCGCGGCCGCCTGAACGTCCTGGCGAACATCGTCGGCAAGTCGTACGCGCAGATCTTCCGCGAGTTCGAGGGCAACCTCGACCCGAAGTCGATGCACGGCTCCGGCGACGTGAAGTACCACCTGGGCGCCGAGGGCACCTTCACCGGCCTGGACGGCGAGCAGATCAAGGTCTCGCTCACCGCCAACCCCTCGCACCTGGAGGCGGTCGACCCGGTCCTGGAGGGTGTCGTCCGCGCCAAGCAGGACGTCATCAACAAGGGCGGCACGGACTTCACGGTCCTGCCCGTCGCCCTGCACGGCGACGCGGCCTTCGCGGGCCAGGGCGTGGTGGCCGAGACGCTCAACATGTCGCAGCTGCGCGGCTACCGCACGGGCGGCACGGTCCACATCGTCATCAACAACCAGGTCGGCTTCACGGCGGCGCCCGAGTCCTCGCGCTCCTCCATGTACTCGACCGACGTGGCCCGCATGATCGAGGCGCCGATCTTCCACGTGAACGGCGACGACCCCGAGGCCGTCGTCCGCGTCGCGCGGCTCGCCTTCGAGTTCCGCCAGGCGTTCAACAAGGATGTGGTCATCGACCTCATCTGCTACCGCCGCCGCGGTCACAACGAGACGGACAACCCGGCGTTCACGCAGCCGCTGATGTACGACCTGATCGACAAGAAGCGCTCGGTGCGCAAGCTCTACACCGAGTCCCTCATCGGTCGCGGCGACATCACCCTGGAAGAGGCCGAGCAGGCCCTGCAGGACTACCAGGGCCAGCTGGAGAAGGTCTTCACCGAGGTCCGCGAGGCCACCTCGCAGCCCGCCCCGGCCGAAGTCCCGGACGCCCAGGCCGAGTTCCCGGTGGCGGTGAACACCGCGGTGACCCAGGAGGTCGTCAAGCGGATCGCCGAGTCCCAGGTCAACATCCCCGAGCACGTCACCGTCCACCCGCGGCTGCTGCCCCAGCTGCAGCGCCGCGCGGCCATGGTCGAGGACGGCACGATCGACTGGGGCATGGGCGAGACCCTCGCCATCGGCTCGCTGCTCCTCGAGGGCACCCCGGTCCGCCTGGCGGGCCAGGACTCCCGCCGCGGCACCTTCGGCCAGCGCCACGCGGTGCTGATCGACCGGGAGACGGGCGACGACTACACGCCGCTCCTGTACCTCTCGGACGACCAGGCGCGCTACAACGTCTACGACTCCCTCCTCTCCGAGTACGCGGCGATGGGCTTCGAGTACGGCTACTCGCTGGCCCGTCCCGAGTCGCTCGTCATGTGGGAGGCGCAGTTCGGCGACTTCGTGAACGGCGCGCAGACGGTCGTGGACGAGTTCATCTCGTCGGCGGAGCAGAAGTGGGCGCAGACCTCCGGCGTCACCCTGCTCCTCCCGCACGGCTACGAGGGCCAGGGCCCCGACCACTCGTCGGCCCGCCCGGAGCGCTTCCTCCAGCTGTGCGCGCAGAACAACATGACGGTCGCGATGCCGACCCTCCCGTCGAACTACTTCCACCTCCTGCGGTGGCAGGTGCACAACCCGCACCACAAGCCGCTGGTCGTCTTCACCCCGAAGTCGATGCTGCGCCTGAAGGCCGCGGCGTCGAAGGCGGAGGAGTTCACCACGGGTGGCTTCCGCCCGGTCATCGGCGACGAGTCGGTCGACCCGGCGGCGGTCCGCAAGGTCGTCTTCTGCGCGGGCAAGGTCTACTACGACCTGGAGGCGGAGCGGCAGAAGCGCGGCGCCACGGACACGGCGATCATCCGCATCGAGCGTCTGTACCCGCTGCCGGGTGCGGAACTCCAGGCGGAGATCGCCAAGTTCCCGAACGCGGAGAAGTACCTGTGGACCCAGGAAGAGCCCGCGAACCAGGGCGCCTGGCCCTTCATCGCGCTCAACCTGATCGACCACCTGGACCTGGCGGTCGGCGCCGACATCCCGCACGGCGAGCGCCTGCGCCGCATCTCGCGGCCGCACGGCTCCTCTCCGGCGGTCGGCTCCGCGAAGCGCCACCAGGCGGAGCAGGAGCAGTTGATGCGTGAGGTCTTCGAGGCGTAGTCCTCGAGCGGACCGCAACGGGTAGTTGGGGGCCCGGCCCCGAGTCAGTGACCGACTCGGGGCCGGGCCCCCGCCCGTTTCCCGGGGCCGGGGTTGGTGGGCCTGTGCGGGTCCGTGGGGGATCGGCTTTCTTGCGCAGTTCCCCGCGCCCCTTGGCTCGCTCCCCCTCCGCCCGGCACTACGCGTCGCCGACGGCCGGGTTCTGGGGTCAGATCGGTTGTGGTTCGAAGTCCCAGCCCGTTTCGCCGGGGAGGAGGCGGGCCGCTCGTATGCCCAGGGTCAGGGGGTGGTCCTCCCCCAGGGAGCGGGCCGAGCGGGTCGCGGTCGTTTCGGCCAGGGTCGTGGACGCCTCGTGTTCGCCCGCCGCCGCCAGCGCCGCGACCTCGTTGCGGGCGCAGCCCACCGCCCAGGGGTGGTCGGAGCCCACGGCCGCGTTCATCTCCGACGTCGTGCGGCGGGAGAGGGTGAGGGCCGCGCGGTGGTCGCCCGTGTCGCGGAGGATCGTTGCCACGTTGTCGCGGGCGCCTATGGAGTACGGGTGGTCGTCTCCCAGGAGCGCCGCGTACAGCTTGGCCGTGGTGTCGGCGAGGTCGTGGGCCTCCTCCGTGCGGCCCAGTTGGCGCAGCAGCATCGCGTAGTCGCAGGAGACCATCAGGGACTCGGGGTGCTGGGTGCCGCGCCTGCGCAGGGCCTTCTCGCGGACCTGGCGCATCATGACCTGGGCGAACTGGAGGTCGCCCGTGCGGCGCGCGCACAGGGCGAGGTTGTGCTCGGCGAGCAGGGTCTGGCCGTGGCCCCGGTCCAGGACCTGGCTGTGCAGCCGGGAGTTGTGCTCCTGGATCTCCAGGGCCGCCGCGTAGTCGCCGAGCAGCCGCAGCATCCACGCGGTGCGCAGCGCCGAGTGGAGGGTCAACGGGTCCTTGCCGCCGAGGAGTTGCTTGCGGGCCTCGAAGAGTTCGCGGTGCAGGGTCAGGGAGTCGGTGTAGCGGCCCTCGAGGGAGAGGGCGACGGCGAGGTTGGAGCGGATCGTGAGGGTGCGCGGGACGTTGCCCTCGCCGAGCTCCGCGGCGGCCTGGTCGGCGGCCTCCTGGAAGAGGGCGCGCGCGTCCCCGTACCGGCCGAGGGCCATCAGCGTGCCGCCGAGGCCGTCCTTGGCGCGGATCAGCTCGATGGGGCGGGCGCGGGGAGAGGCCGTGAGGCGGGTCAGGATGTCGCGGCCGACCTCCTCCGCGTCGGCGTAACGGCCCAGGCGGCGCAGCATGTTGGCCTGCTGGTGGACGGCGACGAGGACGTGCCGGTCGGTGGGCCCGGACGTCTCCCGCCACCGTTCGGCGGCCAGCCGGCTGAGCCACCGGCCGTCGTGGTACTCGCCGCGCATGCGCAGATAGTCGACGCAGTTGAGGACGAGTTCGCGGACGTCGTCGTCGGCGGACTCCAGGGCGCCGGACGGCTCCAGGTGCGGAATGAGCTCGGCGTACCGCGCCCAGTTGGCGGCCGCCGACGGCTCGCGCGGGTCGGCCGAGACCAGCACCTTGCGGGCCGCCTCCGAGTAGCGGGCGCGGTCGTAGGGCGACTGGATGGCGCAGACGTAGCGGTGGAAGAGGCGGTGCATCCGGAGCGTGGAGACCCGCTGGATGTCCAGACGGCCCGGCTCGTACTCGACACGCATCGAGGTGATCTCGGAGAGCCGGCGCAGCGCCGTGTTCCAGCTGCTCGGCTCGGCGACCAGCTCGGCGAGCGGGCGCGGCAGATCGCCGGAGCGCGCGGTCTGCAGCAGCCGCACCGGCACCACGTCGGGCGAGAAGCAGACGAGGAGGTTGAGCAGCTGCCAGGCGCTCGGGGAGCCGTCGCGCAGGGTGTTGAGGGTCAGCGCCCACGCCACCTGGAAGCTCTCCGGGTAGTCCGCGGACTCCACGACGCCGAACCGGTCGGGCCTGCCGCCCCGCAGGTCCTTGATGTACTCGGTGACCGAGGCGGTCGGGGTGATCTCCAGCCAGGCCGCGGTCTGGTCGAGCAGCAGCGGCATGTCCTCGACGGCGGCGGCCAGTTGCTCCGCGTCGTCCTCGGTGAGCCGGGCCGCGCGCCGCCCCACGAAGGCGACGCTCTCGCGCCGCTCGAAGGGCTCCACCGGCACCGCCTCCGCGTACGCCGCCCAGTCCGCGCGCAGCGTCGTGATCAGCACATGGCCGTGGCTGCCCGGCAGCAGGTCGGCGACCTTCTCGGGCTCGCCCGCGCCGTCGAGGACGAGCAGCCAGGGCCGGGCGGTGCGGGCGAGGGCGTCGCGCACGGCGGCGATGACGGAGTCCAGGTCCTTGCCGGAGTCGTCGGCGGCCAGGCCGAGCCGGGGCGCGAGGGCGGCGAACTGTTCGCGGGCGGTGCGGCGGCCGCCCGCGGTGACCCACCACACGATGTCGTAGTCCCCGGCGAAGCGGTGCACGTACTCCAGGGCGAGCTGGGTCTTGCCGATGCCGCCGGGCCCGTGCAGGGCGAGCACCCGGCCGTCGGGGCCGCCGGCCGCGAGGGTGTCGTGGACGGTCTCCAGGAGCCGGGTGCGGCCGGTGAAGCGGGCGTTGCGCCGCTGGGCGTTCCACACGTCGGGCGGGTCGTCGGGGAAGCGCGGCCCGCGCGCCAGGTCGACGGGCGCCGCCTGGCCGTCGATGCCGGCGCACTCCAGGACGCGGCTGCGGGCGGCCTCGGGGCTCAGCCCGCGCAGCGCCACCGGGCCGAGGGCGATGACGGCGTCGGGCATGGGCCCGGTGGTGATGCTGACGGCGGCGATGCGGTCGCGGTGGCGCGGCAGCACCTCGCGCAGCACCTCGGCCCAGGCCCGGAAGCGCTCGGTGGACAGCTTCTCGTACCAGTCGTCGATGATGAGCAGGATGCGCCCGGGGGCGTCGAGGAGGTCGGTGAGCGCCTCGGCGGTGGGCGGGCGCTGCAGCGGGTTCCAGCGGACCGGCGTGGTCGCGTGGCCCGCGCTGCGGATCTGGTGCTCGATCCAGGCGGCCCACGACTCGCTCTGGCCCGCGAAGACCACGGTGACATGCGGCCGCCGCTCCACCGTCGCTTCCGCCATCGGGACCCCTCTTCGGCTGAACCTGCCACGGGTGTGTGCAGGAGGTACCCAATTGTGCGTCAAAAGAGTGTCATCCAGGGCTTGTTGAGGCAGAAGTGAGCCGCCTCGCGACATGCCGGACGAGCCGCTCCAGGTCCGCGCAGTACACGCTGGGGTGCAGAAAGCCGCTGCCGGGCGCGTAGCGGTGCACATAGTTCCCGCCGCCGCACACCCGCACCACGGGGCAGTCCCGGCACACGGCGCAGCGCCCCTCGATGCCCAGCTGCCGGGCGGCGACGCCCGGGTGGCGCAGCGCCGCGTCGAAGGAGTGCCGGAAGACGTCGAGCCCGGTCTCCGGCGCCCCGGGGTAGGCGGACTTGAGCGAGTCGACCTGCTCGATCGCCCCGTCCGTGTCCACGACGACGGCGGCGAGCGGCGACAGCCCGACGGCCTCGGCGGTGCTGTCCAGGCCGAGCAGCAGCGCCGCGATCTCCCGGAAGAGCCGCACCCGGGTCCGCAGCCGCCCCGCGTCCCACCAGGCGTCGAAGACGGCGGCCAGCCAGTCCCCGTACGGCGTGGGCCGCGGCCGCCACCGGCCGGGCCGGTCCTCGGCCGCGAGCCCGGGCGGCGGCGCGGCCCAATTGCCGTGCGGGAGAAGGAAGTCGATGCCGGGCGGGGCGAGGCCGAGCAGCGACTCGTAGACGTCGACGGGGTCCGTCCGCGGGTCGATGGTGCACAGGATCCCGGCGTACGAGGCGGGGTGCGCGGCGAGCAGTCGCGCGGCGGCGCGGGCGGCGGGCCAGGCGGGGCGGCCCGCGTGGTCGGCGCGGGCGGCGTTGTGGGCGGCGCGCCCGCCGTCGAGGCTGAGCCCGACCCGCACCCCGGCGGCCGCGAGCCGGTCGAGCGCGGCGGCGGTGAGCAGGGTGCCGTTGGTCTGCACGGTGGCGGCGACCTCGCACCCGGCGGGCACGGCCTCGCGCACCGCCGCCACATAGGCGAGCAGCGGCTCCGGCCCCGTCAACAGCGGTTCCCCGCCGTGCAGTTCGATGCGGATGCGGCGCAGCCGGTGGGCGGTGACGTGGTCGGCGATGCGGGCGGCCGTGGCCCGCATCGTCGCGGCGTCGGCCCGCGCGGGCCGTTCGCGCCAACTGGTGTCCGGGGAGCGGTAGATGTAGCAGTACGCGCAGTCGAGGTTGCACCGGCCGTGGACCTTCAGGACGAACTGCCGGAAGGGCGTGGGGCGGTGGCCGCTGAGGTCGAGGGCGGCGTGCGGCCACCGCGGGTGCCGGACGGGCGGCGCCTCGGGCGGCCGGGTCACGGGGCGTCTTCGTACTGGGCGCAGACCGGCTCCCCGACGGCGGCCGCGCGCTCCGCGAGGTCGCCGAGGAGGGCGGCGTACACGGGGTGCGCGGTGTCCTGCGGCCGGGGTATCGCGGGCAGGGGTATGTCGTGGGGGTCGGCGGGGGTGGTCACGCGTGGCCGCCGAGGAGCTCTTCGAGGCGGGTGACCGCGGCGGCCAGCTCCTGGACGCGGGCCGGGTCGGCGCCCGCCTCGCCGTGGCGGACCAGCGCCCTGCGGTAGGAGTCCAACGCCGCTTCGGGGTCGTCGAGTTGCTCCAGGACCTCGCCGCGGGACTGGAGCGCCTCGGCCTGGATGTCGCCGTACCCGGCCTCGGCGGCGGCCCCGGCGGCGCGGGAGTAGTACTCGGCCGCCTGGCGCAGCTGGTCCAGGGAGTCGGTGCGCGCGGAGAGCAGGGTGGCCACCTCGCCGCGCTTGAGCCAGCTGACGGGCAGGAGGTGCGGCTGGACCGGGCGGACGCGGCGCAGGGTGCGGACGATGGCGCTCAGGATCCAGTCGGCCTCGTACAGGTCGGCGAGGACCTCCTGCACCCGGAAGCGCTCGACGTACGCGTACGCCAGGTGCATCCGGACCTCCTCCCGCTCGGGGTGGTCGCCCGGCGTCGACTCGTACGCCTCCCGCAGCGCGCGGACGGCCGCGTCCGTGTCGGCGGCGGAGTGCTCGGCCAGGCCCCGGCAGACCAGCGCCTCCCCGAGCCGGGCGAGCAGCGGGGCGCGGCGCGGGTCGTCCACACCGACCCGGGAGAGCGCCGACTCCAGGCTCTCCACGGCGAGTTGGAGCTGGTCGGCGCGGTCGGTGAAGCGGTAGCGGGACCAGTGGGCCTCGGCCTTGCGGAGGTGGCACACGAGGGTGAGCTCCTCGTCGTCCCCGGCCGCGTCCAGGGCCTCACCCAGGGCGGCGAGCACCATGCGCCGGCCCCCTTCGTCGGCCTCGTCGTCCCGCGAGAGCCAGAGCGCGTCCGCGATGTCGAGCCAGGTCTGGGCGAGTTCGGCGCCTTCCAGGCTGCCCTGGGCGACGGCCGTGCGCAGGTCGTCGGTCGCGTCGCCCGCGAGGGCGTGCGCGTCGACCTCGGCGCGGGGGTCGAGGCCGGTCTCGCGGGCGACCTCGCCCGTGCCGTCGTAGTGGCGGGCGAGGCGCAGCCGGTGGCGGCCGCGCAGCAGGTAGCCGTCGGCGGGGTCGGGGCCCTCCGTGAGGGTGCCCGCGGCGTCGACGGCGCGGAGCATGTAGTGCTCGTACCAGTCCTGGGCGCGCCGGTCGGCGACCGCACCGGGGGGCGGGTCGGCGCGCCGTTCGGGGGCGGCGCCGAGCGGCCGGTGGGCGCGCTCCTCGAGGGACCCGATGACCTGCTCGGCCTCGGCCCGGGTCGCGTACCGGCCCACGCGGAAGCGGTTGCCGTTGTCGTCCTGCCGGACGACGAGCCAGGACAGCTCGCCCGCCCCGCCGCCGGGCCGGGCGCCGGGTGCGGAGAGGTCTCCGGCGTCCTCGTCCGCCGCCCCGCGCCGCGCCCCCGGGCCGCGCCCGGACGGGTCCCCGGCTCCACCGCCGCCCGCCGCACCCCTGCGCTCGCCGCTCCCGGTGGCGACGCCGCTGCCGAGGTGCTCCAGGCGGTACAGGGGGGCGCGGGACGGCTGTCCCCCGCCGCCGGCCGACGCCTGGCCCCGGCCCGCCGCGGCGCGCGCACTCGCCCCCGAGCCCGCCGGGATCCCCGCGGCCCCCGCGACTCCTGCGGCCCCCGCGGCCCGGAAGGTGTCCGCCTCGCCGATCCGCCCGCCGCCCTCCACCACCCGCGCCGCGACCACCGCGAGCCGCCCGAGCGCGATCGCGAGGCTGCGCGTGGCGGGCCAGCCGAGGTCCGCCTCGTCGTCCAGACCGGCCTCCGCCGCGATGCCGCCGAACTCGATGACCGCGTCCCGCAGCAGGATGAACTCGGCCCACAGCACGGCGAGCCGCCCGCTCCCGCCGCGCTCGGCGGCCTCCTCGCGGACATGCGCGGGGACCACGTCCGAGCCGAGCCCCGCCCGCTCCACCTCCTCGGCGACCTCCACGAGGACCTGGCCGAAGAGCAGCACCCCGCGCGGTGCGTGCGGGCCGCGACCGGCGGCCGCGTCGAGGGCCGCCCGCAGGTCGGCGGGGTCGCGCCGGACCGCCCAGCGCAGCAGCAGCGCCTCCCCCAGCTCCGTGAGGTCCGCGCCCGGCGCCTGCCCGCCGCCCACGGTCTGCGCCTGCACCAGCGCCTCGAACAGGCCCACCGCGCGGTCGAGTTCACGCGCCTGCCCCTTGCGGGCGTAACTCCGCCACGCCTCCCGCGCCCGCTCCCGCAGCGGCGCCACGTCGGGCGTGCCGCGCCGGCCCTGGGCCGGCTCCGGTACCCGTACCGGCTCCCGCGGCAGGAACTTGCGCAGCACCTCCCCGGAGACCTCCGCGAACGCCCGCAGCACCGGGTGGTCCGCCGTGGCCCCGCGCTCGGCCGGCTGGTCCGGCTCGGCCGCGTCGCCGAGCAGCGCCACCGCCGTCGCGGGGAAGTTGTGGACGGTGCGCCCGAAGCGCCGCTCCAGGTAGTCGGAGCAGTGCTTCTGCAGCAGCCGTACGTCGTCCTCGGCGAGGTGGTCGAGGAGCGCGGCCTCGACGCCGTCCAGGAACTCGTAACCGAGGACTTCCGGTTCGGCCTGGCGCTCGCTGCGCCGCAGCAGCCCGCCGAGCAGCACCTCGGCGAGCACCTCGGGCCCGCTGCCCGCGAGCATCGCGCGCTGCACCAGCTGCATGACGGGCAGGATCGGCGGCACCGCCGACAGATACACGGCGAGCTGCCACGCCGGTCCTGACGCCGTCCGTTTGAAGGCCCGCACCCGCTCCGCGCCGCCGACCTCCTGCCGGGCCCGCACGGGCGCGCCGGAGGGCGCGTGGCCCGGCAGGGCCCACCCGGCGGCGCCCTCCAGGCACTGCCCGGTCGAGCCCGCGACGAGCCCCGCCCAGCCCTCGACGGCGGACCGGCGCAGCGCGAGCACCGGCACCGGGACGCCCCCACCCGGGGCGTGGCCGCCGCCCGCGGGCTCGAACTCGAGCCGTCCGGCGGGCCCTTCGCACCGGTGCAGCAGTCCGCGGCGGGCCGGCAGATGGGTGCGCAGCCACATGCGCTGGGGCAGCGGCTGGACGACGGCGACCGGCGCGAGGGCGCCCCACCGGTGGAGCAGCCGCTGCATCCGGCCGCTGCGCCACATCGGTCCCGCGCAGTCGCTGAGCACGAGCGTGAGGCGGCTGCCGGTGGGGTCGCTGAGGCGGCCGGGGTCCTGGAGCGGGGTGCCGGGCCGGGCGGTGGCGGCGTGCCCGGGGCGCCCGCCGGGCCCCTCGTGCAGGAACTCCACCCGCACCTCGCGGAACGCCCCGGAGCGCTCGCAGACCTGCCGCAGTTCGCCAAGTGCCTGTTCCCACACGACCGTTGAGGTCGAGATGTCCATGAGGAGCAGCAGCCGGGCCGCGCGCCGCCGGGCGTGCCGCAGGACGGGCACGAGCAGCCCGGTGTCGGCGGCGCGCTCGGCGGTCGCCTGTTCGTCCAGGTGGCGCGGCACGGGCCGGACGGGCGGCCGGTAGCGCTGCAACGGCCGCAGCGCGCGCTGCAGTCCGAGCGGGTCGGGCAGCACGGCGGCGGCGGGCACCCGCACGGGCACGCCCCGCCCGCCGGGTTCGCCCTCGCCGGTGGTGGGCGCGAACAGCCGGGCGCGCCTTGCCTGTTCGGGCACCCGTGTCGAGCCGGTGTCGGCGCGCGGCTCGGGCGGCCGGAGCACCGACTGGCCGCCCTGGCTGCCGCCGCCTCCGGGTCCGGGCGCCGGCAGCGGCTCGGCGGGCCGCAGCTTCCGGGCACCGCTGCGCTCGGCCACCTGCCCGGCCAGCCACAGCGTGTCGGCGAGCTCCTCCACTCCGGGGGCGAGCCCGGCCTCCCGCAGCCGCGCGACGAGCACCGCGAGCGCACGGCTCGGGGCGGCGTCGGGTCCGGGCGGGGAGGCGGTCAACTCAGGTCACCGGGGCCCGCGGTCGAGGGGCCGAAGGAGCAGCCCGGCGATCTCCTCGCGCCGCCCGGGCTGCTGCCGGGCCGCGTGCTGGGCCAGGAAGATGGCGTTCAGGAGCTGGTCGGTGGGGAGCAGGGTCCCGTCCGACTCGGCGTCGGTGAACTGGTCGACGATGTCGATGTTCTCGTCGTACGCGTCGAGCCCGAAGTGGGCCAGGACCATCGCCGCGAGCCGCTGGTCGCGCGGCGGCTCCAGGTCGAGCGAGACACAGCGGCGAAGGAGCGGCCCGGGGAACTCCCGCTCGCGGTTGCTGGTCATGACGACGACGGGGAAGGCGCGACAGCGCACCCGCCCCCGGGTGACGGGCACCCGGCGCCCGTCGTCGGTCAGCACATGCACGGTCTCCTGACCGGGCCGGTCGGCGATGCGCTCCAGCTCGGGGATGCCGAACTCGCCCTCCTCCAGCACATTCAGGAGGTCGTTCGGCAGGTCGATGTCGCTCTTGTCGAGCTCGTCGATGAGCAGCACGCGCGGCCGTTCGGCGGCGATCAGGGCGGTGCCGAGCGGGCCGAGCCGGATGTAGCGGCCGATGTCCTCGGCCTGGTCGCGGCCGAGCTGGTTGTCCTGGAGGCGGCCGATCGCGTCGTACGAGTAGAGGCCGTCCTTCAGTTCGCTGCGGCTGACGACGGCCCACTGCAGCACCCGGCCGAGGCCCAGCTCATGGGCGAGGGAGTGCGCGAGGGTGCTCTTCCCGGAGCCGGGCTCACCGGTGACCAGCAGGGGACGCCTCAAGTAGAGGGCAGCATTGATGAGTTCAAGGGTCTCGACGTCCTGGACGGACATCGGGACGGCGCTGGAGCCGAGGCGGCGCTGGGTGGCGGTGTCGATGTCCGGGACCTCGTACGGGACGGGCTCGGCGTCGAAGTCGCGCCAGGGCGGCGGCGCGGGCCGCCGGTCGATCTTGTCCGGATCCGGACCACCGACACCCTCGTAGATGAACCATCCGGTCACTGCGT
The DNA here is from genome assembly GCF_042740175.1 of Streptomyces sp. NPDC059009. Classification (NCBI taxonomy): domain Bacteria; kingdom Bacillati; phylum Actinomycetota; class Actinomycetes; order Kitasatosporales; family Streptomycetaceae; genus Streptomyces; species Streptomyces sp. NPDC059009. Next base: position 111,649 of record NZ_JBHYJB010000029.1, on the reverse strand, counting down.
GCTCCTCGTCGACGGTCGTGACGGTCGGTGGCTGGCCGGGTCATGGCCGGGTCCTGGCCGACGGGGGCAACGGGCGCCCACAACGGGCCCCTGAAAATGTACCCACGCCCGCACACCTGAACATCCTTATCCAGCCAGGTGGTTGAACGAGTGGGCCCGCTCATGGCGAGTCCGCCGGAGTCGTGTCCTCCGGCGGCAGCGGCCGCCTCGGGTCGTCGTACAGGAGGGCCATCGGCTCGGCCCAGCGCCAGTGCCCGCCGTCGCCGCCCTGGCTGATGTGGTGCCGGATGTGGCGCAGCCGGTCGGGGAGTTCGGCCACCGAGTCGAGCCCGCCGAAGAGCCGCTCCACGCGCGCGTGCAGCGCGTCGCAGGAATCGTGGCACCCGCGCGTGGCGTGCCCGTCGATGTCCCACAGGGCCACGCCGTGCCCGGTGCCGAGGACGAGCCGCATGACCTCGCGCCCGGTGCCGCGCCCGGCGGGCCGGCACATGACCGGGACCGCGGCGTGCGGCAGCCGGGAGAGATGCCGCGCCTGCGGCCTGCTGTCGCGCACGGGCACCCGGGCCGCCGTCACCCCGCCCGCCTCCGTGAGGGCCCGCCACCGGTCGCCCCACTCTTTGTCCGGTTCTCCCCGGCGCGTGAGCGCGCGCAGGACGACGGCGCGCTGCGTGCTCAGGTGTTCGCTGGCGTAGAGCAGCCCGATGTCGTCGAGCCGCCAGCGGTGCACCTGGGTGTCGAAGTGCTCGGCGGGCAGGGCGAATTCGAGCGGTACGGGAGGGCCCTCGCCGTCCTGCCCGTGCAGGGTCCGGGCGAGCGGGTCACGCAGCGACTGCACCAGGTCCTTCGGCAGAAAGCCCTCTCCGGAGTAGTCCTCGGCGACCATGTGCGTCTCACCGTCGTACACGCTGTCGTTGACCCAGATCTGCCAGTGGAAGCGGGCGGGCCGCGCACCGATCACGGGGTCGAGGAGGACGGTGACGGTGGGCCCTTCGCCGGGCCCCGGGTAGGCGACGAGGGAGCGCGGCGGGGCCTCGGGGGCGGGCAGCAGGGCATCGGGCAGCCGGGCATCGGTCACCAGCGCGTGCAGATGGGTCCGGTCATCCTCCCCGAGCCGCGCGCTCACCCACCGCTCCAGAGCCCCAGCATCCCCGCCCCTCTCCCGCACATACAGGGCGACGAGCCGCAGGTAGTGCAGGAACGTGAGGGCGTCCTGCGGGAGTTCACCGTCGTAGAGCAGCCCGTGGCCGTCGCGCCAGCCGAGCAGGGACGGCGGGGCGCCGGGCGGCTTGCGGCCGCGCACCTTGCGCACGAGCCGGGCGACGGAGGGCGCGGCGGCGGGCGCGGGCAGCCCGGCGAGCAGGCCGAGGGCGGCGCGCCGGTCCTTCGGCGTCCAGTCCTCGGGCCCCGGCCGCGGATCGCTCCCGAGGAGCCGCTGCTGCTCGTCGATCCAGTTGTCACCGACGACGGGACGCGGCGACGTGGCGTGCCAGCGGTCGTGCGCGGCCATGACCTCGCGGTAGCGGGCGCCGAACCGGCGCAGCGCGGGCAGCGCGATGGCGAGCCCCCCGTCGCGCTCCTTGCGGCGCGCCTTGACGAGGCCGACGACGGCCCCGGTGCGCGGGTCGAGCAGCGGCCCGCCGGAGACCCCCTTGGGGAAGGCCACGTCAGGGGCGAGACGCAGCCCGCAGTCACCGTCGCGCGCGTTCGTCTCGGCCTCCGCGCTCCACGGCTTGGCCCCGGCGGCGCGCCCGCCGGCCTCGTCGGGCTGGTACCCGTAGACGGTGACGGGCCCGAGGTGCCGGACGGCACGATCGGCGAGCCACACGCACTCGTGCTCGTACCGGTCCCCGTACGCGTCCCGGTACTCCCCCTCCCCTTCCTCCGCCCCCTCCTCCTCACCCTCGGCGCCGACGAGCCGCACCAGGGCGAGGTCCTCGTGCGGCGGCACCACGGACCGCCCGGCGTCGGTCACCAGCCACTGGTCGAGCCGCGCCGCCACGGGAATCCCGTCGTTGAGCTCGGCCCCGCGCACCGCGAACACCCGCCCGAGGTCCCGCCCCACGTGCGGCATCAGCACATGCGCGCAGGTCAGCACCCACCCGGGCGCGACGAAGAACCCGCTGCCCCACAGCGAGGCCCCGTCCCCGTCCCCTTCGGCGGCGAGCAGCTGGACGGTGGCGGCCTGGGTGAGGGCGTCGAGGCGGAGGTGGGGCTCAGGCATGGGGGCCGCCGGTGCCGGGGGCGCCGCTTCCGCCGGTGCTGCCGGTTCCATCGGTGTTGCCGGTATTGCCGGTTCCATGGGTGCCGCCGGTGCCGCCGGTGCCGCCGGTCCCGTCGTTACGGGCTTCGCGGTCGAACTGCCAGGTCAGCTGGACCTGCACCGACGCCTTGGCCTCGCCCTCGGCGAGCACGGCGAGGACCTTGCCGGACTTGGCGCTGAGCTCCACCCCGAAGGTGATGCTCGCCTCGTCGGGGGCGACCGCGCTCGCGGCGTCGAGCACGGAGCCGCCGACCCTGCGGATCAGCTCGCCGAGCTCCTCGACCTTGGCCACGGCGGTCTCGAGAACGCCGACGTCCTCGTCGTCCTCGCCCGCACCGGTCCCCGTGGAGACCCGGGCGTACACGATCTGCCCGCCCGGCAGCTCGATCCGCTGCACATGTCCGGCCACGCCCCGTCCCCCGTCTCCCCGTCTCGCGAGCGGCCCAACGCGCCCCTCAGCGACCTCACTTGATCCACGACGAGGTTAAGGGCGGACACGGTTGCAGGGCGACCGTGTTCCAGCACGGCCTACGATGGATTCTCGCCGGAATTCCGTACGCGGATCCGGCCCCCTTCGCACCAGGAACACAGGAGCACGAGTTGTACTTCACCGACCGTGGCATCGAGGAGCTGGAGAAGCGGCGCGGCGAGGAGGAGGTCACCTTCGAGTGGCTCGCCGAGCAGCTCCGCACCTTCGTGGACCTCAATCCGGACTTCGAGGTCCCGGTCGAACGCCTGGCGACGTGGCTGGCGCGCCTGGACGACGAGGACGACGACGAGTAGGCGTTCCACGCCTTCCAGGTCTCCCGGGGCCGGATCTCACCCCACCAGGGCGGGCGCCAGCTCGCGCCACTCCGCGCGCGGCAGCACCCCCGGGTCGGCGGTCAGCACCTGCACACAGACGTGGTCGGCGCCCGCGTCCAGATGTTCCCGCACGCGCGCGTGGAGAGCGTCGACGTCTCCGTAGGCGACGATCGCGTCCACCAGACGACGGCTGGGCCGCCCGTCCACGAAATCCTCGTCCCCGAACCCGAGCCGCCGCACGTTCGCGATCTGGTGGTGGGCCATCGCCATGTAGCCCGCGACATGTGCCGCCGCGACCTCGCGGGCCCGGTCCAGGTTCCGGTCGAGCACGACGGCCTGTTCGACCCCGAGGAAGGCGTGCGGGCCGAGGGCCGCGCGGGCGCGTGCGGTGTGTGCGACGGGGACGAAGTAGGAGTGGGCGCCCCAGGTCCGCTCGGCCGCGAGCTGAAGCATCTTCGGCCCGAGCGCGGCGAGCACGCGGCGCGGCACGGATTCCGGGACGGCCGGCACCCCCGGCAGCCGGGCGGCGGCGTCCATGGCGTCCAGATAGTCCCGCATCATCCCCAGGGCTCCCGCGCGCGGGGCGCCCGTCGGCCCGGACCGGCCACTTCTGTACGCCGGTTCGGCGCCGGGCTGGCTCGCGGTGCGGTGCCCGCCGATGCCGAGCAGGAAGCGCCCGGGGAACGCCTCGCCCAGGGTGCGCTCCACCATCGCCATGGATACGGGGTCCCTGCGTTCGACGCTGGCGATGCCCGTCGCGACGACGAGGCGCCGCGTCGCCGCGAGCAGCAGCGACGCCTGCCCCGCCGCGTCCCGCCCGTACGCCTCCCCGAACCAGAGCGCGCCGTACCCCAGCTCCTCGATCTCCGCGGCACCCTCCCGCACCAGCCCCGCGGGCTGCGCGTCGAAGGCGAACGTCCAGACCCCGACCCGCCCCAGATCCCCAGCAAGCACCCGACACCTCCCCAATCCCGTATCCGGCATCCCGTTCCAACATTCCGGAGAACCTCTCCGGATAACCCTCGACACCATACGGAGAACTTCTCCGCTTAGCTACCCCCCTTGTACGATGCGGCGATGACACGGAAGGCACGGGCACCCGAGGCGCAGACCCCGCGAACGACGGACCAGGCACGCCCCCCACGCGCGGACGCCCGCCGCAACCGGGAGCGGATCGTCGCCGTGGCCCGGGACGCCTTCGCCGAGCTGGGCCCCGACGCCTCGCTCAACGAGATCGCCCGCAGGGCCGGGGTGGGCCCCGGCACCCTCTACCGCCACTTCCCGCACCGCAGCGCCCTGCTGACGGCGGTACTCAAGGACCGCATCGAGACCCTGTGCGCCCGGGCGGACGAGCTCCTCTCCCCCACGTCCCCACTCTCCCCGGACGAGGCGCTGGCCGACTGGCTGAGCGCGTTCCTCGCCCACGCGCGCGTGAACCAGGGAATGGGCGGCGCGCTGGTCCTGGAGAAGACGGCGACACCCGACGCACTGGGCTTCGACTGCCACCAGCGCATCCTCGAAACGGCGGCGGGACTCCTGACCCGAGCCCAGCAGCAGGGCACGGCCCGCCCCGACCTGACCCCGGGCGACCTGGTCCAACTGGTCGTGGGGATCGCCCTGTCCACGACCCGTGGCACGAGCGACACGGAACAGCCGGACCGCTTGCTGGGACTGGTACTGAACGCGGTACACGCCCACCCCAACTAACTCCGCCCCACTCCCCTCCAGCCCCCCTCCTCCAGCCCTCCCCTCCTCCGCCTCCCTCCTCCGGCCCGCCCCCTCCAGCCCGTCCGGCGTTTGAGGACGAGGCGCGTTCAGCGCCGATACGGGGGTCTAGGGGCGAAGCCCCAGGAAGGCCACCCAAGGGCGACGGAGTCGCCCTTTCGGGAAGGGGCGGGATCGGGGAAAAGGCCCCGCAGGGCCCCACCCCTCAACCCCTCCCACCCCTCAGCCCCTTCCGCCCCGCACCCGGTCATACGCCAGCCCCACCACCCCCTGCACCACCAACAACACCCCGGCAACAGCCCACCCCCCACTACGCCGCCGCACGGCCCACGCAGCGAGCGGAACCCCGGCGACCAGCTGAGCGACGGCCAGCCCCCGGGCCTTGGGCCCCCGCAGCCACACCCCCGCGGGCCCGCTCTCCACCACATCCAGCTCGGCCCGCACCGCGTCACGCCACCCGGACCACTCCACCTGCCGCACAGCACGCTGCACGCGAGCGACCTCCCGCAGCCGATCGGCCGGTTCACCGGGCCCCAGACCGGCGGGCAGCACGAGCCCCGCCCGCGAGAGAACGGCGACGAGCCCCAGCATCCGCGCCCGCGCGTCCGCCTCCGAGTCGGGCCGGGTCAGCGCCTCCAGGGACTGCATGTCGAGGACGGGATCGAGGCCGAGCCGGGCCGCGAAGGTCCGCATCGCCTCGTCCTCCCCGACGGGCGTGCCGTTCGCGAGCCACACGTACCCGACGGTGCGCCGGAACCCGGACGCGAGGGTGTAGCCGGAGCGGTCGGGGTCCCACCACAGGGCGAGGACCGGCCAGGGCGCGCCGACCGCGAGCGCGGTGGCCCACCCGGTGAGCACCCGGTCGACGGGCTCGCCGTCGTCGAGCCAGGGCTTGCCCTCGGGAACGAGCACGCTCCACTCCGGCCCCGCCGGAACCAGCAGCATGCGCTCGCGCAGCAACTGAGCCACGGACTCGACCGCTTCGGGTTCGGACCTGCAGAGCAGCAGCGCACCCGCACCCTTGGCGGGCCCGCTCACGGAGCCGGCGGAGGCGGCGGCATCGTCGGACGACATGGCCCCACGCTAGGACAATTCACCATCTTTGGCGCAGAGAACTAGGCGCAGCGAGCGACAGGGCGACCGGACCACACCTTGACTTCTGCGAACCGCGATATATCGTGTATAGCGAAGACGCGATATGGTGCGTCGCGTCGACCAGGGAGGTCAACCCCATGCCAGAGTGGATCGTCGACGAGCCCAGGAAGCTCACCTTCGGCGCACCCCTGAAGACAGTCCGCGTCCGCACGGTGAACGGCACGGTGAACGTGGTCGGCACGGACGAGACCTCGGCCCGCCTCGAGATCTCCGACATCAACGGCCCCGCCCTCACCGTCACGCACGAGGACGGCACCCTTTCCGTCGTCCACGACGACCACAAGGGCCCCGGCCTGTTCCGGCTGCTCGACCTCAAGAGCCACCGGCGCAGCGCGGCGGTCTCGCTGGCCGTCCCGGCCGGTACCCGCGTCGAGGTGGGCGCCGTCGGCGCGGCGGTCATGGTCTCCGGCATCGAGGGGCCCGCGCAGGTGAAGACGATCACCGGCGCCACCACCCTCGTCGGCCTCTCCGGCCCGGTCCGCGCCGACTCCGTCTCCGGGGACGTGGAGATGCAGGGCGTCAGCGGCGACCTGACCTTCAAGTCGGTCTCCGGCGATCTGACGGTCATGGAGGGCACGGGCCCCGCGGTGCGCGCGGAGTCGGTGAGCGGCTCGATGATCGTGGACCTCGACCCGGCGGACCGCCCGGCCGACGTCACGCTGCTGAACGTGTCGGGGGAGATCGCGATCCGCATCCCCCACCCGGCGGACGCGGAGGTAGAGGCGAACACGGCGAGCGGCTCGGTGTCGAACGCTTTCGAGGACCTCCGCGTCGGCGGCCAGTGGGGCGCGAAGAAGATCACGGGACGGCTCGGCGAGGGCCGCGGCAAGCTCCGGGCGACGACGGTGTCCGGCTCGATCGCGCTGCTGCGCAGGCCACCGACGGAGGAAGATCCTTACGAGGCGACCCCACCGGACGGGACGCCCACCGACGAGTCACCCACTGCCAAGTCACCCACTGCCGAGGCCCCCACTGACAGGCCCCCGTCCGACACCCCCGCCGCCGAGAACACCTCCGCCCCGACCGACAAGAAGGTGCTCTGAGATGCCCCCCGTGTTCGCCCACGGCCGCCTGCGCCTGTACCTGCTGAAGCTCCTGGACGAGGCCCCCCGCCACGGCTACGAGGTCATCCGTCTCCTGGAGGAGCGCTTCCAGGGCCTGTACGCGCCTTCGGCGGGCACGGTCTATCCGCGCCTGGCGAAGCTGGAGGCCGAGGGCCTGGTCACCCACACGACCGAGGGCGGCCGCAAGGTGTACGCGATCACGGACGCGGGCCGCGCCGAACTGGCCGACCGCAGCGGCGAGTTGGCCGACCTGGAGCTGGAGATCCGCGAGTCCGTCGCCGAACTCGCCGCCGAGATCAGGGACGGGGTACAGGGCGCCGTCGGCGACCTGCGCCGCGAGATGCGCGCCGCCGCGAAGGAGGCACGCACCTCCGCCGCCACCACGGGCAACTGGGCCGACAAGGAAGGCTGGGGCCAGGCCAAGGAGGAGTTCAAGCGCGCCAAGCAGGAGTGGAAGGAGCAGGCGCGGCGAGCCAAGGACGAGAGCCGCCGGGCCCGCGAGGAGGCCAAGCAGGCCCGCCGCCAGGCCAAGGACGCCCAGGAGCAGGCACACGCCGAGGTCCAGGAACAGCTCCAGCGCATCGCCACCCGCGTCCAGGACCACTTCGCCCAGGGCGACTGGCCGACGGGGGTGCGCGAGGGACTGTCCGAACTGGCCAAGGAGTTCGGCGAGTTCAGCATGGAGTTCGGCAAGAACATGAGCCGACCGACCAACGAGACACCCTCGCAGGAACCCCCCACCCCGAACCTCAAGAAGGACCCTGCGGAGAAGCCCACCCAACCCGACAGCCACCCCACCCCCGAGGACACGGCACCCGCCCCCACCTTCACCCCGGCCGACCCGAAGCTCCCGGTCGAATTCCTCCCGGACTGGGCCAAGGAGCCCGACACGACGGGCGACCCCGCCCGCGACCTGGAGCGCCTCCTGGACCGCTTCCGCGACGACATCCGCGACCGGGCCCGCGACCACGGCGTCACCGACGACCAACTCCGCGAGTTCCGCGACCACTTGGCGACGGCGGCAACGCTCATCGCGGCGACACTGGGCACACCCCACGCGTAAGCGCGGAGGCTCCCCTCCCCGGGAGGCGCACGACGACTCAAGGGGTGGGAAACGCACGCCGAAGGGAAAGCCCGAAAGGGGGAAGCGGCCCGCAGACGAGCGACGGCGCAAGGGGTGGGGACGCGGCTACGGGCCCGCAGCCGGGCGACGACGCAAGGGGTGGGGACGCGGCGGTATGTCCGCCCGCAGTACAGCACCCCACCCACCCCAGTACTCGTGAACTCGTCCGGCGCCCCCGGCTTTTCGAGGACGGACATACCGCCGCGTCCCCACCCCGCCCCCAGTCGCAACCCGCACCACACGGCAGCGAAGCCCGCACCACACGGCAGCGAAGCCCGCACCACGCGGCAGCGAAGCCCGCGCGCCCTACCCGTACAACACCCGCTCCACGCCCTCATGCGTCACCCCATGATCGGCGAGCACCTCCGCCACCACACCCGGCCGGGTCGTCAGGGCAAGCAGGATGTGCTCGTCACCGATCTGCCGGTCCCGCCGCGCCGTGGCGATGCGCAGCGCCCGCTCCAGCGTGTCCTTGGACTCCCGGGTGAAGGACCGATGCCCGGTCCAGGCCGCGAGGCTCAACAGCCCCGGCTTCCCCCGCCGAGCCCCAGCCCCGGCACCAGCCCCGCCACCCGCCAACGCCCCTTCCCCATGCGCATGTTCCACCCGGGACACCACCTCCTCCACATCGATGCCGAGCCCGGCCAGGGCATCCGCATCGGCCTGCGAGAGCCCACCACGCCGCCGCGCCTCGGCCAGCGCCGCCGCGATCTCCGCCCGCCGCTCCCCCGCCCCGAGCGCGGCCAGGGCGAACGAGGCCCGACTGGCCTCGCGGTCGAGCAGCGCGAGGAGCACATGGGTGTCGTCGATGGCATCGGCACCCACCCCCTCCGCGGCCTCGACCGCACCCGTCACCACGGCGCGGGCGTCCTTCGTGAACCGCTCGAACATCACTGCCTCCCGTACTTCTTGTGCACGGCCTGCCTGCTCACTCCGAGTTCCGTGGCGACTTCCTGCCACGACCAGCCCTGCTGGCGCGCACTGCGCACCTGCACGGCCTCAAGACGCTCCACGAGCCGCCGCAGCGCGGCGACGGCCCGCAACCCGACGCGTGGGTCGCGATCGCCCGCGCGCTCGGCGAGATCTGTTGCTTCGGTCATGCATGTCAACTTACGTTGACATGAGAGCGATGTCAACCAAGGTTGACACGAGGGTCGCGAAAAAGGGGCCGGTAACCGCACCGGCCCCTTCCCGGAGACTCAGACCGTGAGCACGATCTTCCCGAACTGATCACCCGCAGCGAGCCGTTCAAATCCCTCACGCGCCCGGTCCAGCGGCAGCGTCTCGTCGATGACGGGCCGCACACCGGTGGCCGCACAGAACGACAGCAGGTCCTCCAACTCGTCCTTGGACCCCATCGTGGAGCCGACGACGCGCAGCTCCAGGAAGAAGATCCGGGTGAGCTCCGCGTGCGAGGGCCGGTCGCCGCTCGTCGCGCCCGAGATGACCAGCGTCCCACCAGGCCGCAGGGACTTGATCGAGTGCGACCATGTCGCGGCGCCCACGGTCTCGATGACGGCGTCGACCCGCTGCGGCAGCCGCGCGCCCGGCTCGACGGCTTCGACGGCGCCCAGTTCGAGGGCGCGCTTGCGCTTGGCCTCGTCGCGGCTGGTGGCGAAGACGCGCAGTCCGGCGGCCTTGGCCAGCACGATCGCAGCCGTCGCCACGCCACCGCCCGCGCCCTGCACGAGGACCGAATCCCCGGGCCGCACACCGGCGTTGGTGAAGAGCATGCGGTAGGCGGTCAGCCACGCCGTGGGCAGACAGGCGGCCTCGGCGAAGGACAGCTCCTTGGGCTTGGGCAGCACGTTCCAGGTGGGGACGGCGACCTGCTCGGCGAAGGTCCCCTGGTACTTCTCCGTGAGGATGGACCGCCCCTCCCCCGGCCCGACGCCGTACCCGGTCTGCCCGATGACGGAGTGGAGCACGACCTCGTTCCCGTCCTCGTCGACCCCGGCGGCATCGCACCCGAGGATCATCGGCAGCTTGTCCTCGGCGAGCCCGACCCCGCGCAGGGACCACAGGTCATGGTGGTTGAGGGAGGCGGCGCGCACCGTCACGGTGCTCCAGCCGGACCGGGCCTCGGGAGCGGGCCGCTCCCCCAACTCGAGGCCACTGAGCGGCTGGTCACGGTCGATACGGGCGGCATAGGCAGCGAACATGGCGCCGACGATAGGCGGGCGCCCACCTCGTACGGAACAGTGTCCCGCTGTGACACGCACCGCTCACCGCCCTGGGAGAAAAAGAAGGCCCCGCCACAACGGGCGGGACCTTCAAAACAGCGCGAGCAGACCTCAGCGCCGAGCAACACCCTCAGCCCGAGCCGCAGCAGCCACAGCCGCGGTCACCGCAGGGGCGACCCGCTCGTCGAACGGCGACGGAATCACGTACTCCGCGGAGAGCTGGTCACCCACGACACCCGCGAGTGCATCAGCAGCCGCGATCTTCATGCCCTCGGTGATCTGCGAGGCCCGCACCTGCAGCGCGCCCGCGAAGATCCCGGGGAAGGCCAGCACGTTGTTGATCTGGTTCGGGTAGTCCGAACGCCCCGTGGCGACGACCTTCGCGTACTTGTGCGCGATGTCGGGGTGCACCTCGGGGTTCGGGTTGGCCATGGCGAACACGAACGCGTCGGGCGCCATCGAGGCGACGGCCGGCTCCGGCACCGTACCGCCGGAGACGCCGATGAAGACGTCGGCACCGGCGAGCGCGGACTCCAGCGAACCGCTGAGCCCCGCCTTGTTGGTGATCTCGGCGAGCTCCCGCTTGACCGGCGTGAGGTCGTCCCGGTCCTTGCTGACGATGCCCTTGCGGTCGGCGACGGAGACGTCGCCGATGCCCGCCTCGAGCAGGAACTTGGCGATGGCCACACCGGCCGCGCCCGCGCCCGAGATGACCGCGCGCAGGTCACCGAGCGTGCGCCCGGTCAGCTTCGCGGCGTTCCGCAGGGCGGCGAGCGTCACGATCGCCGTGCCGTGCTGGTCGTCGTGGAAGACCGGGATGTCGAGGAGCTCCTTGAGCCGCTGCTCGATCTCGAAGCAGCGCGGAGCGGAGATGTCTTCGAGATTGACACCCCCGAACGACGGCGCGAGCCGCACGACGGTCTCGATGATCTCGTCGGTGTCCTTGGTCGCGAGCGCGACCGGCACCGCGTCCACGCCACCGAACTGCTTGAACAGAATGGCCTTGCCCTCCATGACGGGGAGCGAGGCTTCCGGCCCGATGTCGCCGAGGCCGAGCACGGCCGTGCCGTCGGTGACGACGGCGACCACGTTCGACTTCCAGGTGTAGTCGTTGACGAGCTCGGGCTGCTCGGCGATCGCGCTGCACACTTTCGCGACGCCGGGCGTGTACGCGAGGGACAAGTCGTCCTTGTCGCGGACGGGCACGGTGGCCTGCACGGCCATCTTGCCGCCACGGTGCAGCGCGAAGGCCGGATCGAAGGGCTCTTCGGCGCCTTCGTGATCCGTACTGCTGTCGCTGCGAGGATTGACGATCTCCGCTGCCACTTTTTCTGACCCCTTAAGTCTTATTCGTCGAGGGTGACCACTTCCGTGTTGAGAAGTGGGGCGGGCACCGCGTCCGTTCTCCGCCTGTCGGCGGAGGGAGGTACGAACACGCGGGCGCGCCGCACACGCGCCCTGGGCCCCGGATGAGGGGTGTAACGAACCTTTCTACCTGAAGGCGGTAGGCGGGGGCGAGTGGCATTGGCCTCACTCCGCCCCGGCACGACGGGAAGACGGACTTCCGGCCCGGACCCCGGCCGGGGACGCGGGGCCACCGCGGCGGACCGCATCACCCGGGGCGGGGCCAAGGACCTCAAATTCGCGCACTCGAACACCGGGCCAAAGTCCCGCACCCGCCCGGCATCCGCCCGGCATCTGTCCGGCATCCGTCCGCCGAAGCCCCCGGAACGGTCCACATGGCGAGATACGGGGCATGCCGTCCGGTTAGTGGCGGTTCACTCCGGTCCGTCCCACCCGTGCACTGCCGGGCCCCTCGACCTCGCGCACACCCCGTTATCCGATTTTGACATCTCTGGCACCCATAATCGGGCAGTCCGAATGGCAAGATGCCTCATCACACGAGGTCGCGACACCCGAAGGTGTGTGCCCGGCCGCACGGCAACTCCCCCTTCATCCGCCGGAGGACCCCACCATGACGACCGCACGCTTCACTCCCTGTACGACGGCTGCGAAGTCCGCGAAGTCCCGGATAGCCGTGGTCGGCGCGGTCGTGGTCGCGGGCTCCCTCCTGCTGACCGGCTGCGGCGACCAGACCGAGGGCGGCAACGACGACGGGGGCGGCAGCAAGAACAACAGCGCCCCCCTCTTCGACAAGCTCCCGGCGAAGATCCAGAAGAAGGGCGAGCTGCACATCGGCACCAACGCCGAGTACGCCCCCATGGAGTCGCAGGAGAACGGCGAGATCATCGGCGTGGACCCGGACCTCGCCGCCGAGATCGGCAAGAAGCTCGGGGTCAAGGTCAAGTTCACCTCGACCAAGTTCGACACCCTCGTGACCGGCGTGAACGCGGGCCGCTACGACGCCGCGATGTCCTCCATCACGGACACCAAGGCCCGCCAGGAGGGCCTCAACGACAAGGGCAAGAAGCTCGGCGAGGGCGTCGACTTCGTCGACTACTTCATCGCGGGCACCGCCGTGTACGTGAAGAAGGGCAACCCCGAGGGCGTCAAGTCCATCGAGGACCTGTGCGGCAAGGGCGCGGCCGTCCAGCAGGGCACCACGTACGAGAAGGCGCTGCAGACGCAGTCCAAGAAGTGCGAGGACGGCGGCAAGAAGAGCATCGACATCCAGTCCTTCGAGGACGACACCGAGGCCCAGACCCGGGTGCGCTCGGGCGGCGCGGTGGCCGGCGTCAACGACTACCCGGTGGCGCTCGACCTGACCCGCAAGGCGGGCGGCGGCAAGACCTTCGAGATCGTCGGCGAGCAGTACGACGCCGGGCCCTTCGGCATCGCCGTCGACAAGAAGAACACGAAGCTGCGCGACGCCCTCAAGGAGGCCGTCGACGCGATCATCAAGGACAAGTCGTACGAGAAGGTCCTGAAGAAGTGGGGCGCCGAGACCGGCGCGATCGACGCCGCGGCCATCAACAGCGGCAAGTGACCTGCCGGTTCACTGACGTCGTACCACTGAAAGGGCAGTCACGATGACTGACAAGTTGAGCAAGGAGCCGAAGGAGCCGGAGGACACTCCGCCCGCCGACTCCGGGGCCGCCAAGGCCCCCGGCACCTCGGTGTCCGTCTCCAAGGAGGCCGCCGCACCGGTCGCCATCAAGGCGATCCCGGTCCGCCACTACGGCCGCTGGGTCAGCGGCACGCTGGTCCTCGCGATCCTGATCGTGCTCGGATACGCCTTCTCGCAGGGCGACATCCAGTGGCACACCGTCTCCGACCAGCTCTTCACCGACTCGGTGGTCAAGGGCGCCGGACGGACGCTGCTGATCAGCGTGCTCGCCATGGTCATGGGCGTGGTGCTCGGCATCATCCTGGCCGTGATGCGGCTCTCGAAGAACCCGGTGACGTCCACGGTCGCCTGGCTCTACATCTGGTTCTTCCGCGGTACGCCGGTCTACGTCCAGCTGCTGCTCTGGTTCAACCTCGCGCTGATCTTCCCCGTCCTGAACCTCGGTCCGATCTACAAGGACGAGATGACGGACGTGATGACCCCGTTCATGTGCGCGCTGCTCGGCCTCGGCCTGAACGAGGCGGCGTACATGGCGGAGATCTGCCGCGCGGGCCTGCTCGCCGTCGACGAGGGACAGACCGAGGCGTCGCACGCGCTCGGCATGAGCCACGCGAAGACGCTGCGCCGCATCGTGATCCCGCAGGCGATGCGGGTGATCGTCCCGCCGACCGGCAACGAGTTCATCAACATGCTGAAGACCTCGGCGCTGGTGTACGCGGTGACGTACAACGAGCTGCTGCGCTCGACGACGGTGATCGGCTCCACCTCGTACGCCGTGATGGAGATGCTCTTCGTCGCGTCGATCTGGTACCTGGTCATGACGAGCGTGTTCAGCGTCTTCCAGTACTACCTGGAGCGCAGGTTCGCGCGGGGCTCGCTGCGGTCGCTGCCGATGACCCCGCTGCAGAGGATCAAGGTGAACCTGCTCGGCGGGTCCAACCGTGGAGGCATGGGCTGATGAACGCGATGGTGAAGGCCGAGGGCGTCCACAAGTCCTTCGGCAGCGTAGAGGTGTTGAAGGGCATCGACCTGGAGGTCGCCCAGGGCGAGGTGTTCTGCCTCATCGGCCCGTCCGGCTCCGGCAAGTCGACCTTCCTGCGGTGCATCAACCACCTGGAGAAGATCAACGCCGGTCGTCTGTACGTGGACGGGGAGCTGGTCGGCTACCGCCAGAAGACGAGCAAGCCGAAGAAGAACAAGAAGGGCGAGACGGCGCCGCCCGTCACGAAGCTCTACGAGCTCAAGGACAGCGAAGTCGCCCTGAAGCGCCGGGACATCGGCATGGTCTTCCAGCGCTTCAACCTCTTCCCGCACATGACGGCGCTCGAGAACGTCATGGAGGCGCCCGTCCAGGTCAAGGGCGAGACGAAGGCCACCGCGAGGGCCCGCGCCCAGCAGCTGCTCGACCGCGTCGGCCTCGCCGACAAGGCGGCCAACTACCCGGCGCAGCTCTCCGGCGGCCAGCAGCAGCGCGTGGCGATCGCCCGTGCGCTGGCGATGGACCCGAAGCTGATGCTCTTCGACGAGCCGACGTCGGCGCTCGACCCGGAGCTGGTGGGCGATGTCCTGGACGTCATGCGGGACTTGGCGGAGTCCGGCATGACGATGGTCGTCGTCACCCACGAGATGGGCTTCGCCCGCGAGGTCGGCGACAGCCTCGTCTTCATGGACGAGGGCGTGGTGGTCGAGTCGGGCCACCCGCGCGACGTCCTGACGAACCCGCAGCACGACCGGACGAAGTCGTTCCTGTCGAAGGTGCTGTAGCGGTACGCGGGTGGCATGAGCGAAGGGGCGGTACGGACACCCGTACCGCCCCTTCGCTCTTCTCCCTTACAGGTGGCCTCACTTCAGCCCGAGCACCACCGCATCAGCCGGCGACCCCCAGACCCCCCGAGCCTCCCCGAACCCCACCTCCCGCAGCGTCCGCGCGTGCCACTCCAGCGACGGCATGTCCCCGTCCGCGTGGTCCCCGTAGATCTCGAAGCGGCGGGCGGTCGGCCCGGCGAGGACCGGGTCGGCGGCCGCGAGCTGCCACCACTCCTTCCAGTCCAGGACGCCCTCCGCCTTCGCGCGGTCCATGCGGGCGCGGCGCAGCGCGCTCTCGGCCGCGTTGATGCGCGCGGTGGCGGGGTCGGGCATGTGGTCGGCGTTCATGAACACGCCGCCGTCGCGGACCAGTTCGGCGATCTGGCCGTAGAGGGTGGCCAAGGGCCCGCTGGGCAGCCAGTGCAGGGCCGTCGCCGTGAGGACCGCGTCGTATGTGGCATGCGGCAACTCGGCTGTCCAGGAAGGGTTCTTGAGGTCCGCGGTCACGAACGTGACGCGGTCGTCGCCCGCGAACGTGCCCTCGGCGATGGTGAGGAGCGCCGGGTCGAGGTCGACGCCCGTGCTGGTGGCGTTCGGGAACCTCTGGAGGAGCCGGTCCGTAATACTCCCCGTACCGCACGCGAGATCCAGCACGCGGGGCTCGGTGCCGACCAGTGCCTCGACCATGTCGAGCATGATCCGGAACCGCTCCTCGCGGTCCGGCAGGTACCACTGCTGCTGGCGGTCCCAGCTGTCCTGCCAGGCGCGCCAGTCGGTGCCCGCCGGGTTGGTCGCGTCGTCGGTCGCTGTGTGCGCCATCAGGAACACTCCACTCCGTAATACCCTGGTACTGAGATCGACCATTACGTGCCGATGAGCTGACCCTAGCCCGACCCCGTAAGGACTACAAGTGGAACTGGCCTATTACTCGGACTACGCGGTGCGCCTGGTCAACACCGAGGAGCCGGGCCGCAGCAAGGATGCGCTGACGTCGGTCGAGGTGATCCGGGAGCTGTTCGGGCCGCATACGCAGATGGCGCGCCGGGCCACCGAGTCCGATCTGTCGCGCTTCCGCTCCGTGCGGGGGCGGCTGCGGGCCGTCTTCGAAGCTGCCGACGGCGGCGACGAGACGCTCGCCGTGGACCTGCTGAACTCGCTGCTGATGGAGTTCCCCGTCAGTCCGCAGATCTCGGGGCACGACAACCGGGACGACGAGGGGCGGCCGCTGTGGCACATGCACCTCGCGGACCACTCGTCGAACGCGACCGCGGGGTTCGCGGCCATCGCCGCGATGGGTCTCGCCTTCCACCTGACGGAGCACGGGGTGGAGCGGCTCGGGCTGTGCGAGGCAGCGCCGTGCCGCAACGCCTACCTCGACACCTCGACGAACCGTTCCCGCCGCTACTGCTCGGACCGCTGCGCGACCCGTGCCAACGTCGCCGCCTACCGCGCCCGCAAGCGCTTGGAGACGGAGCGGTCGGCGAGCACCGGCCGCACCGCGGACACGGCCCAGGAGGCCAGCGCGCCGAGCGACAGCTGACTCCGGCCCGCCGCCTCCCGCTCCTGCCGTACGCGCGTCAGTGGCCTGAACCGGCCCCGCACCCGCGCCAGTACGAGCTCCTCGGGGACGACTCCGTAGACATTGCTGTCGCCGCCCGTGTTGTACGGGTTGTCCCCGAGCACCCACCAGCCGCCCTCGCGCCGCTCGACGGCACGTTTCACCACCAGCAGGTCCTGCTGCAGCGGATGACGCAGGATCACCACGTCCCCCGGCCGCACCCGGGCCCCGTGCTGCACCAGCATCCAGTCGCCCGGGTACAGCGTCGGCACCATCGACGGCCCGTCCACCTCGATGAGTTGGAACGGCACCCGCGCCTCGCGCCCGTCAACCCCCGCGGTCTCAGGCATCAGACAACCTCCCGCTCACTCCTGTCCGGCCTCCGGTTCCATCCTCCACCAGTCCCAGTGTGGCCCTGGACTTTTGTCCTAAGCCCATGGGGGCACCCGCGAAAACCCGTCTCTCACGGAGTAATGTCCCACCTGAGAAGACGATCACGAGGAAGGACAGCTCAATGCTCTCCCGCCTGTTTGCCCCCAAGGTGAAGGCCAGCGCACACTGCGACCTGCCCTGCGGCGTGTACGACCCGGCCCAGGCCCGCATCGAGGCGGAGTCGGTGAAGGCCGTCCAGGAAAAGATGGCCGGCAACGACGACCCGCACTTCCAGGCGCGTGCCACGGTCATCAAGGAGCAGCGCGCCGAGCTCGCCAAGCACCACGTCTCGGTGCTGTGGAGCGACTACTTCAAGCCCCCGCACTTCGAGAAGTACCCGGAGCTGCACCAGCTGGTCAACGACGCCCTGAAGGCCCTCTCGGCCGCGAAGGGCTCGACGGACCCGGCCACGGGCCAGAAGGCGCTGGACTACATCGCCCAGATCGACAAGATCTTCTGGGAGACCAAGAAGGCCTGATCTGTGCCCAGGCCGTCTGCCCCGCTGCCTGGCGGGGCACGTCGCCTGTCTCACCGCACCCGGTCCGCAGTTCGCCGAGCACGGCGTTCATGCCGGTCCGGGTGCGGTTTTGTTGTGCAGGGTGACGGAGGGAGCGGCCCCGTAGGCCCTGCGGTAGGCGGCGGCGAAGCGGCCCGGGTGCGGGAAGCCCCAGCGTGCGGCGATGCGCTCGATCGTGGCACCGCTGCCGTGCGCCGTGCGCAGGTCCTGGTGCGCGAGGGCGAGGCGCACCCTGCGCAGATAGGCCAGGGGCGTGGTGTCCAGATGCCGGCGGAACGCGTACTGCAGGGCGCGGATGGTCACATGGGCGGCGGCGGCGATCTCGGCGACGGACAGCGGCTGGTCGGCGTGGTCGTCGATGTAGGCGATGGCCCGCCTGAGGGTGGCCGGGTGGGCGTCGTTGCGGTCCTGGGCCGTCGGCTCGACGCGTGCGGTGTTCGGGAACGCGGCGAGGACGCTCGCGGCGAGGAGCCGGCCGGCGGCCGCGGCGAGCAGCGGCTCGCGGGCGGTCTCCGGGTCGGCCAGGATGTGGTCGCGCACGTAGAGGACGGTGTGCGTCAGCTGGCGGGCGGCGCCCGGTGAGTGCGGCCGGTGCCCGGTCAGCCGTACCGGTCCGCGGGACGGGTCAGCCCCGGCGGCGACCTGGTCGAGCAGGGCGGGGTCCAGCAGGGTGATGTTGTAGCGGGTCCTGCAGATCCGCCCCGCGTAGGGGAGGTCCGGGGGCGCGAGGAGCACCATGTCGCCCGGGCCGAAGGAGTCCCGTACGCCCTGGAAGGTGTGGTCCTGGATGGTTCCCTCGTGCACCAGGCACAGGCAGAACTTGCCCAGCGGGGTCACCGCGTAGCTCATCTCGAAGCCCAGATCGAGCTCGTCGACGCTGACCAGCGGCATCGACGCACGGCGGAAGTGGGTCCGGCTGTGGTGCGGGGTGCTGCTGCTGACCCGCATGCGGGCATACGCCCGGCAGAGGAAGTCCTCTGTCAGCTCTATGTCGTCACTGTCGAACACCTGCGAATCCATCGCCATCCGCCCCCTGCTGCGGGCGGTCCAAGCCGCGGCGCTGACGGCAGCGGCTTGGACCTGCGTCCTCCCGGCCTGTGCCAGCCCGGGGCCAACTCCCGCGCGCCCCGGTCCCGGTGAGGACACCATCGCGCAAGGGATGCGCGGCAGGAAGGGGAGTCGAGCCGCGGTGCCCTCGCGCATGGGGGCCGCCGTCGCGGACAGCACGCGATGGCGGCCATCGGCTTCCCCTCCATCATGGTGGCCGGGCCCCGCATCACCTAGCCCGGAAACGAAACCCGAACCGCGGCGCCCGCCCCCGTCAGGCCGGAAAACGAAACCGTGGGGGGCCAGTCGCCGGGGCGGACTCCGGCGGACCTCAGCGCGCCAGGTGGCCGCATGCCACCGCCGCGTACAGCGCGGTGCCCGTGGCCATCGCGGGCTCGTCGAAGACGACACGGTTGGAGTGGAAGTCGGGGGCGTTCTCCGGGGGCTGGCCGGGGGGCCTGGTGCCGAGGAAGGCCATGGTGCCGGGGACGTGTTCGAGGACGTAGCTGAAGTCCTCCGCGCCCATGAAGGGCTCCGCGAGGCGGTGCACGCGCTCCGTGCCGAGCGCGGCGGTCGCCCAGCGGGTGGTGGCGGCGGCGAAGTCCGTGTCGTTGACGACGGGCGGATAGCCCTCGCTGAGTTCGACGGTGGCGGTGGCGCCGTGGGCGGCCGCCACGTTGTGGACGACCCGGCGGAGCGAGTCCAGGACCGCGGCCCGGGCCTCCGGGGACAGGGTGCGCAGCGTGCCGTCGATGCGGGCCGTCTCGGGAATGATGTTGGTCGTCGTGCCCGCGTCGATGCGGGCGACGGTCAGGACGGCCGGGTCGAAGACGTTCACGGTGCGGGTGATCATCGTCTGCAGGGCCTGGACGATCTCGCAGGCCACGGGTATCGGGTCGAGCGCGAGGTGCGGCGTGGAGGCGTGGCCGCCGGCCCCGTGCACCGTGAGGTGCAGCGTGTCGGAGGCGGCGAAGGTGGGGCCGGGCCGGAGGTGGACCGTGCCGGACGGGTAGCGCGTGGTGACGTGCAGGGCGAACGCCGCCGCCACCGGGTCGCCGCCGGGCGGCGTCAGGACCCCCTCCTCGATCATGTGCAGCGCGCCGCCGTCCGACTCCTCGGCGGGCTGGAACATGAGGACCACCCGGCCCGCGAGCCGCTCGGTGCGCGCGGCGAGGAGCCGGGCCGCGCCGACCAGCATCGAGGTGTGCATGTCGTGGCCGCAGGCGTGCATACGGCCGGGCACCTCGGACGCGAACTCGAGCCCGGTTTCCTCCTGTTGGGGCAGGGCGTCCATGTCGGCGCGCAGCAGCACGGTCGGCCCGGGGGCGGCGCCGTCGATCGTGGCGGTCACCGAGCTGAGCGCCTTGCCCCGCACCGGGGTCAGGCCGATGTCCGCCAGGGCCGCGCACACGGCCTCCTGGGTGCGGGGCAGATGCAGGCCCAGCTCGGGGTGGCGGTGCAGGCGGCGGCGGAGGTCGGTCACGTCGGGCAGGATCGTGCGGGCGTGTGCGAGCAGTTCGTCCAGTTGATCCTGCGGGGCCCCGGCTGTCATGGCCAGAGCTTCCCATGGGCATCGGCTGCCGCTTCTGGACATGTCCCGTATCTGTCGGAGCCCTGACGCCTCCGTGGCCGATACAGGGCCTTCGGCCCGTCGAAAGGTACCTTCGGCGGCTCGAATGATCGATCATCCGGGTGTCCCATGGAGGTGGTCCCATGGACAGGGACAGCTGCAACGCCGCCGCACGCGTCCGGAGGTCCCCGTGCCCGTCGAAGAGGCCCGCGAGAAGTCGGCCGCCGCCGAGGAGATACGAGGGTTCTGCACCCTCTGCAAGTCCCGCTGCGGCGCCGTGTTCACCGTCGAGGGCGGCCGGATCACCGGCGTACGGCCCGACCCGGAGCACCCCACGGGCTCCGCGATGTGCCCCAAGGGCCGGTCCGCGGCGGAGCTCGCGCACAGCACCCGGCGCCTCACCACGCCCCTGCGCCGGACCCGCCCCAAGTCCGACCCGGACCCCGGCTGGGAGCCGATCACCTGGGACGAGGCGATGACGGAGATCGCCGGGCGGATCGGGCGGATCGCCGAGGAGAGCGGGCCGGAGGCCGTGGCCTTCGGGGTGGCGACGCCGAGCGGGACCTCGGTGTCGGACGCCACCGAGTGGATCGAGCGGTTCGTCCGGCACTTCGGCAGCCCCAACACCGTCTACAGCGCCGAGATCTGCAACTGGCACAAGGACGTCGCGCACGCCTTCACCTTCGGCTGCCCGATCCCGCCGCCCGACTACGCGCACGCCGACCTCGCCCTGCTCTGGGGCTTCAACCCCGCCAAGACGTGGCTGGCCCAGTCCGCCGCCGTCTCGGCGGCGCAGGCGCGCGGCATGAAGCTGGCCGTCGTCGACCCGCGCCGCTCCACCAGCGCGCTCCAGGCCGACCACTGGCTGCGGGTCCGGCCCGGCACGGACGCCGCGCTCGCCCTCGGCCTGGCCCGGCTGCTGATCGAGGACGAGGCGTACGACGAGGACTTCGTGCGGGCGTGGACCAACGCGCCGCTGCTGGTGCGCGCCGACAGCGGACGGTTCCTGCGCGCCGGTGAACTCGGACTGTCCGGCGGCGAGTTCACCGTATGGGACGAGGAGGCGGGGGCGGCCGCCGCGTACGACACGCGTGCCGCAGCGGTGCGCCCGGAGCGGTTCGCGCTGCGCGGGACGCGGCAGGTGCCCCTCGCGGACGGCGGCGCCGTCGCCTGCGTGCCCGCCTTCCAGTCGTACGTGGACGCCTGCGCCGAGTGGCCGGTGGAGCGGGTGGCGCGCACCACCTGGATCCCGGAGCAGGAGATCCGGGCGCTCGCCGGGGAGATCGGCCGGGCGCGGTCGGTGACCTACTACGGCTGGACCGGCGTCGGGCAGAGCACCAACGCCGCGCAGACCGAGCGGGCCCTCGCCACCCTGTACGCCCTGACGGGGTCCTTCGACCGGCGCGGCGGCAACCACGTGGTGGCCCCGCCGCCCTTCAGGCCCGCCTCGCACCCCGGCCAGTTCGCGCCGGAGCAGCGCGCCAAGGCCCTCGGCCTGGACCGGCACCCGCTGGGCCCGCAAGCCTCCGGGTACATCAACGCGGGCGACCTGTGCCGCGCCATCGAGGAGCACCAGCCCTATCCCGTACGGGCGTTGATCGCCTTCGGGTCCAACCTCGTGGTGGCGCAGCCGGGTTCGGAGCGGACCGCGCGGGCCCTGCGCGCCCTGGACTTCCAGGTGCACCTCGACCTGTTCCACAACCCGACCAGCACCAGCGCCGACATCGTGCTCCCGGTGAACAGCGCCTACGAACGGGAGGCGCTGCGCTTCGGGTTCGAGGTGAGCCACCGGGCGCAGGAGCAGGTGCAGCTGCGGCCCCGGGTCGTCGCGCCGCAGGGCGCGTCGCGCTCCGACACCGAGTTCGTCTTCGATCTGGCCTGCCGCCTCGGCATGGGCGAGCTGTTCTTCGGCGGGGACGTCGAGGCCGCCTGGGACTGGCAGCTGGAGCCGCTCGGCCTGACCGCCGAGGAGCTGCGCGGGCGCCCGGGCGGGGTGCGGGTGCCCCGGCCGGAGGCGTACGAGAAGTACGCGCGGCCCACGGCGGACGACAGCGGCGGCTCCGGTGCCACGGGCATGACCGGCGTCACCGGCTTCAACACCCCCACCCGGCGCGTGGAGTTCTACTCGGAGCGGCTCCTGGAGCACGGCTACCCGGCCGTGCCCGAGCACCGCGACCCCACCGCCCCCGACCCCGCGCACCCGCTCGTCCTCACCTGCGCCAAGCACGGCTACTTCGTGCACAGCCAGCAGCGCGCCCTGGCCTCGCTGCGGCGCCGCTCCCCCGACCCGTCAGTGGACCTGCACCCGGAGACAGCGGCCGCGCGCGGCATCCGCGAGGGGCAGTGGGTGGACGTGTCGACGCCGCGCGGCTCCATCCGCCTGCGGGCCCGCTTCGACGACTCGCTGCACCCGTCGGTGGTGGTCGGCGAGTACGGCTGGTGGCAGGACGCCCCCGACCTGGGCCTGCCCGGCGCGGACCCGGTCAGCGGCCTCGGCAGCAACTTCAACCTGCTGGTCGGGCACGAGACGACCGATCCGCTGAGCGGTTCGGCGCCGCTGCGGTCCGCCGTGTGCGAGCTGCGCCCGGCGCCGGACGACGGCTCGTGGAGCGGCACCCGGCCCTTCACGGTGGCCGCCGTCGCGGACCAGGCCCGGGGCGTGCGCACACTGCGCCTGGAGCCGGTGGACGGCGGGCCGCTGCCGGACTACCGGCCGGGACAGCACGTGACGGTACGGGCCGAGGGCATGGAGGGGTCCCCCGGCTCCCCCGGCTCCCCCGCAGAAGGGTCCGCCAACACCCTCGCCGAAGGCCGGAGTTACTCGCTGACCGGCCCCGCCGTCGACGGCGGCCGCACCGCGTACGAAGTCGCCGTGCGCCGCCTCCCCGACGGCGCCTTCTCCTCGTACGTCCATGAGGAGCTGAAGCCGGGCGACCGGCTGCGACTCGCGCAGCCCGGCGGGGTGTTCAGCATCCCCACGGACACCGACACCCCCGTGGTGCTGCTCGCGGGCGGCATCGGCATCACGCCCTTCATGAGCTATCTGGAGACGCTCGCCGCGACCGGCGGCACCGTCCCCGAGGTCGTGCTGCACTACGGCACGGCGGGCTCCGCCGACCATCCGTTCCGGGACCGGCTGCGGGAACTCCAGGGCCGGATACGGGCGTTGCGGATCGTCGACCACTACTCGGACCCCGGCGCGGAGGACGTGTGCGGCCGTGACTACGACCGCACGGGCCGCATCACCGTCGACGCCGTCGCCCCGGACCTGATCGCCCGCCGCGCCCGCTTCTACCTGTGCGGGCCCGAGCCGATGCTCGAAGCACTCACCGAGGGGCTGCGCGCCCGGGGTGTGCCGCGCTTCGAGATCTTCAGCGAGAAGTTCCGGGCCGCGCGCCGCGAGGTGGAGCTGCCGGACGGCGCGGAGTTCACGGTGCGCTTCGCCCGCTCGGGCCGCGAGGTGACGTGGACCAAGGACTCCGGGAGCCTGCTGGCCCTCGGCGAGCGCGCGGGCGTGCGGATGTCCAGCGGCTGCCGGGTCGGCCAGTGCGAGAGCTGCGCGTGCGGGGTGCTGGGGGGCGAGGTCGCCCATCTGGTGACGCCGTCGGAGGACCTGCCGGACGGGGCGGCCCTCACGTGCCAGTCGGTGCCGGTGTCGGATGTGGTGATCGACGCCTGAGTTCCCTCGGCCCCCCGTCCGTTTTCTCACAGTGGCGAAGTTCCTACGGTGATGACCGGCCCTGATAAGTTCGGGCGACTCATTCACCGGTAGGAGCGGGGGGCTCCCCAGCCATGACGACCGACCCGTTCGACGGCCACGACTGGATGAGCCTGATGGGCATCGCCCTGCTCGGCCTCATCCTCACCACCTCGCTCACCGCGTACGCCTGCACCACCCTGACCCGGCACGGCCTCCCCCTGGCGGGCCCGGCCGTGTGGCTGCGTGCGACGGCGGCGCTCTCGGGGGCCGGGGCGATCGCCCTGTACGCCTGGGGCGCCGTGCACCTGATGACCTTCGACGAGACGTCGCGCACGGACGCCTGCCAGCACGCGGTGGGGCCCGCGCACGCGGGGGACATCGACGGCTACCGGCCCACCTATCTGCCGCTGCGCTTCGGCTGCCACGTCAAGGGCGGCGCGACGTACGACGTGGGGGTGCCGGGGTACGTCAACCCCGGGGCCCTGGGGCTCGGCGTGGCCGCCGTGGTGCTGGCCGGTCTCGCCGGTCTCACCATCTGGGCCGGCCGGCGGCGGGCGAGGTCGGCGGCCGAGGCCACGGCCGAGGCGACTGCTACCGGGACGGCTGCGGAGGCATCAGGTCGCTGAGGTCCGTGTTCGCGCCGCACAGCACCACGCACACCTTCTCCCCGGGGGCGGGCGCGTAGGCGCCGGTGCGCAGAGCCGCGTACGCGGTGGCGGCGGCGTGCTCCACGGCCAACCGGTGCTGGTCCCACAGGAGTTGGCGGGTGGCGACGATCGCCTCGTCCGGTACGAGGGCCGAGGGCGAAGCGGTGCGGCGGGCCCAGTCCAGGGCCAGTGGCGTGGCGCGGCGGGCGCCGAGGGAGTCGGCCGCGACCGAGTCCACCGGGACGGCGACCGGCTCCCCGGCGGCGAGCGCTGCGTTCAGGGCGCGGCAGTGCTCCGGCTCGACCGCGACCACGCGGATACCGTGGTGGTGGGCCGCGGCGGTGACCCCGGCGAAGAGTCCGCCGCCGCCCACGGCCACGACGACGGTGTCCACGTCGGGGCGGGCCTCCCGGATCTCCTCCAGGAGGGTGCCCGCTCCGGCGGCGATCAGCGGGTGGTCGTAGGCGTGGCTCTCCAACGCCCCTGATTCCGCGGCGTACTTGCGCGCCGCCTCCAGGGCCTCGGCGTACTCGCTGCCGACCTGCCGCACTCGCGCGCCGAACGCGTGCAGCCGGGCGACCTTCACGGCGGGCGCCGTGGTGGGCAGGAAGACGGTGGCCACGGCGCCGTGCCGCTGGGCGGCCCAGGCGCAGGCGACCCCCGCGTTGCCGCCGCTCGCGATGACGACGCCCGCCGGGGGCAGGGTCCCCGAACTCGCGTGCGCGGACACGAAGTTGGCGGCCCCCCGGGCCTTGAACGAGCCGGTGTGCTGCAGGTACTCGTGGGCGAAGAAGACCTCGGCGCCCGCCGGGACCCCGGGAACGGGACCGAGGTGGCCGGGACCGAGGTGGTCGGGGCCGCGGTGGTCGGGGCCGCGGCGGCCGGGACCGAGATGGTCGGA
Source organism: Streptomyces sp. NPDC059009 (assembly GCF_042740175.1). Lineage (NCBI taxonomy): Bacteria > Bacillati > Actinomycetota > Actinomycetes > Kitasatosporales > Streptomycetaceae > Streptomyces > Streptomyces sp. NPDC059009. The sequence continues at coordinate 86,129 of NZ_JBHYJB010000029.1, read as the reverse complement.
CGGCGAGACCGTCACGGTCCTGGTGTGGCCCGCGACGCGGGTGCGGGCCTGGGCCACTTCGGCGTACGAGAGGTCGGCCGGGCGGTCGGCCGGGCGGTCGGCGGGTCGGTCCGCAGGGCGGTCGGCGGGGCGAGGGGGCATGGCGGCTCTCCTGGACTTCGGTGACCCCACCGACCGTATGCGCCCCTCAGTCCTCCAGGAGCTCCGGGACCCCCAGGGCGGCGAGCCGCTCCGCGTCCGCCAGGATGTTGATCTCCACGATGCGGCCGTCCACGACGGTGAGGTCCATCAGCGACTGCGGCTTGCCGTCGGCCAGCGACAGGACGCCGAGCACCCCGTTGATCAGCACGAGGCGCGGCTCGTGCGCGAACCTGCCGAAGGCCGCCGCCTGCCGCGCCACGTCCGCCGCGCCGCGCACCAGGCGCGACCAGCCGCCCGGCTCCAGGGCACCGCTGTCCGCGCGCAGCACCACGTCCGGGTCGAGCAGCGTGACGAGGGCGTCGAAGTCGCCGCCGCGCGAGGCCGCGAGGAACGCGCCGACCACCTCGCGCTGGCGCGCGTGATCGGGCTCGGGGGCCGTCGACCGGACCCGGCGCCGGGCGCGGCTCGCGAGCTGCCGGGTGGCGGCCGGAGTGCGCTCGACGATGGGCGCGACCTCGTCGAAGGGCATGGCGAACAGGTCGTGCAGGACGAACGCGAGCCGCTCGGCGGGGGCCAGCGTGTCCAGGACGACCAGGAGCGCGAGGCCCACGGAGTCGGCGAGCAGCGCCTCCTGCTCGGGGTCGAGGACGGGCGGGGCGGCGCTCTCGGCGGCGCGCCGGACGACGGGGTCCGGCACATGCGTGTCGAGGGGCTCCTCGCGCCGCGAGGTGCGGGAGCGCAGCATGTCCAGGCAGACGCGGCTGACGACGGTGGTGAGCCAGCCGCCCAGGTTGGTGACGCCGCCGGTGTCGGCGCGGCTGAGCTTCAGCCACGCCTCCTGGACGGCGTCCTCGGCCTCGCTGAGCGAACCGAGCATGCGGTAGGCGACCGCCTTCAGATGGCTGCGGTTCTCCTCGAAGAGCGCGGCGAGCGCGTCGTCCGGGCGCCCGGTACCCGTCGGGTTCTTCGTGTCCATCTGCCCCACCCGTCACATTCCCTCGGCGCGTTCCGTCATCGCTCTGACGTATCCACGGGACCTTATGTGACGGGCTGCCGCCTCACGGGGTGAGCAGGGCGGAGCGCAGCCCCTCAATGGTCGCGTCGTCGAGGCCGAGACCCTGGCGCACATAGCTGTCGAAGTCCCCGTACAGGTCGTCGGCCTTGTCGAACGCCGAGCGCAGCCAGGCCACTTCGACGGCCTTGGGGTCACCCGTGTAGGCGTTGCTGGCGAGGAAGTCCGCCTCGACGGTCGCGCGCGGTACGCCGAGGAGCGTGAGGAGCACGGCGGCGCCCCAGCCGGTGCGGTCCTTGCCCGCCGAGCAGTGGAAGACGGTGGCGTCCCCCTGGGCGGCGCTGCCCGCGATGCCGGTGAGCAGGTCGTGGAAGGCGTGGTCCGCGCCGGTGAAGTTGACCATGAAGGGGTAGCCGATGGACTGCCCCAGGTCCGAAGAGCCGCCGAGCAGGCCGAGCGCGAGGGCCTCCGCGAGCGTCATCAGGGCCGGGTCGTGGAAGCGGATGCCGTGCTCCAGGCTCGCGACGTCGGCGACCTGGTAGGCCACACCGGCCGGGATGCGGTCGGGGGCGTCCTTGCGCTCCACGTAGTTGCGCAGGTCGATGTCGCGGGCGACGCCGAGCGCGGGCAGCCGCCGCTGCTCCTCGTCGGTGAGGCCGCTCAGCTTGTTGGAGCGGTGGACGAGGCCGGGCTTCACCCAGCGGCCGTCGGTGGTGCGGTAGCCGCCGAGGTCCCGGAAGTTCTTGGCGGCGGCGAAGCCGAGGGAGCGCTCGGCGACGGTGAGCGGGGCACCGCTGTCCGGGGTGAGCCGGAAGTACCAGCGCGCGGCCCCGGCGGGCAGGGCGCCGGCGGGCACGGTGAGCCGCCCGGCGCCGGCACCGGACCCGACCTCGATCCCCTTGTCGGCGGGGTCGGTTGAGGTGTGCGCGGTGACGGTCACGGCCGTCGGGGCGGCGGGCGCGGCCCAGGACAGGGTGTACGAGCCGTCGGCAGCGCGTTCGGCCCCGGCTCGGGTGAAGGGCACGGAGGCGGAGGCGGGGGTGAGGCCGAGGGCGAGGGCAGCGGCAGGGGCGGAGGCGGGGACGTCTGCCTGGGTGCGCGCATGGGCCGGCGGAGCCGTCAGGGCGGCTGATCCGGTGAGGGCGAGCACGGTGAGGGCGGCGCAGACGGCGCCGGTCCTGCGGCGGGGGGTCGTGCGGCAGGGGATCGTGCGGCGGGGGGTCGTGCGGCGGGGGGCTGACATGTCGGGGCTCCTCAAGAGGGCTCAGGGAACGGGAGTTGCCGTGCAGGGCGCACCACCGCACACGTCGACGACCCGCCCCGTGGCGAGGAACGCGCCCTTCTGGGCCCGCGCCGCCGCGGAGCCCCGCGGGTCGGAGTGCGGGTCGTGGCCGTACCCGGTGGGCGGGGTGTTGGTGGTGGGCGGCGCCGGGGTGCCGCTGTCCCAGACCGTCATCGCCGAGCCCCGGTGGGGGAGGCGGCGGGCGGGCCGGATGCCCCAGTACGGGACGCGGTCGGGGCTGCGCCCGGCGGCGAGGGCGGGCGTGACGAGCCGGGCGCCGAGGGTGCGGGCCTCGACGTCGGCGGCGACGTTCGCTACCTGGTGGTCGCCGTACGCGACGTGGAGCAGGACCTGGTGCCGGGGCGTGCCGGGGAGCCGGTCGCGGGTGAGATGGGCGGCGTAGCCGTCGGTCTCGCCGTGGTCCCACAGGAGTTGGGCGAGGCCCAGGTACAGCTGCTGGTCGAGCTCGTCGGGGTAGGAGCGGTCGAGGACGGCCTGGAAGGGCGCGAAGTCCACGCTGCGGTTCAGGAGCAGCCCGTAGTTCATGCCGGTGACGCCGAGGACGCCGCGCCGGATGTCGGGAGAGACGGCGATGAGGGCGCCGCCGAGGATCCCGCCCTGGCTGTTGCCGTCGTACGCGAGTCCGTGCCGGGAGTCGAGCAGCGGCCGCCCGTCGGCGGTGCGCAGCGCCGGATGGGCCGGGAGCCCGTCCGGCCGGACCAGGGCACGGCCCACGAACACGGCGTTGAGCAGCCCTTGTTGGAGCCGCTCGGACAGCTCGGGGAAGCGCCCGAGGTCGCCCAGGGCGGCGGCCGCGGTCGGCAGGTCCTCGCGGGCCATCCCGGCCCAGTCGGTGGCGCAGAAGGTGAAGCCGTGCTCGCCCGCCATGGCCCGGACGTTTCCGGCGCCGACCTCGTCGCGCCCGCCGAAGAGCCCGTGCCCGTACAGGGCGGGCCGCGCCGGCTTCGTCAGCGCGGACCGGGGGATCTCACAACGGAACGCGGCCTGCTGGGTGTTGCCGGGCAGCCTGCGCGGCACCCCGCCGGGTCCGCGGTGGAAGCGGGAGCCGGGCGGACCGCCGGGCGCGTCGAGATAGCTGGGCACGGTCACCTCGCCGCGCACCTCGCGGGCGATGTGCGGGTCCTGCTGCTCGGTGAAGTCCGTGACGCCGGTGATGCTGTACGGGGGTGCGGCACCGCCGAGCCCGCGCAGGGCGTCGTCCCGGACGGCCAGCAGATCCCCGGTGAGGCTGTGCCGCGAGGCGACCGTGAAGTCCCAGGCCAGCGCGAGCCGTTCGCGCGGGGCACCGGCCCGCCGCAGCGCCCGGAACGCGGGTCGCAGCGCCCGCTGCCGGGCGGCCAGAGGATCGTCGGCGGGAAGCTTCGGCCCCGCCACTTTCGCGAAGGTCTCCGGTACGGGCAGCGGGGCGCCGTCTGCATTCTTCAACTCCCTTAATCCAACGGCGTATTGATGCCCCTCGGTGAGGTTCTTCGCTGGATGGATGAGCAGGGCCCGCCGGTCGGGGCGCGTGGCATTGGCGTCCGCCTCGGCCCAATAGGGCGCGCGCCGACCGGTGTTCATGTCGAGGAGCACGATCGGCGCGTCCGGCGCGAGGGAGCGGCCGATGTCGGTGACGGGCGCGGTACGGGTGGCACCCGGGTCGAGCCCCGGGATCTGGACGATGAGGGTGGAGCCCGGCGAGAAGCCGTCGAGCCGGTTCCAGGGGGCGGCGTCGGGCTGCCCGCCCGGGGCACCGGCACCGGCGGGCAGCGCGGCCCGGTCGAGGGCGAGCCTGCGGCCGGTGGGGGTGTGCGGGTCGGGCCGGGTGAACCAGTCGTTGGGGAAGGGGAGGAGACAGGCGGCGCCACCGCCCAAAGGGTCACAACTGGCGTTCTGGGCAGCCTTGTTGGCGTGCGTACTCGGAATGCCTCCGGTGGGGTCGGCGTACGCGCTCGGCGCGCCGCTGGTGAGGCCGAGCAGCAGGACGAGTGCCGCGCTCATGGACCCGGCGGCGACCGACCGTAACCGCACCGCCCTCAGCCCTTCTGAAGCTGGAGTTGGGACTGGGACTGGGACTGGGACTGGAGCTGGAGCTGGAGCTGGTCGCCGATGATGCGCGCGTAGCTCTCCTCGCCCTGCCGGTTCGGGTGCAGCGGCGCCGCGAGGTGGACCGGGACGTACCCCTCGATCCAGCGGTCACCGGGTGCCGCGCAGGAGTCATGACCCTTGCTGGGGGTGCGCACGTCGGCGTAGTCGGCGCCGTGCGCGGCCGCGGCCTCGGCGACGGCGGCGTTCAGACGGTCGACGCTGCCCTGGAGGAAGTCCGCGTCGACGCCGAGCACGGGCTGGAGCGGGAAGCAGCCGCCGGGCCTGATGTAGTCGCCGTATCCGGTGGCGACGACGCGGGCCTTGGGCGAGCGGGCATGGATGCCGTCGAGCACGGCGGCGATCCTCGGCTTGAACTCCTCAATGCGCTGGTCGACTTGGGCGGCGAACCTGTCCTTGCAGGGCTTGGCTCCCGGGTCGAGCGTCATGCAGTCCTGGGCGACACCGACGAGTCCGGCGTCGTTGCCGCCGAAGGTCAGGGTGACCAGGGTCGTGTCCGGTCCCAGCGCGTCGAACTGGGGCGGCTCGGTCCCGGTGGGCAGGCCGAGGACGCTGCCGGACTGGGGCTCGGTGGTGTGCTTGGTGGCGGCCCCGCTGCAGGTCACGTCCTTGAAGGAGGCCACGTGGAGGCGGGCGGCGAGCTCGTGCGGGTAGTTGTGGGTGGAGCGGCCGCAGGCGAGGGGGCCGGTGATGTCGGGGACGAGGGGGCCGGAGGCGAAAGAGTCGCCGAGTGCGACGTAGTGCTCGCCTGCGGCGTCCGCCGACGCGGGGGCGATCCCGGTCGCGAGCAGCGTCCCGGCGAGCACAACCGCGCCGAGCGAACTCTTGATCAGACGGTAAGTCCCTGGTACGCGTGCCGAGTTCACGGTGACTCCTCCCGTAGCCCTGTCGTGCGCCGCGGGACATCATGCTGATTCGAGGAACATCCGTTAACTGGCGAGTGAGGCAGACTTCGCGGAGGCCCTTTGTGACGGGAGACAAAGCCGGGACGGTCCACGACCTCCGCGTCGGCGGCCGCCCCCTCGCCCCCTTGCTGCGCGCCCGCGCCCCGCACCTGTCCCGGCGGGTCCTGGCGCAGATGCTGAGCGAACTCCCCACCTACGCCCAGCTCCCGCAGGAGGAGGTCGCGGGCGACATCGCGGACATCGTGCAGCGCAGCGTGCGGCTCTTCGCGGATGTCCTGGAGCGGCGGCGGCCCGCCGACGACGCCGCGCTCACCCGGCAGCGCGAGTCGGCCGCCCAGCGCGCCGAGGAGGGCGTACCGCTGGACGCGATCCTCACCGCGTACCACCTCGGCGTGGCCATGATCGCGGAGGAGCTGACGGCCGACGCGCGCCCCGGCGACCTGGCCGACGTCCTGGAGATGCAGCGCCATCTCCTGCGCACACAGCGGCAGTTGACGTCAGCGGTGAGCGGCGCCTACCTGGAGGCGCGGCAGCTCATCGACAGCCAGGAGCAGGGCGGGCGGCACGCGCTGATGGCCGCGCTGCTCGCGGGCGAGCCGGTGCCGGACCGCTCGGGACACCACGGCGCGCTGCGCCCGGCCGACCGGTACGTCACGCTGGCGCTGTTCCTCGCACCCCACCCGGACGAGAGGGAGAGGGACCGCACCCCTGGAACCCCTGGAGCCCCTGGCACCCCGGGCACCCCTGGCTCCGCGATCGCCGCCCGCCGCAAGGTCCGCCGGGTCCGGGCGGTGCTCGACCGCTACGCCGGGCAGCCGGTGATGACCGACCTGGACGCGACGGGCGGCACCGCGCTCGTCCCCGTCGCGACCCCGCCGCCGTGGGAGGAACTGCACCAACTCATCGCGGATTGCGCGGAGTCGGCGGGTGCCCCCATCACCGCGGCGGCCACCACGACCGATCCTGCCGACCCGGCCGCCATCCCGGCCGCGGTCACCCAGAACACGGACATCGTGCAGCTCGCGCTGCGCACCGGACGCCGCCCCGGCCTCTACCGCCTCGCCGACGTCCTCCTCGAGTACCAGCTGAGCCGCCCCGGCGCGGCCCGCACGGAACTCGCCCTGCTCCTGGCCCCTCTCGACCACAAGCCGGTGCTCCTGAAGACCCTGGAGACGTACATCCACAGGGATCTGGACCGCACGACAACCGCCTCGGCGCTGCACGTGCACCCGAACACGGTCGCGTACCGGGTCCGCCGCATCACTGAACTGACGGGCCTGTCCCCACACCGCCCCACCGACCTCCAACACCTCAACGCGGCGCTGCTGGCGAGACGTTGCGGCCCCTAGGAACCAGGCCCACGCCGCCCCTATGCCAGGAGAGGAGCGAGCGCATCCCGCAGGTCCCCGGGCTCCCGGTACAGCACCCCGGTCATGCCGAGGGCCACGGCCGCGTCCACGTTCTCCTGCCGGTCGTCCACGAACAGGCAGCGCTCGGCGGGGACGCCCGCGCGCCGGGCGGCCAGCTCGTAGATCCGCGGGTCGGGCTTGGCGAGGCCGACCACCGCGCTGCTGACCACGTCGTCGGCGAGATCGGCGAAGCCGAGCGCGGCCAGGTCCTCGTCGAGCCAGGGCGTCGCGTTGGTGACCAGTGAGACGTGCACCCGGGCGGCGCGGGCCCGCCGCAACAGCGCCACGACGTCGGCGTCCGCCGAGAACCCGGCCCCCGCGAGCGCCTCCCCCAGCTCGCGCCCCTGCTCCCACGAGACCCGCCCGCCGTCGGCGAGCCCCCGCGCGATGGACTCCACCCACTGCTGGGACCCATTCAGCCCGTCCGGCGTTTGAGGACGAGGCGCGTTCAGCGCCGATAGGGAGGTCTAGGGGCGAAGCCCCAGGAGAGCACCCCAGGGGCGACGGAGTCGCCGGATTCGGGAAGGGGCGGGATCGGGGAAAAAAACCCAACTCCCCCGCCACCCCCTAGAGTGCCGCCCGTGACCACCAGACACATACCCTTCGCGCACCTCCACAACGTCCGCGACCTGGGCGGCTACCGCACCACCGACAACCGCACCCTCCGCTGGGGACGCCTCTACCGCGCCGACTCCCTCGGCAAGCTGACCGCCGACGCAGAGGCGGACGAGGCCCACCGCACGGACTGGGCCCGCTACCTCGCCCTCGACGTGCGCACCGTCATCGACCTCCGCTACGACTGGGAGATCGACGCGAAGGGCCGGGTGCCGGACCACCCCGGGCTCACCTACCACCACCTCAGCATCGAGCACCGCCCGTACGACCAGCCCGCCCTCGGCCCCGACGTCGACCCGGGCCGCTACCTCGCCGACCGCTACGCGGAGGTCGCCCACGACGGCGTGAAGGAACTGCGCGAGGCCCTCGACGTCATCGCGTACGCACAAGCGGGCGCCGTCGCCTTCCACTGCGCCTCCGGCAAGGACCGCACGGGCCTGCTGGCCGCCCTCGTCCTCGCCCTCCTCGGCGTACCGGAGGACGTCATCATCGAGGACTTCACGCTCACCGAACTCGCCACGGAGCGCCTGCTCGCCGACTGGCGCGCCGCCCACCCCGACCACGGCCCGGTCTGGCCCGGCTACGGCCGCGCCCCGGCCGCAGTGATGCGCCTGTTCCTGGACGACCTCGCCGAGCGGTACGGCTCCCTACAGGCGTACGCCGCTGAACTCCTGGCCGTGGATGAGAAGTTGGTGACGGCGCTACGGGACAGCCTGCTGGAACCCCTGCCGGCCTGACATCAAGCCCCACCCCCTACCCCCTCACTCCCTCACCCCTCACCTCCGCCCCCTCTCCTCACTCCCTCACCTCCGCCCCCCCCGCACCGCCCAAACCCCCGCCCCCACCACCAACACCACCGCCCCCAACTGCCGCACACTCAAAGACTCCCCGAGCACCACGAGCCCGACCCCAGCCCCGACAGCCGGCCCGAGCGCGAGCAGTACCCCGAAGGCCCGGACGCCGATGCGGCGCAGGGCGAGCAGGTCGAGGGAGTAAGGGACGAGCGAGGACAGCAGGGCCACCAGGAAGCCGGTGCCCAGGACGCCGGGGTGGGCCGCGACGGCCCGCCCCTCCGCCACCGCGGCGACCGGCACCAGCAGGCAGGCCCCGACCCCCAGGGCCACCGTGAGCCCGCTCCAGTCCGGGAACAGGCTCCCCACCCGCCGGTTGAGCACCACATACCCGGCCCGGCACACCGCGGCCACCGCCCCGAGCGCGACCCCCGTCCCGGACACCGCCCCGCCCGGCGCCGCGAGCAGCAGCACCCCGGCGAGCGCCACCAGGCCCACCACGAGGTGCTCCACGCGCCGCGACAGGGCGAGCGCGAGGGCGAGCGGGCCGAGCAGCTCCAGGGTGGCTGCGACGCCGAGCGGCAGGTGCCGGATCGCCTGGAAGTAGGCGGTGTTCATGCCCGCGAACACCACCCCGAGCGCCGCCGCCACCCGCCACTGCGCCCACGTCAGGCGCCCGATCCGCGGCCGCACCACGATCCACAGCACCAGCGCCGCGAACCCGAGCCGCAGCCCCGCCAGCGCGAGCGGACCGACCTCCCCGTACGCCTGTTTGGCGACCGCGGAGCCCAGTTGGAGGCTGAGCAGCTGGGCCAGCACGAGCAGCGCGGCGCTGCTCCCGTCACGGAGGGGGGCGCTCATGGGCTCAGCGTGATGTCATGGCCTTATGCAGTTCAACCATTACGGAGGCGAGGCCGCGCTCCTGGCCGCGGACCTGGTGAACGCGGTGCACGCCACCGAGAACGGCAACACCGCAGAGATCAGCCCCAAAGAGAACAGCCCCGACGAGCCTCCGCCTCCCCCGCCTCGCCTGTCCCCCCTCCTCGCCACCCGAGGCATCACCGGCCACCACCTCACCCCCACCCAGGAGACCGAACTCCGCCACTGGGCCCGCCGCCTCACCGACTGTTTCGGGCCACAGGAGCTCGACCGCCGCTGCCGGACGATCAACGAACTGCTCGCCGACGCCTCCAGCCGCCCGTACATCTCGCTGCACGACGGCGACGCCCACTTCCACTACAGCGCCCCCGGCACGGGACCGGCCGCCCACGTCCGCGCCCTGACGGCGGCCGGGCTCGCCTACGTCGTGTGCTTCTCCGACGCCCACCGCCTGGGCCGCTGCGCCCGTACGGGCTGCGGTCTCGCATTCGTGGACACGTCCCGCAACGGCCGCCGCACCTACTGCTCGGTGCGCTGCGCCAACAACGACGCGGTGGCCCGCCACCGCCGACGGCAGACCGGGAGTCAGCCCCTGGGCGGCTAACTCCCCCCGAGCACCCCCCGCACCGTCACCCGCACCCGCTCCCGGTCCGCCCGCACCGCGTCGTACGTGGCGTGGTGCCGGGCGATCTCGCGCCGCTCCTCCCGCGCCCTGGTGGCCCACAGGATCCCGGCGAGGTTGTGCGCACGGTTGCACTCGACGTCGGCGACAGCCGTGCCCAACTCCCGTTTTCCGTGCTCGGTGTTGCCGTCCTGGCCGCGCCTCCACGCCTTGTCGCCGAACGCCGCCGACGGCCGCGCGTACCGCTTGAAGCCCTTGTCGACGACGCACTGCGACCACGCCTTCAGGGCGCGCCGTGCCTTCGGATCCCGCGCGACGGCCCGCTCGACCCGCCGGGAGCCCTGGAACGCGTACGAGGTCAGGCGCTTCTCGTCCTCGACGCCCGCCATGAGCCGCCGCTGCCCCTCCCCCGAGCAGCCACCCTCGGGAACCTTGGGTGTCGTGCGGACCTCGGATGTCTCGCGAGCCTCGGGGGCCTCGGGGCTCTTGGGGGCCTCGGGAGTCTTGGGGGACTTGGGGGTCTCGATGGCCTTGAGGGCCCCGCGCCCCCCAAGCCCGTACAGCACCTCGTACTCCGCCGGCGTCGCCGCCCGCCCGGTCCTGGCCTCCCGGCCCTTCACGGCGCGCTCGGGGTCCCACCCATAGCCCCAGCGCCGCGCCTTGTCGAGGTCGAGCAGGCCGAAGGGGTCCCCGGCCACCGCCGTCAGCCCGACGACACTGCCGCCGGGCGGCTTCGGGTACAACGGCACGTCGTCGAAGCCGTACCTCTTCATCCAGCGCTGGGCGAGCCGGGCCGCGGCCTCCGTCTGCCGGGCGTAGTCGTCGTGGCTGAACTCGTAGCGCGCCAGCGGTAGTTCGGGGAGGTCCTTCTTCTCCTGCACCCGCGGAGTCCCGGACACCTCCGGCACGGCAGCACCCCCGGCGTCACCCTCCGCCCCGCACCCGGCCACCCCCACGGCCAGGAACCCGGCGAGAGCCACCGCCCCCCACCGCGCACCGCAACGTCCCGCCCCCACCATCAGTCCCTCCCCAGGAAGCCTCACCGGCCATCGGCCGGACGACCCTATCTCCAGGGGGAGTTGGCCTCAGCGGGAGATCTGCGCGGTGTCGGTCTGCCCCGCCACCACCCGCGCCGCCAGCTCCGCGAGCCGCAGACGGTGCGAGCGCGCATGGGCCCGTAGCGCCATGAACGCCTCGTCGACCGTGCACCCCCAGCGCTCCGCCAGCATCCCCTTGGCCTGCTCGATGACGATCCTGCTGGTCAGGGCCGCCTGCAACTGGTTGCGCTCCACCGAGCCGCGGTCCAGGGAGCGCCGCTGCAGGATCGCGATCGTCGCCACGTCGGCGAGGCCCTGCGCGAGCGCGATCTCGTCGCGGTGCAGCGGGCCGCCCTCCTGGAAGAGCCCCAGGGCCCCCACCGGCCGCCCTCGCTGGCGCAGGGGCAGCGCCTGCGCCGTGGTGAACCCCGCGACCCGGGCCCGGAGGACGAAGTCCGGCCATTTCTCGGCCGTTTCGCTCCGGGTCAGATCCATGTTCACGCGTGCCGTGCCCGAGCGGCAGCAGTCCAGCAGCGGCCCCTCGCCGCGCTCGACCGTGAAGTGGCCGAGCTGCCCTGCGCGTTCGTCGGACGCCACGACCGTGTGCGGATCACCCCCGTCATCGACGAGCAGGAAGCCCGCCGCCGTGACGCCCAGGAGCTCCACGCAGCGCGCCGAGACGCCCCGCAGGAACTCATGGACGTCAAAGTCGTCCCCCGAGGAGTCCGCCGCCACGACGAACGCCTCCGCTAATCGGTGTTCACGAGCCATCGGACCACACATCGCCCGTCCGCCCCTCCAGGCTCAACTCAACTCCACGTTTCCAACCGGCCGTTGCGGCACAGGTCTAACTGGCCGCTGCGGCGCAGGGGGTTACCTTTACACACGGGAACCGGATGCGTACACACAGGGACGAGCCCCGCACGCATGGCCGGATCGCGACGCGTGCGGGGCCCGTGAGAACCACCGGTTCAGCCGCCCAGAACCTTCTGCTTGACCTTGTCGTCGCGGTCCACCGCCAGCTTGCCGACGACCTTCTCGAGCGCGTCGGGCACCGACCGCAGCTCCTCGGTCTTGACCGGGCTGTTCACCTGGCCCCCGGCCGGGACGAAGACCGTCGTCAGGTTCTCGTCGTCGGCGTGGGCCGCGGTGGGGACGGCGAGGAGGGCCAGGGCGGCCGTGGCCGCGGCTCCCAGCACTCGGCGGGCAGTTGGCATGGTGGGTCCTTCCAGGAGGGGGGTCGGTCGCGGCTTGTTCTAGCCCGCCTTCGCCCACTTGCCCCGGCTATGGCCCTGAAGTGGGCGCGCCATGATCACTTCCCCGTCATCATCTCGTCCAGCAATCAGCTCACCGCCGCCCTCTTCTCGTGTCGTACGTACGGCAAGGCGCGTGTACGGCAAGGCGCATGTGCGTCCATGCGCGTGCACGTCAATGCGTGCGCCGCGTCACGAACTCCGCGAGCGCGAGCAGCCCGCCCGCCGCCTCGGGGTCCGGGACCGCCCCGGCCAGCTCGCAGACCGCGCGGGACATCCGGTCGGCCGCGTGGAGCTGGGCCCAGTCCCGCCCGCCCGCACCCTCGACCGCCCGCGCGGTGCGCTCCACTTCGGCCCGTGTCATCTCTCCCGGGGTGCCCGAATACCCGTACAACCGCGCCAGTTCGGCCGCGGCCGCCGTGCCCGAGGTGAGCGCGGCGACGACCGGCAGGGACTTCTTGCGCGCGGCGAGGTCGGCGCCCGCGGTCTTGCCGGTGCGCCGGGGGTCGCCCCAGATCCCGATGACGTCGTCGATCAGCTGGAAGGCGAGTCCCGCCTGGCGCCCGAAGCCGTCGAGCGCCTCGGTCACCTCCCGGCCCGCGCCCGCGTACAGCGCGCCCAGCGCGCAGGCACAGCCGAGCAGCGCCCCGGTCTTGGCCTCGGCCGTGGTGAGGCACTCGGCGAGCGTCACCTCGTCCGGGCCGCGGTGCTCCAGGGCGCAGTCCGCGTGCTGGCCCGCGCAGAGCTCCAGCACACAGGCGGCGAGCCGGGCGGCGGCGGCCGGGGCCGCGGGGTGCGGGTCCTCGGCGAGCAGCCGCTGGGCGAGCGCCTGCAGCGCGTCCCCGGCGAGGATCGCGTCGGCGTCGCCGAACACGGTCCACGCGGTGGGCCGGTGCCTGCGCGTCGTGTCCCGGTCCATCACGTCGTCGTGCAGCAGGGTGAAGTTGTGGGTCAGCTCCACGGCCGCCGCCGCCCTCACCGCGCAAGCGGTGTCCCCGCCGAGGGCCCGCACCGCGGCGAGCACGAGCGCGGGCCTGATCGCCTTGCCCGCGTGCCCGGCCGCGGGTGTGCCGTCCGCGTGTTCCCAGCCGAAGTGGTAGAGCGCCACGCGCCGCATCGAGCCGGGCAGGGTCTCGATCGCCCGGCGCAGCTCCGGGTCGACGCACGCGCGCGTCGCCGCCATGATCTCTGCCGCCTGTGTGAGGTCCGTCGGGTCCGTCATGGGCTCACTCCGGGGAGGAATGCGGACGGTGGCGGTTCCCTGGCCTGTGGGCGCGTACGGGGACGGTGTACCCGCACGCGCCGGCACGGACACGCAGGTCACCGCCAGCGGCCGATCTCCACGTTCTCCAGGACGCCGAGGGCGTCGGGGACCAGGACGGCCGCCGAGTAGTAGGTGGAGACGAGGTAGGAGATGATCGCCTGCTCGCTGATGCCCATGAAGCGCACCGACAGGCTCGGCTCGATCTCGTCCGGGATGCCCGCCTGGTGCAGGCCGATGACGCCCTGCTCGTCCTCGCCCGTACGCATGCAGATGATGGACGTCGTCCGGGCCTCGGTGACCGGGATCTTGTTGCACGGGAAGATCGGGACGCCGCGCCAGGTGGGGATCCTGTTGCCGCTCATCTCGATGGTCTCGGGCACCAGGCCGCGCTTGTTGAACTCGCGGCCGATCGCGGAGATCGCGCGCGGGTGGGCGAGGAACAGCTTCGATCCGCGCCTGCGGCTGAGCAGTTCGTCCAGGTCGTCCGGGCTGGGGACGCCGTCGTGGGGCTGGAGCCGCTGGTCGTAGTCGCAGTTGTTCAGGAGGCCGAACTCTCGGTTGTTGATGAGCTCGTGCTCCTGGCGCTCCTTCAACGCCTCGACGGTGAGCCGCAGTTGCTGCTCGGTCTGGTTCATCGGCTGGTTGTAGAGGTCGGCCACGCGCGTGTGGATGCGCAGCACCGTCTGGGCCACGCTCAGCTCGTACTCCCGCGGCGCCGACTCGTAGTCCACGTACGTGCCGGGCAGGACGGCCTCGCCGACGTGGCCCGCGGAGAGGTCGATGGGGGCCTCGCCGAACGTGTTGGTGCGCTGCGCCGGGATGGACCGCAGCTGCTGGAGGTGGGCGCGCAGGGACTCGCTGCGCTCCGCGACCTGCTCCAGGTCCTGGCGGGGCAGCGTGAGCACGGTGCCCGCCGTCACCGCGCGCGCGGTGTACTCCCAGATGGCCTCGGAGTCGAGGAGCGACTGCTCGCCGAAGTACGAGCCGTCCGCGAGGGTGCCGAGGACCGTGTCGTCCCCGTACGGGCCCGTACCGATCTTCTCCACCCTGCCGTGCGCCAGCAGGAACACCTCGTCCGCCGGGCTGCCGAAGGAGGTGAGGACCTCTCCGGGGGCGAACTCGCGCTGGTTGCACCGCTGGGCCAGCTCGCCGAGGACGTCCTGGTCCTCGAAGTCGCGCAGGACCGGGAGCTCGCCGAGCTCGGCCGGGATGACCTGCACCTGGTCCCCGGTCTTCACAAAGGTCACGCGGCCGTCCCCGACCGAGTAGCTGAGCCTTCGGTTGACCCGGTACGTGCCGCCCTGCACCTGCACCCAGGGCAGCATCCGCAGCAGCCAGCGGGAGCTGATCTCCTGCATCTGCGGTGCGGACTTGGTGGTGGTGGCCAGATTCCGTGCGGCCGACGTGCCAAGGCTCTGCTGAGGCTCGGGCGTCTCCGTACGGATCTCTTCGCCTACCGACATGGGTTATGCCCTCCAGAAAACGGATGATCTGCGGCGGCCACACTCTCATCACGCTCTGTGTTGACGCCATTACACAAAAGAGCGGGGTTGGATCACCGACGGGCTGGGCACTAGATCGAAATTCCCTCGTTCGGCCCCGCCCGGGATGTGCCGGGCCCGGGCGGCTGGTGGGCTCGGTGAATGAGCAGCTCCGAGGCTTCTGCCGGTCCCGCCGCGGAGGAACCGGCTCCGCAGTCGCCCCTGGCCCCGCCCGGCGAGCGGGGGCCCGTCCGGTGGCTGCGCGCCATCGCCCGCGCATTCGAACCCGTCACCCGCGCCCCGGTGACGGTGTTCGTCGTCGTGGCCCTGTGGGTCGTCGGCGCGGCCACCGCGAGCCTCGGCGGCGGCCCGCCTCAGTCGCTCCTGGACCAGGTCGGCGTCGGCGTGCCCGCCCTCGCCGACGGCCGCTGGTGGACCCCGCTGACCTCGCTCCTGTGGTGCTCGGGCATCGGCAACTACATCGGTTCCACGCTGCTGTTGCTGCTCCTGGGCGGGGCCGCCGAGCAGCGCATGGGCTCGGTGCGCACCGGCGTCGTCCTCGTGCTCGGCCAGATCCTCGGCTCGCTGCTCGGCGTGGGCGTCGTCAAGCTCGGCTCCGTCGCCGGCGAGGACTGGCTGGACGAGCTCGCCCGGAACCTCACCGCGACCCCGAGCATCGGCACCTGCGCGGTCGGCGCCTTCCTCAGCTTCCGGCTCAGCGCCCTGTGGCGGCGCCGGCTCCAGCTCGCCCTGATCCTGGTCCCGCTGATGCTCGCGCTGTACGTGGGGCACCTCCAGGGGGTGCTGCGGCTCGCGGGCACGGTGGTGGGCCTGGCCATGGGCGCCCTCGCGCACCGCGACAGCCACCGTCTGCGCATGCCGCACGCCTCGCACTCCGAGGGCCGGGTCCTGGTGGCCCTGGTGGTGGCCGCCTCCGCGCTCGGCCCGATCATCGCGACGCTCTACAAGGACTCGCTCGGCCCCTTCAACGTCCTCGACCTGTACGTCTCCGGGGGCCCGAGCCCGCAGGACATCGCGGACACATGTGCGCAGGCGGGCGCGGCGTGCGACCGGATCCGCGCCCAGGACCACTTCTACAACTCCCCCGCGATGATCATGGGCATCGCGATCCCGGCCCTGCTCCTGGTCCTCGCGGAGGGGCTGCGGCGCGGCCTGAGGCTCGCCTGGCGCATCACCGTGGTCGCCCAGCTGGTGTGGCTCGGCCTCATGGCGTACCTGCTGAGCGACATCGTCTCCAACCCCGACCAGTACGTCCTGGACGGCAGCGACTCCTCCGACCAGAAGGCGGCGATGGTCCAGGCGGTGGTCGAGCAGATGATGCTGCCGCTGCTCGTCCTGGTGCTCCTGCTGTTCACCTGGCGCCTGTTCGACCTGAACCTGCCGCGGACCACGGTCACCTGGCTCACCGGCGTCGTCGGGGGCACGCTGCTGCTCGCGTGCCTGGCGTACGTGGGGATCGGGTACGCGGTGCGCGGCCAGTTCTCGCCCGACGCGACGTTCGGGAAGCTGGTGTCGGGGCTGCCCTCGCAGTTCCTGCCACCGAGTTACGAACCGTTCTTCTTCCAGGGCGAGGCACCCATCCCGGTCGGCGGCACCGCCCTCTCCTTGTACGAGTACTGCGGGATGCTCTTCTGGGTGGTCGGCGTCGTCGCCCTCCTCGTGGCGTTCCGGCGCCCGTCGATGCACGCCGACGCGGACGCCGCGGCACGCGCGCGTGCCCTGCTCGCCGCGCACGGCGGCTCCACGCTCTCGTATCTGACGACCTGGCCGGGCAACCACTACTGGTTCTCCGACGACGGCCGGGCCGCGGTCGCCTACCGGGTGCACTCGACGGTCGCGCTCACCACGGGGGACCCGTTCGGCGCGCCCTCCGCGCGCGCGGACGCGGTCGACGGCTTCGCGGAGTACTGCGACCGCAAGGGCTGGACGCCCTGCTTCTACAGCGTCACGGCGGAGGCCAAGTCCCGTACGGACGCGCTGGGCTGGAGCTCCGTGCAGGTCGCGGAGGACACCGTCGTGCCGCTGCCGGAGCTGGCCTTCACGGGCAAGAAGTGGCAGGACGTGCGCACCGCCCTGAACAAGGCCAAGAAGGAGGGCATCACGGCGGAGTGGCACGTCTTCCCCGAGGCGCCGCTCTCCCTGACCGACCAGATCCGCTCCATCTCCGAGGAGTGGGTCGCCGACAAGGGCCTTCCGGAGATGGGCTTCACGCTCGGCGGCCTGGACGAGCTGGACGACCCGCACGTGCGCTGCCTGGTCGCCGTCGACGAGGACCGCACGGTGCACGGCATCACCAGCTGGATGCCGGTGTACGGAGACTCCGGGGACGACGCGGACAAGGAGGGCGAGGACGACAAGGGGGTTCAACCCGTGGGCTGGACCCTGGACTTCATGCGGCGCCGCTCCGACGGCTTCCGTGGCTCGATGGAGTTCCTGATCGCGTCCGCCGCGCTCGGCTTCAAGGAGGAGGGCGCGCAGTTCCTCAGCCTCTCCGGCGCCCCGCTGGCCCGCTCCGACACCGCGGAGCCGCCCGCCGCCCTGCAGCGCCTCCTCGACTACGCGGGCCGCACCATGGAGCCCGTCTACGGATTCCGCTCGCTGCTCAACTTCAAGGCCAAGTTCCAGCCGGAATACCGGCCGATGTACATGTGCTACCCGGACCCCGCGGCGCTGCCCAACATCACCCGCGCCATCGGCAAGGCGTACCTCCCCCACATGTCGCCGGCGCAGGGCGTGCGCCTGATGCGCAAGCTCGCGTCGTGAACGACCCCGGGAGCCCCCGCGACCACGGCATACACGGCTGACCCGGCGGGAACTCCAAGATCTGCACCTCCGTTGAACCAGACACATCCGCACCAACCTGTAGGAGAGAGCAATGGCAGGCTTCCTGGACCGCGCCAAGGAGCAGGCGCAGAGCGCCCTCAACCAGGGCAAGCAGAAGGTGGACGAGGTCCAGGCGCAGCGCGCCGGCGGCGACCTCCTGAAGAAGCTGGGCGCGGCGTACTACGCGGAGCGCCGGGGCAGCGGCACCCCGGACGCCACGCAGCAGGCCCTGACGGCCCTGGAGGCCCACATCGCGACGCACGGGGACGGCTTCCTGAAGGGCTGACGCTCAGGCGCCCCGCCCCCGGACGGCCCCCGTCCGCTGACCGGATCGGCTCGCACGGTGCCCGAACAGCCTCTGAACTGCTGGTACGGGCACCGTGGTTCGGGTACAAGCATGCGGTACGGGGGTCTGCGCACGGCAGCTCCCGCCTTCCCCAAAGGAGGCGGCCATGTCCCCACCCATGTCCGCGAGCACGTTCCTGAACGCCCTCAGGGACGAAGGCGTGACGGTCGTCGAGCTCGACGGCTGGCGCGAACACAACCGCAACCACAAGGGTCCTTGGGGACCCGTGCACGGTGTGGTGATCCACCACACCGCGACGAAGGGCAGCGAGCGCACCGTCCAGATCTGCTGGGACGGCTGGGACAGCCTGCCCGGACCGCTGTGCCACGGCGTCATCACCAAGGACGGCCGCGTCCACCTGGTCGGCTACGGCCGCGCCAACCACGCCGGCCTCGGCGACGACGACGTGCTGCGCGCCGTCATCGCCGAGAAGCGCCTCCCTCCTGACAACGAGGCGAACACGGACGGCAACCGCCACTTCTACGGCTTCGAGTGCGAGAACCTCGGCGACGGCGACGACCCCTGGCCCGAGGCCCAGCTGGAGGCCATCGAGAAGGTGTCGGCGGCCATCTGCCGGGTGCACGGCTGGACGGAGCGGTCCGTCATCGGACACCTCGAATGGCAGCCCGGGAAGATAGACCCCAAGGGCTTCACGATGGACTGGATGCGGGAGCGCATCGGCGACCGCCTGAAGTGACCGGCTGAGGTGACCGCCTGAAGTGACCGGCTGAAGTGACTGGCTGAAGTTTCCGGCCGGGTCATCTCCTGAGTGATCACCGAGGGTCGTCCGCGGTGACCCCGGGTACCGCCCGATGTCACCGCGGGCCGCCCTCACCGACCCGAGGGACAATGGCGGGGTGTCCACCGCCCCGCCGCTCCGCACCACCCTCGGCCCCCGGCTCCCCAGCCCGCTGCGGGAGGCCAGGGACGAGCGGTTCGCCCGGCACGGCGTGCGCCTCCTGCTGAAGCGCGACGACCTCATCCATGAGGCGCTGCCCGGCAACAAATACCGCAAGCTCGCCCTGAACCTGGAAGCGGCCGCCGACGCCGGGCACCGCACGCTGCTCACCTTCGGCGGCGCCTACTCCAACCACCTGCGCGCCACCGCCGCGGCCGGGCGTCTGCTCGGCTTCGCCACCGTCGGCGTGGTCCGCGGCGACGAACTCGCCGCCCGCCCGCTCAACCCCTCCCTCTCCCAGTGCGCGGCCGACGGCATGCGCCTGCACTTCGTCGACAGATCGACGTATCGCCGCAAGGGCGAACCGGAGACGCTGGCCTCGCTCCTGCGTGCCGCCGACGCCCCGGACGCGTACGTCATCCCCGAGGGCGGCAGCAACTCCCTGGCCGTGCGCGGCTGCACGGCCCTCGGCGCCGAGCTGCGCCCCCACACGGACATCGCGGCCGTCGCCTGCGGCACCGGCGGCACCCTCGCCGGGCTCGCGGCGGGCCTCGGCCCCGACCGGCGGGCCCTCGGCATACCCGTGCTCAAGGGCGGCTTCCTGGGCCCCGAGATAGCCGCCCTGCAACGCCAGGCGTTCGGTGCCGCGACGACCAACTGGACCCTGGACGAGCGCTTCCACTGCGGCGGTTACGCCCGCACCTCCCCCGAACTCACCGCGTTCGCGAAGGACTTCGAGGACCGGCACGACCTCCCCGTCGAGCCCCTCTATGTCGCCAAGCTGCTCTACGGACTGACGACCCTCTCCGAAGAGGGCACCTTCCCTCCCGGCACCACCGTCACCGCGGTGATCACCGGCACCCCGCCGCCCGCCCGCTGAGCGCGCGGGCCCTGAGCGCACGGCCCCCTCAGTCCTCCATCTCCCGGTACGCGGCGGCCTCTTCGAGGTCCAGCTTCCGCAGCAGGGTGCGCATCATCTCGTCGTCGATGCGCCGCTCGTCCCGCATCTTCACGAACACCTCGCGCTCCGCGGCGATCGCCTCGCGCGCGAGCCGCCGGTAGGTGTCGTCCGCGGACTCCCCCGTCACCGGGTTCGGCTGGCCGAGCCGCTCCCACACCGAGTTGCGGCGCCGCTCCAGGACGGTGTGCAGACGGTCCTGGAGGGGCGGCGGAAGGCTGTTGCGCTCGTCCTCCATGAGTTCGTCCACCCGCTCCTCCGCGGCCTGCGAGGCGACGCTCTGCGCCTGCGCCTCCGCGAGGGTCTGCGCCCGGGCGTCCCGGCCCGGCAGCTTCAGGACCTTGATCAGCCAGGGCAGCGTGAGGCCCTGCACGACCAGCGTGCCGATCACCGTGGTGAAGGTCAGGAACAGCACCAGGTTCCGCGCGGGAAAGTCCTGCCCGTCGTCCATGTGCTCCGGGATGGAGAACGCGATCGCCAGGGAGACCACGCCCCGCATCCCCGCCCAGCTCACGATCAGCGGCCGCCGCCAGTCCATGTCCCCCTCGCGCTCCCTGATCCGCGGCCGCAGCCACAAGGGCAGATACGTCGCCGGATACGACCACACGAAGCGCGTGACCACGACGAAGACGAAGACCCCGACCGCGTACCAGACGGCCTGCCCCGCGCCGTACTCCCCCAGCTCCCCGACGACGACGCGCAGTTGCAGCCCGATCAGCGCGAAGACCGACGACTCCAGGATGAACGCGACGACCTTCCACACCGCGGCCTCCTGCAGCCGCGTCTCGAAGTCGACCTGCCAGGAACGGTGCCCCAGGTAGAGGGCGACCACGACGACGGCGAGCACTCCGGAGGCGCCGACCTGCTCCGCCGCCGCGTACGCGACGAAGGGGACGAGCAGCGACAGCGTGTTCTGCAGCATCGCCTCCTTCAGGTGCGAGCGCAGCCAGTGGATCGGCACCATCAGCAGCAGCCCGACGCCGACCCCGCCGACCGCCGCCATCAGGAACTCCCTGATGCCGCCACCCCAACTGGCGCCCGCCCCGACGGCCGCCGCGAGCGCCACCTTGTAGGCGGTGATCGCGGTGGCGTCGTTCACCAGGGACTCGCCCTGGAGGATCGTGGTGATCCTGGAGGGCAGCCCCACCCGGCGCGCGATGGCCGTGGCGGCCACCGCGTCCGGCGGCGCGACCACCGCGCCGAGCACGAGCGCGGCCGTCAACGGCAGGTCGGGGACGAGCAGATACGCGAGCCAGCCGACCGCGACGGTGGCGAACAGGACGTAGCCGACGGAGAGCAGCGCCACCGGCCTGACGTTCGCCCGCAGGTCCAGGTACGAGCTCTCCAGGGCGGCGGTGTGCAGCAGCGGCGGCAGGATGAGCGGCAGCACGACGTGCGGGTCCAGGTGGTAGTCCGGGACCTTCGGGATGTACGAGACGGCGAGCCCGGCCGCGACGAGGAGCAGCGGCGCGGGCACCGGCGTGCGCCGTGCTGCCCCGGCCACAGCGGCACTGGCCGCGATCAGCGCCACCAGTGGCAATACGTCCATCGGGCAAGCCCCTTCACGGTTTCTCTGCACGTCGTAACCTGGCAATCATGAACGAGTGCTCGCACGTCCCCGCGCTGCCGCACCCCGAGCCGGCACCCCTGAGCGACACCTGCCTGGAGTGCCTGGCCGCCGGGAGCCACCCCGTCCAGCTCCGGCTCTGCCTGGACTGCGGCCACGTCGGCTGCTGCGACTCCTCGCCGTTCCAGCACGCGACGCAGCACTTCAAGGACACCGGCCACCCGGTCATGCGCACCTTCGAACCGGGCGAGAAGTGGCGCTGGTGCTTCGTCGACGGTTCGATCGTCTGACGCCTGGGTACGTCACCCATCTGTTGAAGTGACCGCCCATACTTTCCAATTGGGCCCGCAGACCCCTAGCCACTGTCCGTACCCGTAGGCTTACTATGAGTGACAGCAGCGGGGCGGGGTCCCCGGGACACAGAACTGCGGAGCGCGGTAGCGTCACCGCTGAACCACGTGGCGCGTTACCCGAGTGACGCGGTCCGGACTGCCGCGGTCGCGGTGGGCCTGGAGCCCCGAAAGTGCTTGTACCCCCTTGGAGGTGAGGGTGTCCCAGATCGCAGGCGAGCCCGGGAATCAGGACTTCGTCGAGGTCCGACTGCCGGCTGCGGGTGCCTACCTGTCGGTGCTGCGTACGGCGACGGCCGGTCTGGCAGCGCGTTTGGACTTCACCCTCGACGAGATCGAGGACCTCCGCATCGCGGTCGACGAGGCGTGCGCGATCCTGCTGCAACAGGCCGTGCCCGGCTCCGTGCTCAGCTGCGTATTCCGGCTCGTGGACGACTCGTTGGAGGTGACGGTCTCCGCGCCGACCACCGACGGTCGCGCCCCCGAGCGGGACACCTTCGCCTGGACCGTCCTCTCGGCCCTGGCGGGCAAGGTGGGCTCCGACGTCGCCGACGACAAAACCGTTTCGATCAGCCTCTACAAGCAACGCGGCGCGGGACCCGGGCCGGCGTGAGGAACGGGGACGGGCCGGTGCGGGACGAAGAGCGCGGAACACGCGAGCCACGCAGCACACGGGGCCTGCCCGCCGAAGGCCGGGGAGGTACGCGCATGACCATCCCCGAGCAGCAGGCCAGGCCGCATCCCGAGGACCCGGAGCAGTCGGGGCCCCGCACGGTGGCCGATGTGTCGGAGCAAGCAGAGCCGACCGCCCCGAAGGGGCGGCGGCGGGTGACGGGCGGGCCCATGAGCGAGCACGAGCGACACGGTGAGCAGCACAGCCGGCACGATCCACAGGACCGCAGCGGCGCGCGAGCGATGTTCGTCGAGCTGCGCTCCCTGAAGGACGGCAGCCCGGAGTACGCGGAGCTGCGCAATCAGCTCGTCCGCATGCACCTGCCGCTCGTCGAGCACCTGGCCCGTCGCTTCCGCAACCGCGGCGAGCCCCTGGACGACCTCACCCAGGTCGCCACCATCGGCCTCATCAAGTCCGTGGACCGCTTCGACCCGGAGCGCGGCGTGGAGTTCTCCACGTATGCGACGCCCACGGTCGTCGGCGAGATCAAGCGGCACTTCCGCGACAAGGGCTGGGCGGTCCGGGTTCCCCGCCGCCTCCAGGAGCTCCGGCTCGCGCTCACCACGGCGACGGCGGAGCTCTCCCAGCTGCACGGCCGCTCCCCCACGGTGCACGAGCTCGCCGAGAAGCTCGCCATCTCCGAGGAGGAGGTCCTGGAGGGCCTGGAGTCGGCGAACGCGTACTCCACGCTGTCCCTGGACGTCCCCGACACGGACGACGAGTCACCGGCTGTGGCCGACACCCTGGGCGCGGAGGACGAGGCCCTGGAGGGCGTCGAGTACCGCGAGTCGCTCAAGCCGCTCCTGGAGGACCTGCCGCCCCGCGAGAAGCGCATCCTGCTGCTCCGGTTCTTCGGCAACATGACGCAGTCGCAGATCGCGCAGGAGGTCGGCATCTCCCAGATGCACGTCTCCCGGCTGCTCGCCCGCACGCTGGCCCAGCTCCGGGAGAAGCTCCTCGTCGAGGAGTGAGCCGAGGAGCGAGCCGAGGAGTGACGGGCCTGCCGGGCGGACCCGTCACGCGGTGTTGCCGGGCCCCCGGATGCCGAGCGCCTCGGTCGTCTCGGCGTTCACCAGCAGGACGAGTGACGTGACGGACACCACGGCGAGCGCGATCCCGGCGACGATCAGGGCGCTGTCGACCTGGAGGAGCTGCCAGGCGACGGGCAGCGCCATGATCTGCGTGATGATCGCGGGCCCGCGGCTCCACCGGCGCAGACCGAGCAGACCGCGCGCGGCGAGCAGCGGAAGCAGCGCCAGGACGATCAGCGTGACCCCGCCGGTCGTGGCCTGCTCCGGGTTGTCGGGGTCACCCGCGAGACCCATCACGAGCATGTACACACCTCCGGCGAGGAGCGCGAGCCCCTCGACGGCGGCAAGGGCCGCGGCGGCCGTCAGGCGCGCGGGCCGCGGGCCGGAAACCGGGGCTTCGTCCGGGGCTTCGGGGGTGGACTTCCGCTCAGTGCTCACCTCAGCAGGGTAGCTCTGCGTGTCCAGGGTCCGGACCTGGGTCTGGGCCAGGTAAAGACCGGTAGGTAGTCTGCTGCGCATGCGTGCACTCCTTGTGGTCAATCCGGCGGCAACCACCACCAGTGCGCGCACGCGCGAAGTCCTCATCCACGCCCTGGCGAGCGAGATGAAGCTCGAGGCGGTCACCACGGAGTACCGCGGGCACGCCCGGGACCTCGGCCGGCAGGCGGCGGAGAGCAAGGACATCGAGCTGGTCGTCGCCCTCGGCGGCGACGGCACCGTCAACGAGGTCGTCAACGGCCTGCTCCACCACGGCCCCGACCCCGACCGCCTGCCCCGCCTCGCGGTGGTCCCCGGCGGCTCCACCAATGTCTTCGCGCGCGCCCTCGGTCTGCCGAACGACGCGGTGGAGGCGACCGGCGCGCTTCTCGACGCCCTGCGCGAGGGCTCGGAGCGGACGGTGAGTCTCGGCCGCGTCTCGGGAACTCCCGGCAGCGAGGACGAGACGGTGCCGCCGCGCTGGTTCACTTTCGCCGCCGGATTCGGCTTCGACGCGGGAGTGGTCGGCCGGGTCGAACAGCAGCGGGAGCGCGGAAAGCGCTCGACGCACGCCCTTTATGTGCGCCAGGTGGTGCGCCAATTCCTTCAGGAGCCGAACCGCAGGCACGGCACCATCACGCTGGAGCGGCCCGGCGAGGACCCGGTCACGGACCTGGTGATGTCGATAGTCTGCAACACCTCTCCGTGGAGCTTCCTCGGCAACCGCCCGCTCTACGCGTCACCCCAGGCGTCCTTCGAGACGGGGCTGGACATCATGGGCCTGAGCAGGCTTTCCACCGCCGCCGTCGCCCGGTACGGAACACAGCTGCTGACCTCCTCGCCCGAGCGGGGACCCCACGGCAAGCACGCGGTTACGCTCCATGACCTCGTCGACTTCACCTTGCATTCGAAGGTGCCCCTCCCCCTTCAGATGGACGGTGACCATCTGGGGCTGCGGACGAGCGTGACGTTCACAGGCGTTCGCCGTGCACTGCGTGTGATTGTGTGAGTGGAAGGGCCTAAAGTCCTTTCACTCGAACGTTTAGGCCACGGTCCACCCCATAGAAGTACGGCTGTGACCCAGCCGACACTGAGGAATCAAAAAAAACTTTCCTGAAGGGGTTGTATCCGCCGCCGAGGTTTGCGAATCTCTACATGGCGATCGGGACGGCCCGCAACATCGGCCCCACAGAGAGCCAGAACCCCACCTCACTCACAAGGTCCACACCAGGCAACTGGGAGTCGGCCCTTCCCGTGCGGGGGGATTCGTGAAAGCGTTCACATTCACAAGCAACCTGCATGTCACACCAAGAGAGGTAGCAGCCATGGACTGGCGTCACAACGCCGTTTGCCGCGAGGAAGACCCCGAGCTGTTCTTCCCCATCGGCAACACCGGTCCTGCGCTGCTGCAGATCGAGGAAGCCAAGGCCGTCTGCCGTCGCTGCCCTGTCATTGAGCAGTGCCTGCAGTGGGCGCTCGAGTCCGGCCAGGACTCCGGCGTCTGGGGTGGCCTCAGCGAGGACGAGCGTCGCGCGATGAAGCGCCGCGCCGCCCGCAACCGTGCGCGCCAGGCCAGCGCCTGACGCCCACTGCCCCAGCCTGGGCCCGGCGGCGCGTACAGCGAGTACGCAACTCCCGCCTCCCGAACCGCAGCGCGCAGTGCCCCCGATGCGCATAGCAACGTGAGCAGAAGGCCCCGGACCACTCAGTGGTCCGGGGCCTTCTGCTGTGTACCGACCGCTCCCCCGCGCCGCGCGCCGAGCGGGTGCCGAATTCGCTTCTGCGTACGGCTACTTGTCACCGCGTACGGGAATGTCAAGGAGGACCTGCGTCCCGCGCTCCGGAGCCCGGACCATGTCGAAGGTTCCGCTCAACTCGCCCTCGACGAGGGTGCGCACGATCTGCAGGCCGAGGTTGCCGGAGCGGTGCGGGTCGAAGTCGGCAGGCAGGCCGACGCCGTCGTCCTGGACCGTGATGAGCAGGCGGGAGTCCTTGCTGGTGCCGCCGCGGACCGCGGAGACCTCGACCGTGCCGGTGTCGCCGGGGCCGAAGCCGTGCTCCAGGGCGTTCTGCAGGATCTCGGTGAGGACCATCGACAAGGGGGTCGCGACCTCGGCGTCGAGTATCCCGAAGCGGCCGGTGCGACGGCCGGTGACCTTGCCCGGGGAGATCTCCGCGACCATCGCGAGGACGCGGTCGGCGATCTCGTCGAACTCCACGCGCTCGTCCAGGTTCTGGGAGAGCGTCTCGTGGACGATGGCGATGGAGCCCACGCGGCGCACGGCCTCTTCGAGCGCCTCGCGGCCGGTGGCCGAGTCGATGCGACGGGCCTGCAGGCGGAGCAGGGCGGCCACCGTCTGGAGGTTGTTCTTCACCCGGTGGTGGATCTCCCGGATGGTGGCGTCCTTGGTGATCAACTCCCGCTCGCGGCGGCGGAGTTCGGTGACGTCGCGCAGGAGGACGAGCGAACCGATGCGCGGGCCCTTGGGCTTGAGCGGGATGGCACGCAGCTGGATCACGCCGTCGCCGCCCTCGATCTCGAACTCGCGGGGTGCCCAGCCGCTGGCGAGCTTGGTGAGCGCCTCGTCCACCGGGCCCCGGGACGGGGCGAGTTCGGCGGTGGCCTTGCCCAGGTGGTGGCCGACGAGGTCGGAGGCGAGACCGAGGCGGTGGTACGCGGACAGGGCGTTCGGCGAGGCGTACTGGACGATGCCGTCGGCGTCGAGGCGGAGCAGCCCGTCGCCCACGCGCGGGGACGCGTCCATGTCGACCTGCTGGTTCGGGAAGGGGAACGATCCTGCGGCGATCATCTGGGCGAGGTCGGAGGCCGACTGGAGATAGGTGAGCTCCAGGCGGGACGGGGTGCGCACCGTCAGGAGGTTGGTGTTGCGGGCGATGACGCCGAGGACGCGCCCTTCCCTGCGTACGGGGATGGACTCCACCCGGACCGGGACCTCCTCGCGCCACTCCGGGTCGCCCTCGCGCACGATGCGCCCCTCGTCCAGGGCCGCGTCCAGGAGCGGGCGGCGGCCGCGCGGGACCAGGTGGCCGACCATGTCGTCCTGGTAGGACGTGGGGCCGGTGTTGGGGCGCATCTGGGCGACCGAGACATAGCGGGTGCCGTCGCGGGTGGGGACCCAGAGCACGAGGTCGGCGAAGGAGAGGTCGGAGAGCAGCTGCCACTCCGAGACCAGCAGATGCAGCCACTCGAGATCGGAGTCGCCGAGGGCGGTGTGCTGGCGTACGAGGTCGTTCATGGAGGGCACGTGTGCGAGCGTACCTGGCGGCCTTCGAGAGGCTTTCCGGAGCCGGGCTCCGGCCCCGTCGAGCCGCGGCGCCGAGGCAGGACCCTCAACCTGCCTGGCACCGCAGCCCTTCAGGTGCATCGGCCGCCAGAATGTGCGGTACCGGCGGGCCGACCGGGAGGACTCGACGCGGTCAGGGCAGAGAGCGCCGACTCCTCGGTCCGCCCTCCTGTGCGGGGAGAGCGGAGGCTTTACTCACGCATTGTGGACTAGACCATTCTCCGATGTCCATGCGTGGGTCGATGTTAATTGTTGGCCCTTCCTCCAAGGCCGGACCGGCCCCTCCACAAGACGATCCGGACGCTTCTCAGGTTCCCGGCCAGGCCCGCATCGACAGGTCGGCGACCGCCTCAAGGTCCCGCAGTCCCGCGCCGTCGCGGGACTGCTGGGACATGCCCTGGAGCACGGCGCCGGCGTAGCGGGCCAGGGCCTCGGGGTCGGTGTCCGCGGGGAGCGCGCCGGTGGCCACATCGGATCTGATGCGGTCCGCGAAGGAGGCGATGTTGGCCTCGCGCCGCTCGCGCAGGGCGCCCTCGACCTCCGGGGTCGCGCAGTTGGTGGCGGCGTGGATGACGAGGCAGCCGTGCGGGTGGCCGTCCTCGGTGTAGATGGCGGCGGCCCGGCGGAGCATGCGGTGGACGGCGGCGCGGGCGGTCGGCTCCTCGGCGAAGGCGCGCGCACCGGCGTCGTACCGCTCTCCGTAGACCCGCACGACCTCTTCGAAGAGCGTCTTCTTGTCGCCGAAGGCCGCGTACAGGCTGGGGGCGCCGATGCCGAGGGCGCGGGTGAGGTCGGCGACCGACGTCGCCTCGTAACCGTGTTCCCAGAACGTGTGCAGCGCCTTCTCCAGCGCGGCCTCGCGGTCGAAGGAGCGGGGGCGGCCCCGCTGTTTCGTCGCCATGCGGGAATTGTATAGCGGGCGCTAGAGAATGGGAGGGGCGCGGCCGTGCACGGACGGTCAGCGGGTCTCCGTCACTTTGGCCAGGGCGCGCGGGGCGTCGGGGTCCTGGCCGCGGGCGATCGTCACCTCGTACGCGAGGAGCTGGAGCGGGATGATCTCCAGGACCGGCTGGAGCTCCTCGGGCACGCCGCCGGTCGGCAGCACGAAGCCCGCGGACGCCTGCTCGACCTGGGCCTTCGGGCCGACGACCACGAGGTCCGCGCCGCGGCCGCGCAGCCGGTCGAGCACGGGCTGGAGGGCGGCGCCACCGCTGCCGTCCGTGACGACCGCGATGACGGGCGAGATGTTGTCGACCATGGCGAGCGGGCCGTGCAGCAGATCGGCGCCGGAGTAGGCGAGCGCCGGGATGTAGCTCGTCTCCATCATCTTCAGGGCGGCCTCCTTCGCGGTCGGATAGCCGTAGCCGCGGGAGGTGATCACCATGCGCTCCGCGAAGCGGTAGCGGGCCGCGAGGTCCTTGATCTCGCCCTGGCGGGCCAGGAGTCCGGCGGCGAGGTCGGGCAGCGGGGCCGCCACCGCCGGCCCGTCGCCGCCGCCGAGCCCCTCGACCAGGAGGTACAGGCAGAGCAGGGCCGCGGTGTAGGTCTTCGTCGCGGGCAGGGCGCGCTCGGGGCCTGCGAGGACGTCGATGTGGTGCTCGGAGACGGCGGCCAGCGGGGAGTCCGGGTTGTTGGTCACGGCGAGGGTGATCGCGCCCGCCTCGCGCGCGGCCCGGGTGGAGGCCACCAGGTCGGGCGAGCCGCCGGACTGACTCACCGTGACGGCGAGGACGTCGCGCAGGTCGGGCTTGGCGCCGTACGCCGTGATGGTGGACATCGAGGTGAGGCCGCAGGGGATGCCGAGGCGGATCTCCAGGAGGTACTTCGCGTACAGGGCGGCGTGGTCGGACGTGCCGCGCGCGGTGAGCAGGACGAAGCGGGGGCGCCGGGCGGCGATGGCCTCGGCGGTGGCGCGGATCGCGGGGGCTCCGGTGTCGAGGATGCGGCGCAGCACCTCGGGCTGCTCGGCCGTCTCGCGGGACATCATCCGGCCCGGGCGCTCGGCGTGCGCCTCCGACGGTGTCGTGTCGGTCATGCCTTCCACTGTCCCCGCTCGGCGGGAACGGCGCCCGCCCGAGGGGCGCTCGACGGGCGGAGAGCCGGTGAACGGCCGAGCATGGGAGGGCGGGAGCAGTTGCCCGGTCCGCGGCGTCACGGCGGTGCGGCTCTGCTAGATTGGTCTATACCACAGTCCGTTTGAGTCCCCTCTTCAGATCGGCAGGCCCAGCGTGGAAGTTGTCATCGTCCCGGACGCCAAGGCAGGCGGCGAGCTCATCGCGGAGGCCATGGCCGCCCTGGTGCGCCGTAAGCCGGACGCCCTGCTCGGTGTCGCCACCGGATCCACCCCGCTGCCCATCTACGAGGCCCTGGCCGCCAAGGTCGGCTCCGGCGCCGTGGATGTGGCGCGCGCCCGCATCTGCCAGCTCGACGAGTACGTCGGGCTGCCCGTCGGGCACCCCGAGTCCTACCGCTCCGTCGTGCTGCGCGAGGTCGTCGAGCCGCTCGGGCTCAGCGAGGCGTCGTTCATGGGGCCCGACGGCAGCGCCGAGGACGTGCAGGGGGCCTGCGACGCGTACGACAAGGCACTTGCCGAGGCCGGGGGTGTCGATCTGCAGCTGCTCGGCATCGGGACCGACGGGCACATCGGCTTCAACGAGCCCTGCTCGTCGCTGGCTTCGCGCACCCGCATCAAGACGCTGACGGAGCAGACGCGGGTGGACAACGCGCGCTTCTTCGACGGGGACATCGAGCAGGTGCCGCACCACGTCATCACGCAGGGCATCGGGACGATCCTGGAGGCGCGGCACCTGGTGCTGCTCGCCACGGGCGAGGGCAAGGCGGACGCGGTCGCGGCGACCGTGGAGGGGCCGGTGGCCTCCGTGGTGCCCGCGTCGGCGCTGCAGTTGCACCGGCACGCGACCGTCGTGGTCGACGAGGCCGCCGCCTCGAAGCTGAAGCTGGCGGACTACTTCCGGCACACGTACGCCAACAAGCCTGCGTGGCAAGGCATTTGAGACGTCGTACGACGATGGGGCGCCCCTTGGCGAAAGGGGCGCCCCATCGTCGTATCCGCGTCAGGAACCGGTGATGGCCTCCGCCGCCGCCGCCCCGCACACCCTCGCCGCGCCGTACGTCGCGATGTGCAGGGAGCCTCGCGGGGTCGACTGGGGCACGCCCATCTCGACCACGATCGTGTCGGGGCGGGCCGTCAGGAGGGTGTCGAGGGCCGACGCCATCCACGGGTGGCGGTGGGCGTCGCGGACCACCGCCACGATGCGGCGCTCCCCCGCCGCCGCCAGGGCGTCCGCGCCCGCGGTGTCACCGGAGAAGCTGGCCGTCCCGGTGCCGGGGAGGCGGCGCTGGAGTTCGGCGGCGACGCCCCAGGGGGTCTCGTCGCCGACCGCGATGTTGGCCAGGGGCGTGAAGGCGGCGACGTACGGGGCCTCGGTGACCGGGCCCGCGTAGGTCTCGCCGTGCGTGACCGTGAGGGCGCGGCGGGCCGCGGTGAGGCCGATCCCGGTGTCGGGCGCGCCCCCCGAACGATCGGCCGCGCCCGACACCGAGGTCCAGGAGGCGAGAGCCCGTACGCGCTCGGCGGCGTCGGCGAGGCGCTCCTCGGGGAGTTCGCCGGCGCGGACCGCGGCGACCAGGGCGTCCCGCAGGCGCAGGACCGTCTCGTCGTCGGCGAGGCCGCCGCCCACGCAGATCGCGTCGGCGCCCGCGGCGATGGCGAGGGCGCTGCCGCGCTCGATGCCGTACGTCGAGGCGATGGCCTGCATCTCCATGCCGTCGGTGACGATCAGTCCGTCGAAGTTCAGCTCCTCGCGCAGGACGCCCGTCAGGATGCGGTGCGAGAGGGTCGCGGGGCGCTCCGGGTCCAGGGCCGGTACGAGGATGTGGGCGCTCATGACCGCCCGGCTGCCCGCCGCGATGGCCGCGCGGAACGGGGCCAGGTCACGGGCGCGCAGCGTCTCCAGGTCCACGTCGATGCGCGGCACCGAGTGGTGCGAGTCGACCGCGGTGTCCCCGTGCCCGGGGAAGTGCTTGGTGCAGGCGGCCACCCCCGAGGACTGGAGGCCCTCGACGTAGGCGGCCGTGTGCCGGGCCACCAGGAGCGGGTCGGCGCCGAAGGAGCGGACGCCGATGACAGGGTTGTCCGGGTTGGCGTTGACGTCCGCGGAGGGCGCCCAGTTGAGGTTGACGCCGCAGGCGGCCAGGCGGCGGCCGAGCTCGGCGGCGACGTCGCGGGTCAGGGCGGTGTCGTCGACGGCGCCGAGCGCGTGGTTGCCGGGGAAGGAGGAGCCGGTGCGCACCTCGAGGCGGGTGACGTCGCCGCCCTCCTCGTCGATGGCGACCAGCACGTCGTCGCGCTCGGCCCGCAACTGGGCGGTGAGCGCGGCCAGTTGCCCGGGCGAGGCGATGTTGCGGCCGAACAGGCCCACGGAGGCGAGCCCCTCGCCGAGGCGGCGGAGCAGCCAGTCGGGGGCCGTGGTGCCGACGAAGCCGGGCTGCAGGACCGTGAGGGCGTCGCGGGTGAGGGTGTCGGTGGCGCGGGTGAGCGTCGTCATAGGGCGTTATCCCTTCACTGCGCCGGCCGTGAGACCCGCGGCCATCTTGCGCTGGACCAGGAGGAAGAGGACCACGATCGGGACGGCCATCATCGTGGAGCCGGCCATCATCGGGGCGTACTCGGTGCCGTTCTTGGTGGTGAAGTTGCCGAGCCAGACGGTGGCCGTCTGGTTCTGCTGGCTCATCAGCATCAGGGCGTAGAGGTACTCGTTCCACGCCTGGATGAAGCCGTACACCGAGGTGGCGACCATGCCGGGGGCGAGGAGCGGGAAGACCACGCGGACGAAGGCGCCGGTGCGGGTGCACCCGTCGACCATCGCCGCTTCCTCCAGCTCCTTGGGGATGTTGACGATGAACCCGCGCAGCGTCCACACCGTGAAGGGGAGGATGAAGGTCAGGTACGTGATGATCAGGCCCGAGAGCTTGTCGTACTGACCGAGGTCGTTCAGGAGCAGGAAGACCGGGATGATCATGGCGACGAGCGG
This sequence comes from Streptomyces sp. NPDC059009, assembly GCF_042740175.1. NCBI lineage: Bacteria > Bacillati > Actinomycetota > Actinomycetes > Kitasatosporales > Streptomycetaceae > Streptomyces > Streptomyces sp. NPDC059009. The sequence goes on along the minus strand of NZ_JBHYJB010000029.1, from coordinate 53,829 downwards.
CACCATCTGCACCGCGAGGATGCCGACGATCACGATCTTGCGGCCGCGGAAGGCGAACCGGGAGATGGCGAGCGCCGCCAGCATGCCGATCGCGATGCCGATGACCACGACCACCAGGGACACGATGAGGCTGCGCCCGACGGGGCCCCAGAAGTCCGAGACCTCGAGGGCCCGGCGGAAGTTCTCCAGGGTGAAGGTCCGCGGGAAGAAGTGCGGGTTGGGGTCGATGGCGTCCTTGGCGGGCTTGAACGCGGTGTTCAGCATCCAGTAGACGGGGAAGCCCGCGGTGAGGAAGACGGCGAGGCCGAGGAGGTTCCAGCCGAGCTTCGTCTTGCGCCGGGGCCGTCGGGCCTTGGGGGCGGGGGAGGCAGAAGGAGCCGTGGCGGGCGTGGCCACGTCCTCCTTTCCGATCACTGCGCTCACTCGACCTCTCCGATCTTGAGCATCTGACGCATGTAGACGGCGACGACGCCCAGCAGCAGGACGACGGTGATCAGGGCGATCGCCGAGCCGCCCGAGTAGTCGTTGACCACGAACGCCTTGTCGTACGAGTACGTGGTGAGCAGCTGGAACTCGGCCTCGGGGTGTCCGTTGCGCATCACGAAGACCTGCGGGAAGACGCCCATGTCCCAGATCACCGAGAGCGTGGTGAGCATGACGAGGATGGGCTTGAGGATCGGCAGCGTCACGTAGCGGAAGACGCCCCAGGATCCTGCGCCGTCGAGCCGGGCGGCCTCCTCCAGCTCCTTGGGGACCTGGGTGAGACCGGCGCTGAGGGTGATGACGACGAACGGGACGGCGCCCCAGACCACGAGGAGCATGATGACCGCGAGGCCCTGGGGCCCGGTCGCGAACCAGTTGTGGCCGATGAAGTCGACGCCGGGGAGCTTGCTGAGCAGCCAGTTGAGGACTCCGTAGTCGGAGTCGAACATCCACTTGAAGATCGTGGTGGCCACGATGATGGGCATGCCCCAGCTCGCCACGAGCGCGATGTTGATGAGCGTCTTGACCCAGCCGGAGACCCGCTGGAGCAGCAGCGCGATGAGCATGCCGATGACCATCGTGAGGACGACCGCGCCGCCCGCGAAGAGCACGGTGCGCACGACGACGGTCCAGAACTCGGAGTCCCCGAGGATGGCGCTGAAGTTGTCGAAGCCGACGTTCTCGGGCTCCTGGAAGCCCCAGAGCTGGGTCTTGCCGAACTTCTGGAAGGAGAGGGTGACCAGGCGCACCAGCGGATAGCCGAGCACGAGGACGAGGATGATCAGGCAGGGAGCGAGCAGCGCCCACGGGACCGCGGCGCCGCCTGTGGTGCGCCTCTTGCCGGGTCTGCCCGGTGATGGTGACCGCCGCCCCTGCGGCACCTTGGCGGTGGTTGTCTCTGCGGCACTCATCGCGCGCTCCTCAGCAGTCCCTCTCGTGGTGCGGGCGGCAGGGCCCCTCCGTGCGAAGGGGCCCTGCCGTCAGGTCACTTGGTGTTGATGACCTTGTCGATCGCGGCGTCGGCGTCCTTGGCCGCGGCCTCGACCGACTTCTTGCCGGTGCCGATGGACTGCAGCATCGTCTGCAGGGTCTGCGCCTTCTCGACCTGGCCCCAGCCCGGAGCCATCGGGACGAACCAGCTGCGCTCGGCGGCGGTGGCGGGGACCACCGTCTTGGGGTCGTCCTTGAGGGTCGCGAGGTCCTTCTTGTTGTTGGGCAGGTTGCCCTTGGCCATCAGGCCCTTCTGGCCCTTGGCCCCGGTGAAGGCGGCGATCCACTCACCGGCCGCCTCCTGGGCGTCCGACTTGACCGGGACGGCCAGGTCGGAGCCGCCGAGGAAGACGGGGGCGTTCTTGCCGGACGGGCCGGGCATGACGAAGTCCTCGATCTTCTTGCCGAGCTTGCCGACCTTGTCGTTCTTCTTCAGGGCCGCGGTGCCGCCCTCCCAGGCGGAGGCGAAGATCATCGCCGACTTGCCCTGGCCGTAGACGATCGGGCGGTCCGCCTCGTCCTTGGTCTTGTCCCCGTGCATGTAGGTGTCGAGCACCTTCTTGTACGCGGTGAGGCCCTTGATGGACTCGGGCGAGGAGAGGTTCGACTTCCACTTGTCGCCGTCCTGCTTGGCGATGGAGCCGCCCGCGTCGTAGACGAAGGACATGGCCGCGTACCAGTCGCGCGAGGGCTGGTACCAGGCGCTGAACTGCTTGCCCTTCTTGTCCTGGATCTTGTCCAGGTCGGCGGTGAGCTCCTTGTACGTCTTCGGCGTCGACTTGATGCCCGCGTCGGCGGCGATGTCCTTGCGCCAGGTCGCGACGCGGCCACCGGCGTAGTACGGCACGCCGTAGGTCTTGCCCTCGTAGGTCACGGACTCCTTGAGGCCGTCCAGCCAGTCGCCCGAGTTCTCGAACTTCTTGGGGTCGAGCGGGGCGAAGGCGCCGGTGACCATGTAGCTGAGCATCTCGGAGTTGCCCATCTCGACCACGTCGGGCGCCTTGTCCGTGGACAGGACGGCGTCGAGCTTGGCGTTCTTGTCCGGCCAGCCGTAGTACTCGTGGTTGATCTTCATCCCGGGGTGCTTCTGCTTCACCGCGGCGTCGGCGGCCTTGACCAGCTCCGGCCAGTTGTTCTGCGCGTCGACGGTCAGCCAGACCGTCAACTCCTTCGTCTCGGCGGCGGACTTGCTCTTCCCGTCGCCGTCCCCACCACAAGCCGCGACGCCCGCCATGATGCCCACGACACCGATGGCCGCTATGAGCTTGCGCTTCATGTCACCCTCCTCAGGAGTGCCATCAACCCCCCACCCGCAGCGACCAATAGGACGAGAACTGCCCGTGGGACCGGAACCTGGTCTTTAATGGTGTAGACCAGTACGGGGAGCTTGGCCTAGACCTTTAGGGGTGTCAAGGGTGTATAAGAAGGGCTGTCGCGTCCGTTATCGGACCGACACCTGAGCGGGCACGACCGGGTCGGCCCGTCCCGTGCCACGATGTGAGCCGCGACAGACGGAGGAGCCGGTGACGGCAGCAGCACAGCCGCAAAAAAATGCCGCGCGCAGCGGGTCCCCCCAGGTGTCCAGCTCTGGGGGAGCGTCCGGCAGGGATGGCGGCCGGGAGACGGGTGGGAAAGGCATGGGCACCGAAGCGAGCACCGGGACCGACTCGGGCGCGCCCACGGAGGGCGCGGGGGTCGGCCGCACCGCCCGCGTGCCCAAGTACTACCGGCTGAAGCGGCACTTGCTCGACATGACCGAGACGCTCCCTCCGGGCACCCCGGTACCGCCCGAGCGCACCCTCGCCGCCGAGTTCGACACCTCGCGCACGACGGTGCGCCAGGCGCTGCAGGAGCTCGTCGTCGAGGGCCGCCTGGAGCGCATCCAGGGCAAGGGCACCTTCGTGGCCAAGCCCAAGGTCTCCCAGGCCCTCCAACTCACCTCGTACACCGAGGACATGCGGGCCCAGGGCCTGGAGCCGACCTCGCAGCTCCTCGACATCGGCTACATCACCGCCGACGACACCCTCGCCGGGCTCCTCGACATCAGCGCGGGCGGCCGGGTGCTCAGGATCGAGCGGCTCCGGCTCGCCAACGGCGAGGCCATGGCCATCGAGACCACGCACCTGTCCGCCAAGCGCTTCCCCGCGCTGCGCCGCTCCCTGGTCAAGTACACCTCGCTCTACACCGCGCTCGCCGAGGTCTACGACGTGCACCTGGCCGAGGCCGAGGAGACCATCGAGACCTCGCTCGCCACCCCCCGCGAGGCGGGCCTGCTCGGCACGGACGTGGGCCTGCCGATGCTGCTGCTCTCCCGCCACTCCCTCGACGGCGGCGGGCAGCCGGTGGAGTGGGTGCGGTCGGTGTACCGGGGTGACCGGTACAAGTTCGTGGCGCGGCTCAAGAGACCGCAGGAGTAGCTCAAGAGACCGCAGGGACGGTCCAAGAGGCCCCAGGGGCAACGGAGTTGGCCGTGCCTGCGGTATAGCGCCGGTCCCCTTCCTGCCATACGGTCCTCCCGTCATCGCCTGATCGGTGAACGGGAGGACGCCCCGTGCGCACAGCAAGCCCCCGCACCATCGTCACCTGGACCCTCGTCGCCCTCGTCGGCGCGGCCGGCTGGACCGTCCTCGCGCTCTCCCGGGGCGAGGAGGTCTCCGCCGCCTGGATGGTGGCCGCGGCCCTCGGCTCGTACGCCATCGCGTACCGCTTCTACTCCAAGTTCATCGCGTACAAGGTCCTCAAGGTCGACGCCACCCGGGCCACACCCGCCGAGCGGCTCGACAACGGCATCGACTTCCACCCCACCGACCGGCGGGTGCTGCTCGGCCACCACTTCGCCGCGATCGCGGGCGCGGGGCCGCTGGTGGGGCCCGTGCTGGCCGCGCAGATGGGGTACTTGCCGGGCACCATCTGGATCGTCGCCGGGGTGATCTTCGCGGGCGCCGTGCAGGACATGGTGGTGCTGTTCTTCTCGACGCGGCGGGACGGGAAGTCGCTCGGGCAGATGGCGCGCGAGGAGATCGGCCCGTTCGGCGGGGCCGCCGCGCTGATCGCCACCTTCGTCATCATGATCATCCTGCTCGGGGTGCTGGCGCTCGTCGTCGTGAACGCGCTCGCCGAGTCGCCCTGGGGCACCTTCTCCATCGCGATGACCATCCCCATCGCCCTGTTCATGGGCTTCTATCTGCGGGTGCTGCGGCCGGGCCAGGTCAGCGAGGTGACCTTCATCGGGGTCGGGCTGCTGCTGATCGCGCTCGCGGCGGGGAAGTGGGTGGCCGAGTCGTCGCTCGCCGACACCTTCACGCTGGCGCCGTCGACGCTGGTGATCTGGCTGGTGGCGTACGGGTTCGTCGCCTCGATCCTGCCGGTGTGGACGCTGCTCGCACCGCGCGACTACCTCTCCACCTTCATGAAGATCGGCACCATCGGGCTGCTCGCGGTCGGTGTGGTCGTGGCGCTGCCGACGCTGAAGATGGACGCCGTCACGGACTTCGCCTCGCGCGGCGACGGGCCGGTCTTCGCGGGCTCGCTCTTCCCCTTCGTCTTCATCACCATCGCGTGCGGGGCGCTCTCCGGCTTCCACGCCCTGATCTCCTCCGGCACGACGCCGAAGATGATCCAGAAGGAGACACAGGTACGGATGATCGGCTACGGCTCCATGCTGATGGAGTCGTCGGTCGCGATCATGGCGCTCGTCGCCGCGTCCATCATCGACCCGGGCCTGTACTTCGCCATGAACGCGCCCGCGGGCGTCGTCGGCGACACCGTGCAGCAGGCTTCCCAGGCCGTGGGACAGCTCGGGTACACCATCTCCCCGGACGACCTGGCGCGCGCCGCCGACCAGGTCGGGGAGGGCTCGCTGCTGCACCGCACCGGCGGGGCGCCCACCCTCGCGATCGGCGTCTCGGAGATCTTCTCGAAGGCGACCGCGGGCGAGGGGCGGGCCTTCTGGTACCACTTCGCGATCATGTTTGAGGCGCTCTTCATCCTGACCGCGCTCGACGCGGGCACCCGGGTGGGCCGCTTCATGCTCCAGGACATTCTGGGCAACGTCTACAAGCCCTTCAGGAACGTGAGTTGGAAGCCCGGGCTCGTCCTCGCGAGCGCCGCCGTCACCGGACTGTGGGGCTACTTCCTCTGGGTCGGCGTGCATGAGCCGCTCGGCGGGATCAACCAGCTCTTCCCGATCTTCGGCATCGCCAACCAGCTGCTCGCGGCGGTGGCCCTCGCCGTCTGCACCACGCTCCTGGTGAAGTCCGGCCGGCTCAAGTGGGCCTGGATCACGGCCGTTCCGCTCGCCTGGGACGCCACCGTCACGCTCACCGCGAGCTGGCAGAAGGTGTTCTCCAGCGACCCGCGCGTGGGCTTCTTCAAGCAGCGCGAGGTCTACCAGGACGCCATCGACGCGGGGAAGGTCCTGCCGCCCGCCAAGTCCATGGACGACATGCACACCGTCGTCACCAACTCGACGGTCGACGGCGTCCTCTCCGCCCTCCTCGCCGTCCTCATCGTCGTGGTGATCGCCGATGCGGCCCGGATGTGCGCGCGCCATCTGCGCGACCCGGGGGCCACGACGCTCAGCGAGGCGCCGTACGTGAAGTCGAAGCTGGTGGCCCCCGCCGGGCTCGTCCCCACCCGGGAAGAGCGGGCACAGGCGCGGGAGTTGACGAAGTGAGGGCGGCCCTGGGGCGCGTCGCGCACGGGCTGCGGTGGCTGCGGTGGTATCTGCGCGAGCTGACGGACGAGTCGGCGTACGACCGGTATGTGGCGCATATCCGCGGGGAGCATCCGGCCGCAACCGTCCCCAGCCGCCGCGCATTCGAACGCATGCGGACACAGCGGCAGGAGTCGGACCCGCGGCAGGGGTTCCGCTGCTGCTGAGCAGGGACCTTGGCGCGTCCGTTATCCGGACGGGGGTTCCATACGGCGAGACTGTGGCTTAGATTTCCCGCACGTTAAGCATGGGATAAGTGAGGGAGCGGAGCCGCCGTATGTCAGATGCGCCTGAAGTGAGCAGACCGGTCGTGACGCCGGTCCGCGTGGTCATCGCCCTCTGCCTCGTCGCGCCCTTCGTGGCCATGCTCTGGGTGAGCTCCTACGCGAAGGCGGAGCCGCTCTTCATCGGCATCCCGTTCTTCTACTGGTACCAGATGCTGTGGGTGCTGATCTCCACGGCGCTGACGATGATCGCGTACAAGCTGTGGCAGCGCGACCAGCGCGCCCGTAACGGGGGTGCTGACAAGTGAAGGAGCTCGCAGCGGGAACGGGCGGCGTCAACGGCGTCGCGCTCGCCGTCTTCATCTTCTTTTTCCTGGCCGTCACGGTCATGGGCTTCCTGGCCGCGCGCTGGCGCAAGGCCGAGAACGAGCAGAGCCTGGACGAATGGGGCCTCGGCGGCCGGTCGTTCGGCACCTGGGTCACCTGGTTCCTGCTCGGCGGCGACCTCTACACCGCGTACACCTTCGTGGCCGTCCCGGCGGCGATCTACGCGGCGGGCGCGTCCGGCTTCTTCGCGGTGCCGTACACGATCCTCGTCTACCCGCTGATCTTCACCTTCCTGCCGCGCCTGTGGTCGGTCTCGCACAAGCACGGGTATGTGACCACCTCCGACTTCGTGCGCGGGCGCTTCGGCTCCAAGGGGCTCTCGCTGGCCGTCGCGGTCACCGGCATCCTCGCCACGATGCCGTACATCGCGCTCCAACTGGTCGGCATCCAGGCCGTGCTCGACGTGATGGGCATCGGCGGCGACGCGGGCACCAACTGGTTCATCAAGGACCTGCCGCTGCTGATCGCCTTCGCGGTCCTCGCCGCGTACACGTACTCCTCGGGTCTGCGCGCCCCCGCCCTGATCGCCTTCGTGAAGGACGGGCTGATCTACCTGGTCATCGCGGTCGCGATCATCTACATCCCGATCAAGCTGGGCGGCTTCGACGAGATCTTCGCCGGCGCCGCCGCGAAGTTCGACGCCACCAACGAGGCGGCGGGCAAACCGGTTTCGGGCCTGGTGCCCGGCTCCGCGGGGACCTGGACGTATGCGACGCTCGCCCTGGGCTCCGCGCTCGCGCTCTTCATGTACCCGCACTCGATCACGGCGACCCTCTCCTCCAAGAGCCGCGACGTGATCCGCCGCAACACCACGATCCTGCCCCTGTACTCGCTCATGCTGGGCCTGCTCGCACTGCTCGGGTTCATGGCGATCGCGGCCGGGATCAAGGTCGAGAACGGGCAGTTGGCGATCCCGCAGCTCTTCGAGGACATGTTCCCCGACTGGTTCACGGGTGTCGCGTTCGCGGCGATCGGCATCGGCGCACTGGTCCCGGCGGCCATCATGTCCATCGCCGCCGCGAACCTCTTCACGCGCAACATCTACAAGGACTTCCTGAAGCCCGACGCCACCCCCGAGCAGGAGACCAAGGTCTCCAAGCTCGTCTCGCTGCTCGTGAAGGTGGGCGCCCTGGTCTTCGTCCTCACCATGGACAAGACCGTCGCCATCAACTTCCAGCTCCTCGGCGGCGTGTGGATCCTGCAGACGATGCCCGCCCTGGTCGGCGGCCTGTTCACCCGCTGGTTCCACCGCTGGGCGCTGCTCGCGGGCTGGGCGGTCGGCATGGTCTACGGCACATGGGCCGCATGGAGCATGTCCTCGCCGAAGCAGTCGCACTTCGCCAGCAACTCCAAGGAGATCCCGGGCATCGGCGAGATCGGCTACATCGGTCTCACGGCGTTCGTCCTCAACGTCGTGGTCACGGTGGTCCTCACCTTCGTCCTCAAGGCCCTCAAGGCCCCCGAGGGCGTCGACGAGACCTCCCCCGGCGACTACACGGCCGACGCGGGCGACAAGGGCGTCCAGGTCGAACTCCCCAAGGTGGGCGCGGGCCACTGAGCCTTCCCTGCGCGTGGACGGGCCGCCGGAAAATCCGGCGGCCCGTCCTCGTGCGCGTGCGGGACACTCCCGGCATGGACCTCACCATCAGGCAGGCGCGCGCACAGGAGTACGAGGCGCTGGGCGCCGTCGTGGCGCGGGCGTACCGCGCGGACGGGCTCCTCGACTTCGAGGAGAGCGACGGGTACGAGGAACAGCTGCGGGACGTCGCGGGGCGGGCCGCCGCCGCGCGCATCCTGGTCGCGGTGGACGGCGGCACGGACGGGCGCGCGGGCGAGGACGGCACGGGCGGGCGCGCGGGCGACGGCGGCACGGGCGGGCGCGCAGGCGACGGCGGCCGGGTGCTCGGCGGCGTCACGTTCGTGGAGTCCGGCGGCCCCATGGCGGAGCTGGCGCGGGCCGGCGAGGCCGAGATCCGCATGCTGGCGGTCGCCCCCGACGCGCGCGGCCGGGGCGCGGGCGAGGCGCTGGTGCGGGCCTGCGTGGAGCGGGCCCGGGCGGTCGAGGGCTGCGTCCGTGTGATCCTGTCGACCCAGCCCACGATGCACGCGGCCCACCGCCTCTACGAGCGCCTCGGCTTCGTACGGGTCCCGGAGCGGGACTGGCTGCCGGTGCCCGATGTGCGGCTGCTGGCCTACGAGTTGGAGCTCCGGGCCCGGAGCGGGCCCTAGGGCCTGTCCGGCGGATCAGGCCGCATGATTCCGAGCTGTGCCGTCCGTCGCTGGTGAGCGGGCTGTGGTGCGTCGAGATGCAAGGCGGAGGAGGGCGACAACGCGGAGCGTTGGCAACCGACGACAACGCCGCAGATCGGCGTGGAACAGCCCGCGACCGCGGCAAGATCCACCGGACAGGTCCTAGCCGTACAGCTCCGCGCGGACCCGGTCCACCGCCTTCGCCGCCGCCTCGACGGTGCGCCCCTCGTCCGTGCCCGCGCTCACCGTGACGAGCACACCGCCGACGCGGACCTCGGCGGTGTACTGGGGCCTGTGGTCGTACTCGTTGCTTCCGGGGATGCGGCTGGTCTCCAGGATCGCCTCGTCGCCGATGCGGGGCAGCTTCTTGACCGAGTGGTGCCGGGTGATCGGGGCGGCTTCGGTGTCCTCCATCGTGGTGGGGCACAACTCACCCAGCCTGCGCTGCAGTTCGAGGTAGCGACCGGCCTCGGCGGGGCGCAGCGAGACAAGGCGCTGGCTCACGGGCGGCCGGGGCGCCGCCGTCTGGTCGGACACCGAGCCCAACTCGCCCGCCCCGCCGCCTGCTTCGTCCGCCCCGCCGGCACCTTCGTCCGCTCCGCCGCCGCCCTCGTCCGCCCCGGCGTCGAAGGCCAGCACCTGCTGCGCGCTCGCGCCCCGCAGGCCCAGCAGCTCCTCGTTCGCGTCCTTGCCCCGGGCGCAGGAGCCCCAGTCGCCGCGCCCGAAGCTCTTGTTGAAGAGCCCCACCGCGGTGTCCGTCGGCCGCGCGCGCTCGGCGAAGGCGTCGTCCGCGAGCAGCGCGCCGCTCAACTGGACGTCGCTGAACGTCTTCGCGGCGCCCTCGCGCCCGTCGACGCCCTCCGCGCTCGGCGGCCCGTCCGAGAACCAGCCGCCCGCCCCGCAGCCCGCGAGCGGCGCGATCAGTGCCCCGCAGAGGGCCGCACGGGCCATGCCCCGCCTCGCTCCCACAGCCCCTCCTCCGCCGCTTGATCCGTCAAGCCGCCACCCTAACCACACCCCAGCCGACACAAGATGTGGTGCTGCCTCCGAAACCCAGCACAAGATGTATGCTCGTCCTCGCTGTCGCCGCAGGGGAATCCGGTGGAAGTCCGGAACTGTCCCGCAACGGTGTATGTGTACGTCTTTGTCGTACCCGTGAGTCCGAGAACCTGCCGACAGTGCGCCCGGTGCATCCGCTCCGGGTGCCGAGACGTCCGGGCCTCGTGGAATGGGCCGGTGGACGCGGCGCTCCGCCCTGCGCGGACGCGCCCGCACCCGCCGTGCTCCCCTCGGGCCCAGAGCCGAGCGAGGGAGTGCTCCACGTGACCATCGCGCCAGCCGAACCGGCCTCAGCCCAGCAGACCCGGGCCGCGCAGGAGGCAGCGGACCAGGCGGACAAGGTACAGGACGCGCCGGGCACCGCCCTGTTGCGTACCCTCACCGACCTCACCGCCGACCTGCCCGACGCCGACCCCGGCCGGGTCGCCGCCGCCGCGCTGCGCGGCCGCTCCGCCAAGGCGGACGAGGCGGAGCTGCGGGACCTGGCCACCGAGGCGGCCGCGGGGCTCATCTCCGAGGACCCGGTGTACTCCAGGCTCGCGGCCCGGCTGCTCACCATCGGCATCCGCGAGGAAGCGGCCTCGCAGGGCGTGACGTCCTTCTCCGGCTCGATCGCGGTGGGCCACCGCGAGGGCCTGATCGCCGACCGCACCCAGGAGTTCGTGGCCGCGCACACGGCCCGCCTGGACGCGCTGATCGACCTCGACGGCGACGACCGCTTCGGCTACTTCGGCCTGCGCACCCTGCACAGCCGCTATCTGCTGCGCCACCCGCTCACCCGCAAGGTCGTGGAGACCCCGCAGCACTTCATGCTCCGCGTGGCCAGCGGTCTCGCGGAGGACGGCAGCGACCGCGCCGTGGACGAAGTCGCCGCCCTGTACCGCCTGATGAGCCGCCTGGACTACCTCCCGTCCTCGCCCACCCTCTTCAACTCCGGCACCCGGCACCCCCAGATGTCCAGCTGCTACCTGCTGGACTCGCCGCTGGACGAGCTCGACTCGATCTACGACCGCTACCACCAGGTGGCCCGGCTCTCGAAGCACGCGGGCGGCATCGGCCTCTCGTACTCCCGCATCCGCAGCCGGGGTTCACTGATCCGTGGCACCAACGGCCACTCCAACGGCATCGTCCCGTTCCTGAAGACGCTGGACGCCTCGGTGGCGGCCGTGAACCAGGGCGGGCGCCGCAAGGGCGCCGCGGCCGTGTACCTGGAGACCTGGCACTCCGACATCGAGGAGTTCCTGGAGCTGCGCGACAACACCGGTGAGGACGCGCGCCGCACGCACAACCTGAACCTCGCGCACTGGATCCCGGACGAGTTCATGCGCCGGGTCGCCGCCGACCAGGACTGGTCGCTGTTCTCCCCCGCCGACGTGCCGGACCTCGTCGACCTGTGGGGCGACGACTTCGACGCCGCGTACCGCAGGGCCGAGGCCGAGGGGAAGGCCCAGAAGACCATCCCCGCACGGGACTTGTACGGCCGCATGATGCGCACCCTCGCGCAGACCGGCAACGGCTGGATGACCTTCAAGGACGCCGCCAACCGCACCGCCAACCAGACCGCGGAGCCCGGCCACACCGTCCACTCCTCGAACCTGTGCACCGAGATCCTGGAGGTGACGGACGACGGGGAGACGGCCGTCTGCAACCTGGGGTCGGTCAACCTCGGCGCCTTCGTGGACCCGGCCACCCGCGACATCGACTGGGAGCGGCTCGACGCCACCGTGCGCACCGCCGTGACCTTCCTCGACCGCGTCGTCGACATCAACTTCTACCCGACCGAGCAGGCGGGCCGCTCCAACGCGAAGTGGCGCCCGGTCGGGCTCGGCGCCATGGGCCTTCAGGACGTCTTCTTCCAGCTGAAGCTGCCCTTCGACTCGCCCGAGGCGCGCGCCCTGTCCACCCGTATCGCGGAGCGGATCATGCTCGCCGCGTACGAGGCGTCCGCCGAACTCGCCGAGCGCAACGGCCCGTTGCCCGCCTGGGAGAAGACCCGCACCGCGCGCGGTGTACTGCACCCCGACCACTACGGCGTCGAGCTCACCTGGCCCGAGCGGTGGGCGGCGCTGCGGGAGCGGATCGCCGCCACCGGCATGCGCAACTCCCTGCTGCTCGCCATCGCGCCGACCGCCACCATCGCGTCCATCGCGGGCGTCTACGAGTGCATCGAGCCGCAGGTCTCCAACCTCTTCAAGCGCGAGACGCTCAGCGGTGAGTTCCTCCAGGTCAACTCCTACCTGGTGGACGAGCTGAAGCGGCTCGGCGTGTGGGACGCACAGACCCGGGAGGCGCTGCGCGAGGCCAACGGCTCGGTGCAGGGCTTCAGTTGGGTCCCGGCCGAGGTGCGCGAGCTGTACCGCACGGCGTGGGAGCTCCCGCAGCGCGGCCTGATCGACATGGCGGCGGCCCGCACCCCGTTCCTCGACCAGGCGCAGTCGCTCAACCTGTTCCTGGAGACGCCGACCATCGGCAAGCTCTCCTCGATGTACGCGTACGCCTGGAAGCAGGGCCTGAAGACGACGTACTACCTGCGCTCGCGCCCGGCCACGAAGATCGCCCGGGCCGCCCGCGCCACCGCCCCCGTACCCCAGCAGGTCGCCGACCCCGAGGCCGTCGCCTGCTCCCTGGAAAACCCCGAGTCCTGCGAGGCATGCCAGTAATGAGCTCCATCACCAACTCCGAGAAGAACCTGCTCGACCCTGGCTTCGAGCTGACTCTCCGCCCCATGCGCTACCCCGACTTCTACGAGCGCTACCGGGACGCCATCAAGAACACCTGGACCGTCGAGGAGGTCGACCTCCACTCGGACGTCGCCGACCTGGCGAAGCTGTCGCCGGGTGAGCAGCACATGATCGGCCGCCTGGTCGCGTTCTTCGCCACGGGTGACTCGATCGTCTCCAACAACCTCGTGCTGACCCTGTACAAGCACATCAACTCCCCCGAGGCCCGGCTGTACTTGAGCCGTCAGCTCTTCGAGGAGGCCGTGCACGTCCAGTTCTATCTGACGCTGCTCGACACCTATCTGCCCGACCCGGAGGACCGCGCGGCCGCCTTCGACGCGGTCGAGGAGATCCCCTCGATCCGGGAGAAGGCAGAGTTCTGCTTCAAGTGGATCAACGAGGTCGAGAAGCTGGAGCGCCTGGAGACGCAGGCCGACCGGCGCCGCTTCCTGCTCAACCTGATCTGCTTCGCCGCGTGCATCGAGGGCCTCTTCTTCTACGGTGCCTTCGCGTACGTCTACTGGTTCCGCAGCCGCGGTCTGCTGCACGGCCTGGCGACCGGCACCAACTGGGTGTTCCGTGACGAGACGATGCACATGAGCTTCGCCTTCGACGTGGTGGACACGGTCCGCAAGGAGGAGCCCGAGCTCTTCGACGAGGCGCTGACGCAGCAGGTCACGGACATGCTGAAGGAGGCCGTCGAGGCCGAGCTGCAGTTCGCCCGCGACCTGTGCGGGGACGGCCTGCCCGGCATGAACACCGACTCGATGCGCGAGTACCTCCAGTGCGTCGCCGACCAGCGCCTCCAGCGGCTCGGCTTCGCCCCGGTGTACGGCTCCGAGAACCCCTTCTCCTTCATGGAGCTGCAGGGCGTGCAGGAGCTGACGAACTTCTTCGAGCGGCGGCCCTCGGCGTACCAGGTCGCCGTCGAGGGGTCGGTCTCCTTCGACGACGAGTTCTAGGACGGATCCCGTACGGAAGACGCGTTCTCATACGTGAGTGGGGCGCCCTCGGCCAGGAGGGCGCCCCTTCCGCGTGCCCGGGACTCAGCGCGGATCGGCGCGCAGCACGAGGCGCTTGGGGTGCAGGGTGATCCCCACCTTCGTGTCGCTGTCCGTTTCCGCTACGCGCGTCAGCCGCCAGAGTGGCACCACCGTGCCCAGAATGATGGTGAGTTCCGCCAGGCTGAAGTGGTCCCCGGGGCACTTTCGGTTGCCGACGCTGAACGGCATCATCGCGAACTCCGGTACGTCTCCGGCACGTTCCGGTGTCCAGCGATCCGGGTCGAACTCCAAGTGCCGTTCGAAGGAACGCGGGTCGCGCTGCATCGCATACACGCTGTAGACGATGTCGGCGTTGGCTGGAATGCGATAGCCACCCAGCTCGGTTTCGGCCACGGAGCGCCGGGTGAATATCCAGGCGGCGGGCCGTATACGCATCGCTTCGGTCACCACATTGCGCGTATGCGGCAGCCGACCGAGATCGCCGAATGTGATCGGCCGGTCCCCCGCGACGTCCTTTACCTCTTCAACCAAACGCCTTTCCTGTTCCGGGTGCCGGGTGAGCAGGTGGAAGGTCCACGCCAGGGTCGAGGCCACATTCTCCGCGCCCGCCACCACCAGGGAGACCACGTGGTCGTGGATCTCCGCGTCGGTGAGCGGGGCGCCCGTCTCGTCCCGGGCGGTGAGCAGCCCGGCCAGCAGGTCGTCCTTCTCCGTGGCGGCCGCGGCGCTGCCCCGGCGCTCCGCGACGATCTCGTCGACCAGCGCGTGCAGATCGGCGAGGGCCCGCTCGAAGCGGCGGTTGGCCGGGGTCGGGACCTTGTAGAGCGGCCCGACGGACAGCACCATCCGCCGGTAGAGGCCCTCGAAGACGGTGTGCAGCGAGTCGGCGATCCGGTCCGCCTTCTCGCCGATCGAGTCGACCTCCAGGAGCGAGCGTGACACGATGCGCACCGCCGTGCGGAACATCTCGGCGCTGACGTCGACGGCCTCGCCGGGGAGCCAGCGCGCCGCCGTCGCGCGCGCCTCCTCTTCCATCACCTTCGCGTAGTCGGCGATCCGCTCGGGCCGGAACGCGGGCTGCATCATGCGCCGCTGGCGCCGGTGCAGCTGTCCGTTGCTGGTGGCGACGCCCTTGCCGAGGAGGACTTCGAGGGTGTCCCACAGGGGTCCGCCGACGATGTACTCCGGGCTCTTCAGCAGCGCCCCCGCCAGGTCGGGCGCCGTGACCGCGTACGCCGTCTTGGGCCCCAGCCTGATCCTGACGAGATCCCCATGGTCACGCAGCTGTGCGAGGAAGCCGAGCGGGTCGCGCACCAGGTTCCAGGCGTGGCCGAGCAGCGGTGCGCCGCCGGCCACCAGGGGCGGCTCGGCTATCGGGCGGGTCGTGGTGACGGGGCTACGGGATTCGACGCTCATTCCTCACCTGCCAGGTCGCTCGCGAGATCGTCGATGTACGGGGGGGTCGACCGGTCGTCCCAGCTGTCCACGCGGTACCGGCCGGACTCGTGGTGGAACCAGTACACGGAGCTGAACCAGTTCCGCATATTGGTCACGCAGTCGATGAGGGCCTCGCCTATTTCCCGGCCACGCTTCGAGCCGTCGGCGGCGAATTCATGGGCGAGCGCGAATACTTCCTGTTCCGCCTGGAGGAAATCCCGGACGCATCGACTCACGCGCCTATGGACTTCGGCGACCGCGCCTTCGAGAGAAAGGCCCTCGTGCTGGATGAGACTGATTCCGAGATTGTGCACCTCATCGCCCGCGATTTCCTTCGGGAGCGAGCAGAGGTCGTTGTACCACGCGGAGAAATCCTGCGTGGCGAGTGCGGCCCGCCGATATGCGGGGTGTTTCCTTGTCGCGGTGGGGAGTTCGAATCTCGCGGTCGGTTCAAGAAGGTCGATCCAGATCCAGTGCGCGAAGGTGAGCCGCCTCAGTTCCACGTAGTCGGCGACCGTCGGGACGGTGTGGCGCGTGCGGTTGTCGTACTCGTGGTCGTACGCGTCGATCACCACGTGGAAGTGCCGGACGAACCGGGTGTCCCACTTCCGACTAAGCCGGGAGCACATGCGCACCACACAGTCGGCGAAGGCTGCGACCAGGGGATCCCGGTGGTGCAGATGGCGCCGGGGCGCGTCGAGTGCCGCGTGCAGATCGCGGCAGAGCCGCCGCCAGCCCTCGCTCCTGCGGTGCACGACGTCCCGGTCGTGCCGGTCGTCCCAGGCGAAGAACCAGGCACTGAAGTCCGCGATCGCGGAGAGCAGGTCGTCCGGGGCGCCGAGGTAGTAGCCCGCCACCAGGTCCGTGTAGCAGAGGCTGTCGGCGTACCGCGCGACCTTGTCGGCCGGCATGAGCCGCTTTTCCAGCAACCAGACCCGTGTGGTCTCCTGAAGCTTTGGCCAATACGGGTGCAGATTGCGAGGAAACGCGGACTCGATCACCGGAAGGGAGAGCGCCGGTGGGACTGTCACCCTGGGTCCCGCTGTCGGTGTCCTTGAAGTGCTGTGTGAGAAAGCAGGCACGAACTAACCCCTCTCAGCCGCCAGTTGAGCGAGCGCCCCTCCCGCCGTACCGGGCGCGCGCCGTTGCGTATCCCCGCGCTTTCCATTCAGCATCACAACTGACCGTTCTGGGAACAGATTTGCGCCATTCACTACCCCAAGGTGCCGAGAACCTCCCCATGTGTGACTGATTTTGGATCATCCGATGGCGTTCTCAGTACGGCCATCGACCACACATGCGAACGGCGCCTGGTCGGGAGGGGGTCCCGGCCAGGCGCCGTCGGTGCTGCACACGCGCCTCAACAGGCGCTTCGTTCCCAGGAGTTGGGTACGTCAGTCGTTGGACACCACGGGGTAGCGCGGGGTGCCTTCGGCCATCTGCTTCAGCGCGTCCTTGCGCTCCCGCTTGGAGAGGCGGTCGATGTACAGGTAGCCGTAGAGGTGGTCCGTCTCGTGCTGCAGGCAGCGGGCGAAGTAGCCGGTGCCGCGCACCTTGATCGGGTTGCCCTTCTCGTCCTGCCCGGTGAGCTCCGCGTAGTCCGGGCGGGCCAGCTCGGCGTAGGCGGTGGGCACCGAGAGGCAGCCCTCGTTCGACGCGTCGAGGCTGCGGCGCTCGGCGGGCAGGTCCTGCAGCACCGGGTTGCACACGACGCCGACGTGGCGCACGCCCTCGTCGTCCATGCAGTCGTAGACGAAGACCTTCAGGTCGACGCCGATCTGGTTGGCGGCCAGGCCCACGCCCTCCGCGGTCCGCTGGCTCGCGAACATGTCGTCGACGAGCTGCGCGAGCTCGTCGTCGAAGGCCGTGACGTCCTTGCACTCCTTGTGCAGGACCGGGTTGCCGACGACCGTGATGGGCCGGGACGTGCCGCGCTCGCGGTAGGCCGTCTCGCGCTCCTCGCAGTCCTCCGTGTCGATGACGAAGCCCTCGTCGTCGACGGGGAGCACCCCGCCGGAAGCCTGCTGCTCAGTGTCCTGCGCCATGTCCGCCGTACGCCTTCCTGGGAACCCTAGTGATACTGCCGCTACAGCCTACGGGGCGCACGCGCCTGCTCTTCCCGGGATCCCGGCCCCGGACGGACCGCTTCGAGGTCTCAGCAGACCTCTTCGAGGTCCCGCCAGTCACGGGAGTCCGGGCTGTCCGCCACCCAGCCGTCGAGCAGCCCCCGCACCAGCGCCGCCGGCGCCGCGATCCCGCACTCCCGCTCCGGCACCCACAGGGCGCCCGGGCTGCGGTGGCCGAGCGGACCCGGGTGGCCGGGCTCGCTGTGGTCGTGCGGGTCCAGGTGCTCGCCGTCGCCCTCGTCGCTGGGCATCCGGGACTCCGAGCACATCCGGCACAGCAGGCGCACCGACGAGGACCAGTCCTCGGCGGCGAAGCCCGCGTCGGCGGCCAGCTTCTCCAGGGCGTCCCGGTCCTCCTCGGTGGCGGCCTCGAGGAGGACCACCCAGGTGGGCACGGGCGAGGGCGCCCACAGCTCGATCTCGTCGAAGACCGGGTACGAGTGCCCGGCGGCCGTGGTGCGCTCGCCGTGCGGGACGCCGTCGTGCAGCACGACCTCGCCCCAGCGGCGCCCGGAGGACGGCAGCGGGATGGACAGGACCTCGATGCGGGCCGGGTCGAGCCTGCGGCCCCACACCACCTCGGCCTCGCCCTCCGGCGAGAGCCGCACGGCCGCGCTGCCCAGGTCCATGCCCGCGGGCTCCCCGGTGGCCGCGACGCCCCCGGGCACCCGCAGGCCGTACGCCTGCCAGGCACGGCGGGCCAGCGGCCAGTCCTGCAGAGCCGTCGCGGCGATGCCCACGTTCCACCAGTCCGGGGCGCCGGCCGAGCGGTCGAGCAGCGCCACGGCGCGCAGTCCCGCGGCCCGTGCCTGCTCCCAGTCGTGCCGGAACTTGTGCAACAGGGCCAGGTTGAACCAGGACTCGGACAGCCAGGGTTCGAGGTCCGCCGCGCGCGTCAGGAGCGCGCCCGCGTCCTCGTACCGCCCGTCGCCGATCAGCGTGAACGCGCGGTCGGTGGCCTGCCGCCAGGAGGCGGAGGGCCGATGCCGTCCCTTGCCGAAGATCCTCACGATTCCCGCCTGCCGGTTTACCGGTTGGTCGCGCCCAGCACCGGTGACTGGGCCTCTTCGCATCCAACCACGTGCGGTCGGACGCCCGCTCATTACCCGTGGGTTACCCAACAGAGACGGACCTAAGTCGAGCCCGCCCGTCTCCCACCACCGCCCTCAGCCGAGCCCCTGCGGGGCGCCCCCGCTCCTCACGAGCACTCTCGCCAGCGACTCGACCACTTCCGGCTGGTACTCGTGCCCGGTACCGAGCCGGAGCCGCTCCAGAGCGCTCAGCGGGCCTCCTGGACCTGCTGCCCGGGCCATCTCGTCGTAAGCGTTCGCCGTCCGCACGATACGCGCGGTGAGCGGTTGGTCGCGATAGGGATCCGCCTGTCTCTCGACGATGACGGCAACTTCCGCGTCCACCCCGGTCTGCCGCACCACGGCACCCCCCAGCAGAGCTATGCGCCGCTGCTCCGCGCCGGACAGGGCCGCCGTGGCCCCCTCCGGCACCGGGTCGACCAGGGAGAGCTGGCCGATGTCGTGCATCAGGGCGGCGTGCTCCAGGACGGTGAGGTCGGCCCGGGACAGCCCCAGGTCGCGGCCGACCGCACGGGCGAGGGCGGCCACCCGGCGGGCGTGGCCCTGCGGGGTGTATCCGGCGATCTCGGTGGCCCGGGCGAGCGAGGTGATGGTCTGCCGGTACGTCGTCCGCACGGCGTCGTACCGGCGGAAGGCCAGCTGGGTGAGGAGCAGCGGCAGGCTGAAGACGGGCAGCGCCCACAGGCCCACGACGGCGACCGCGAGCGCCATCACGGCACCGGTCGCCCCCACCGCCGAGCCGATCCCGGGCAGGGCCCGCAGCTCGTCGCGGAGCAGCGGGCCGAACGGCCAGCCGGTGCGGGCGTGCGCCAGGGCCGCGGCGAGCACGGCGTCGCAGAGCGCGGTGAGCACGAGGAGGGCGACGAGCACCAGCGCGTAGGCCGGACCCTGCCCCACCCACTCCCCCAACTTCCCGGAGTTGTACAGGGGTTGGAAGCAGACGGCGGCGAAGCCCACGGTCAGCACGCGCCGCGCCAGATAGTCCGGTCCCGGCCCCCGGCCGAGCGCCACATGCGGCACGACGCCCAGCAGCCCGGCCGCGACGACGACGGCGACGACCTGCGGGACGCCGTGGTGCGTGGCCTGGCCCGCGCTCTCCCCGAGCAGCGCGTAGGCGAGCGCCCCGGCGGCCCCCAGCGGCGCGGGTTCCCGCTCGTCCGCGGCGCCGCCGCCCCTCCCCCACGTTCTCGGCTCCGCGTGCACGGGGGAGACCCCACTGGTGAGCTCGCCGACGGCGACGAACAGGCCGAAGGCGAGGGCGGTGCCGGGCTCGGCGACGCCGTGCCAGAGGGTGTGGGCGAGGGCGAAGAGGGTGAGCGACACGGCCGCGGCGCGTGTGACCGCGGTGAGCGGGTGCGTGCGCGGCTTTCCCGGCAGCGGCTTGCCGGCCATCGGGGGCCGGGTCACCGGGCGACCGGTCCGGGGGCCGGGGCGGTCTGGGTCGCGGTCTCGGTCTCGGGGTCGGTCGCGGTCTCGGGGACGGCGTCGGTGCCGGTCGCGGTCGGGCGGGGCGGGGGCACGTCCGTGGTGACGGTGACCTCGAAGGGCTGCCAGCCGTAGCGGTCGAGGGCGCGGGTGAGGGCCGCCACCATCTCCTCGTCGAACTGGGCCCCGGCGCACCGCTGGAGCTCCGTCACCGCGTCCGCCACGGGCCGCGCCCGCCGGTAGGAGCGCGTGGACGTCATCGCGTCGAAGGCGTCCGCGACGGCCACCACCCGGGCGGACTCCGGGATCTGACGCCCCACCAGGCCGTACGGGTAGCCGCTGCCGTCGATCCGCTCGTGGTGGTGCAGGATCGCCCCGCGCGCCTCGTCGAGGAAGCCGATGCCGCGCACCATCTCGTGCCCGTACTCGGGGTGCAGCTCGATGATGCGCCGCTCCTCGGGGGTCAGCGGCCCGTCCTTCCTCAACAGCCGTGTGGGGACGCCGAGTTTGCCGACGTCGTGCAGGATGCCCGCGAACCGCAGGACCTCCACCCGCTCCTCGGCCAGGCCCAGTTCGCGCGCGATCATCACGGAGGCGCGCCCCACCCGCTCGCTGTGTCCGCGCGTGTACTGGTCCTTGAGGTCGACGGCCTGCACGAGGGCGCGGATGGTGGCCTGGTGGGCGGCGCGCTCGCGGTGGTACTGGGCGAACACCCAGCAGGAGATGTACATCGGCAGCAGTACGAGGAGCGCGGCCGGCGGCCCGTACGGGCTGCTCCACAGGACCGCCATCGTCAGCCCGGCGAGCCCGTGCACGGCGACGGGCGCGAGCAGCCGCGGGAAGTGCCCCCGCCACGCGGCCCGCACGGGCACGCGCTCGGCCAGGACGAGCACACCCCCGTCCAGGGCGGCGAGCACCGCGCAGAAGGCGAACACGGCGGCGCCCGTGGGCACGAGGACGTACGGGAAGTCGGGCACACGGACCGCGGCGGGCCCCTCCAGCGCACCGAAGACGCGGGCCGACACCGAGGCGGCCAGGGCGAGTTGGGCCGCCCGCCAGACGCGCCGCACCGCGCGCGGACGCCGCTGCACACGGGTGAGCAGCGCGCCGGGCACACCGACGAGGGCGGCCGCGGCGGGCGGCAGCAGGAACACCCCGGCGAGCAGCACCGGGAAGAAGGCGCCCATGCCCTGCGGGGCGCGGGTCCGGGCGCCGAGCAGACGGCACCGGGTGAGCTGCTCGCACCCGGCGTAGAGGGCGGCGAGCAGCGCGACGGCGGGCCAGGGCGTGCGCGGGGTCAGGGCGGGCGCGGCACAGAGCCCGGCGCCGAGGGCGACGCACAGGATGTAGCCGCGGGCCCATGGCGCGTCCGACCGCATGGAGCTCTCCTCCCCGTTCCAGGTCCGGAGACTAGAACGGGGGGTGGGGCGCGCCTCGTGTCACTGCCCCGGATTAGCACGTTCGAGTGATGAACCGCCGTAAAAGCGGGGCGAGTTGGCTACTGAAGGCGTACGGGGGTGAGTGTCCGCACGCGGTACACCTTCAGCAGGCGCGGCTCAGGCTTCCTTGGTCAGGTCCTGGTCGGGGACCGCCTGGCCGGAGCGGATCAGGTCGATGCGGCCCATGACCTTGGCGCGCAGGTCCACGGGCACGTCGTCCTGCCCGCAGCAGCGCTTGACCAGCTTCTTCACCGCCTGCTCGAGTCCGTACTTCTCCAAGCACGGCGAGCACTCCTCGAAGTGCGTCTCGAACTTGGTGCAGTCGCTGTCCGGCATCTCGTGGTCCAGGAACTCATAGAGATGGTCCAGGACTTCACTGCAATCCGTCTCGTGCGGCTCTCCGCAGCTCATGAGCCCGAGCCTTTCGCTTCGTTCGACTCTCCGGCGCCGGCCGGGACGAGTCCGCGGTCACGCGCGTAGTCCTCGAGCATGCCGCGGAGTTGGCGGCGGCCCCGGTGGAGCCGGGACATGACCGTACCGATGGGTGTCCCCATAATGTCCGCGATCTCCTTGTACGCAAAGCCCTCTACGTCGGCCAGATAGACGGCGATGCGGAACTCTTCGGGGATCGCCTGCAGCGCGGACTTCACGTCCGAGTCGGGCAGGTGGTCGAGGGCCTGGGACTCGGCGGAGCGCAGACCGGTCGACATGTGCGACTCGGCGCGCGCCAGCTGCCAGTCCTCGATCTCCTCGGCGGCGCTGCGCTGGGGCTCCCGCTGCTTCTTGCGGTACGAGTTGATGAAGGTGTTGGTGAGGATGCGGTACAGCCACGCCTTGAGGTTGGTGCCCTCGCGGAACTGGTGGAACGACGCGTACGCCTTGGCGTAGGTCTCCTGGACCAGATCCTCGGCGTCGGCCGGGTTGCGCGTCATGCGCAGGGCGGCCGAGTACATCTGGTCGAGGAAGGTGAGGGCGTCCCGCTCGAAGCGCGCGTTGCGCTCGGCGGCCGACTCCTCCGGCTGCTCCGCCTGGCCCTGTGCGGTCCCTGCGTCGGTCCCTGTGACCGGACCCACCTCCTTCAACGACGTGACGGGATCGATGCCGACCCCACTCGAATCGGAGGATAGACGACGACCCGCTGCCCGCGCCGCTCGAATAGGAGCGGTCTTGGGCGCGCTCAGCACGGTCCACTCCAGGTCAGAGGCGGTGGAGCGGTTCGGGCAGATGGTCGAACCCATGTGGCGGGACCCCTTCTCGCACGCTGTTGGTGGCTTCCGTTCGCCACAACAGTGGTTAGAGGCTCAACATTCCCGCCCAGCGCGTGACGCCGTCGACGAGGAGCTGAAGGGCCTCGTCCTGCCCGAGGCCGGCGCGCTTGGGGACCGCGAAGCCATGGTCCCCGTACGGGATCTCGACGATCTCGTACGAGGGGTCCTCCGGGAACTCCTCCGGCTTCCCGAAGGGGTCGTTGCCGCCCTGCACCACGAGGGTCGGCACTCCGGCGCCGAGCAGCTCGTCGGCGCGCGACTTCTCGGGCCTGCCCGGCGGGTGCAGCGGGAAGCTGAGGGCGAGCACGGCGGCGGCGCCGAGCTCGGTGGCGGTGCGGCAGGCGACGCGGGCCCCGGCGCTGCGGCCCCCGGAGATCACCGGGAGGCCCGGCTTCGCGAGGGCGGGCCAGATCCCGCGCCAGCCGACGTCGAGGGTCTTCGGCGCGGGCGCCACCTTCTTGCCCGCCACCCGCCACGGCTGCTCGACGAGGGCGACGGTCACGGCGTGCGCGGGCAGGGCGGCGGCGAGGGCCTGCAGGTCGCGGGCCTCGATGCCGCCGCCGGCGCCGTGGCTGACGGCGAGGACGGCCCGGGCCTTCTTCGCGGGGTACCAGGTGATCCGCGCCGTACCGGCGTCGGTCTCGACGATCTCGCTCTTGGTCACCCGAGCAGGGTGCCAGAAGGCAGGGCCCATGCGTGCCCTCAGAACAGCGTGCCCTCCTCCGGTCCCTCCAGCTCCGTCAGCAGCTCGGGGCCGTTGTTCCGTACGTTGCTGACGGCCGTCGACACCGGGTAGGCCCGCATCAGGCCGGTCGGCGGCGGCTCCAGGAGCGGGCGCAGCTCCTCCGCGTCGGTGCGCGTCGGGTCCAGCCACGCGTCCCAGCGGTCCGGCGTCAGCATCAGCGGCATGCGCGGGTGGATGTCGGCGAGCGAGCGCGGGCCCTCCTCGGGCGCGACGCCCAGCGGCGCCGTCTCCGCCTCCGTCGTGATCACAGAGCACGTCACCCACCACGCGAGCGGGTGCTCGTCGGGCAGCGTCCGGTCCCGCCAGAACTCATACAGCCCGGCCATCGCGAAGACCGAGCCGTCGGCCGGGGTCACGAAGTACGGCTGCTTGCGGGGGCGCTTCTTCTTGCCCTCGACCTCCAGCTGGCGCTCCTCGACCGCGGTCACCCACTCGTAATAGCCGTCCGCGGGCAGGATGCAGCGGCGGGCGGCGAAGGCCCGGCGGTACGAGGGCTTCTCGTGCACGGTCTCGGCGCGGGCGTTGATCATGCGCGCCCCGCCCTCCGGCGTCTTCGACCAGGCCGGGACGAGCCCCCACTTGAGCTTGCGCAGCTGGCGAACCGGCCTCGGCGATCCGGCGTCTTTCACCGGACGGTCGAGAACCGCGTAGACCTCCTTGGTCGGAGCCACGTTGAAGTCCGGAGCCAGCGTCTCCTGTGGCTCCCACTTCTCGATCTCAAAGATTCCTGCGAGATCCTCGGGCCTACGACTCGATGCATACCGACCACACATACGTGCCAGACTGCCATGCCGCGTACGACCAGAGGGAGCCCTGTCCGACGTATGGAAAGCACCGCATCCACCAGCCTGACCGGCCTCTGGGACCGGGTCTTCGGCACCCAGGCCGCCCCCGAGCAGTGGCTGGTGATCGCCTGCGGCGTCGCCGCCCTCGCCGTCGTCGTGCAGCACTCCATATGGCGCCTGGCCCGCAACGCGATCACCATCGCGCACGAGGGCGGCCACGGCCTGGTGGCCCTGCTCACCGGCCGCCGGCTCAGCGGCATCCGGCTGCACTCGGACACCAGCGGCCTCACCGTCAGCCGCGGCAAGCCCACCGGGCTCGGCATGATCCTGACGGCCGCCTCCGGCTACACCGCGCCCCCGCTCCTCGGCCTCGGCGGCGCCGCCCTGCTCGCGGCCGGGCACATCACGGCGCTGCTCTGGCTCGCGACGGCTCTGCTCGTGGCGATGCTCGTGATGATCCGCAACGCGTACGGGGCGCTCACCGTGATCCTCACCGGGGGCGCCTTCCTGCTGGTGTCGTGGCTGACCAGCTCCCAGGTGCAGGCGGTGTTCGCGTACGTGGTGGTGTGGTTCCTGCTCCTCGGCGGGGTGCGCCCCGCGTTCGAGCTGCAGTCCAAGCGCAGGCGCGGCGGCGCGGGCGACTCGGACGCGGACCAGCTGGCCCGGCTCACCGGCATCGCGCCCGCGCTGTGGCTGTTCGTCTTCCACGCCGTCTCGCTCTGCTGTCTGCTCGCGGGCGGGCGCTGGCTGCTGGACGTCTGAGCACGCGGCGGGGGTGACGGTCTCCTGCGGCGGCTTCCTGCGGGCGGCTTCCCGCGGCAGCTTCCTGCGGGCGGCCGATCGATCAAGATCTGCGGTCCCCGCCAGCCATTAAAGTGAGGGCATGACCGCGAATCCTGCGCACACCGCCCTCTGGCCAGCCCCGCACGCGAGCGGAGCCGTCGCCGCGACGGTCCACGTGCCCGGATCCAAGTCGGTCACCAACCGCGCCCTGGTGCTCGCCGCGCTCGCCGCCGAGCCCGGCTGGCTGCGCCGCCCGCTGCGCTCCCGCGACACCCTGCTGATGGCGGGGGCGCTGCGCGCGATGGGCGTCGGCATCGAGGAGACGGTCACGTCCAGCTCGTCCGTCGCGGGCGGCCCGGACGGGACCGGTGAGTCCTGGCGCATCATCCCCTCGGGCCTCGGCGGCCCGGCCACGGTCGACGTGGGCAACGCGGGCACGGTCATGCGCTTCCTGCCCCCCGTCGCCACGCTCGCCGACGGCCCGATCCGCTTCGACGGCGACCCCCGTTCGTACGAGCGCCCGCTGCACGGCGTGATCGACGCCCTGCGCACCCTCGGCGCCCGCATCGACGACGACGGCCGCGGCGCGCTCCCGCTGACCGTGCACGGGGGCGGCGCCCTGGAGGGCGGCCCGGTCGAGATCGACGCCTCCTCGTCGTCCCAGTTCGTGAGCGCCCTGCTGCTCTCGGGCCCGCGCTTCAACCAGGGCGTGGAGGTACGGCACGTGGGCGGCGCCCTGCCGTCCCTGCCGCACATCCGCATGACCGTCGACATGCTCCGCGCCGTCGGCGCCCAGGTCGACGAGCCGGAGTCGGGCGGCGAGCCGAACGTCTGGCGGGTCACCCCGGGCGCCCTGCTCGGCCGGGACATCGTCATCGAGCCGGACCTGTCGAACGCACAGCCGTTCCTGGCCGCGGCCCTGGTCACCGGCGGCCAGGTCACCATCCCGGACTGGCCCGAGCGCACCACCCAGCCCGGTGACGCGCTGCGCCGGATCTTCACCGAGATGGGCGGTTCCTGCGAACTGACCGAGAAGGGCCTGGAGTTCACCGGCTCGGGCTCGATCCACGGCATCGACGTCGACCTCAGCGAGGTCGGCGAGCTGACCCCCGGCATCGCCGCGGTCGCCGCCCTCGCCGACTCCCCCTCCACGCTGCGCGGCGTCGCCCACCTCCGCCTCCACGAGACGGACCGCCTGGCCGCGCTCACCAAGGAGATCAACGAACTGGGCGGCGACGTCACCGAGACCGCCGACGGCCTGCACATCCGCCCGCGCCGCCTGCACGGCGGGATCTTCCACACGTACGACGACCACCGCATGGCCACCGCGGGCGCCGTCATCGGCCTCGCCGTGGAGGGCGTACAGATCGAGAACGTGGCGACGACGGCCAAGACCCTCCCCGACTTCCCCGACCTGTGGACCGGAATGCTCGGGAACTGACGGGCGGACTGAACAGCCATGCGCCGCTACGGCAAGAACCCCGACGAGGACGACATCCGCGTCCGCCCCAACCGCAAGGGCAACCGGCCGCGGACGAACATCCGCCCCAAGCACGAGGACGCGGCCGAGGGCATGGTCCTCACCGTCGACCGGGGCCGCCTCACCGTCCTCATCGACGGCCGGCCCGTGACCGCCATGAAGGCCCGCGAGCTCGGCCGGAAGGCGGCCGTGGTCGGCGACCGGGTGGCCGTCGTCGGCGACCTGTCCGGCAAGAAGGACACCCTCGCCCGCATCGTCCGCATCGAGGGCCGCACCTCGGTGCTCCGGCGCACGGCGGACGACGACGACCCCTACGAGCGGGTCGTCGTCGCCAACGCCGACCAGCTCGCCGTCGTCACGGCGCTCGCCGACCCCGAGCCGCGCCCCCGCATGATCGACCGCTGCCTGGTCGCGGCGTACGACGGCGGCCTCTCCCCGCTCCTGGTCCTCACCAAGTCGGACCTCGCCCCACCGGACGAACTCCTCGCGCTCTACGGGGACCTGGACATCCCGTACGTCGTGACGAACCGCGAGGAGCTGGCGAACGGGGACGCGGCGGACCGGGTCCGCGAGCAGCTGCACGGCAAGGTCACGGCCTTCGTCGGGCACTCCGGAGTCGGCAAGACGACGCTGGTGAACGCCCTGGTCCCGGAGGACCGCCGGCGCACGACCGGGCATGTGAACGCGGTGACCGGCCGCGGCCGCCACACCACCACATCGGCCCTGGCGCTGCCGCTCCCGGACGACGGCGGCTGGGTGATCGACACCCCGGGCGTGCGCTCCTTCGGCCTGCACCACGTGGACCCGTCCCGCGTCATCCACGCCTTCCCCGACCTGGAGCCGGGCACGGCGAACTGCCCGCGCGCCTGCAGCCACGACGAGCCGGACTGCGCCCTGGACGCCTGGGTCGCCGAGGGCCACGCGGACCCGGCGCGCCTCTACTCGCTGCGCCGGCTGCTCGCCACCCGGGAGCGCCGCGACGGCGACTGACCTTCGCGGCGTTACGGCGACTGACCTTCGCGTTGTTTGCGTCAACCAAGGCCCGGTAAATGCATAATCGCACCGAGCCCGAAGCGGTCACGGACGTAGCAATGCAGGAGGCACAGTCATGGCGTGGCTGCTGGTCATCGTCGCCGGAATCCTCGAGACCGGGTTCGCGGTCTGTCTGAAGCTCTCCCACGGCTTCACCAGGCTCTGGCCCACGATCGCCTTCGCCGCCTTCGCGCTCGGCAGCTTCGGCCTGCTGACGCTGGCCCTGAAGAAGCTCGACGTCGGCCCCGCGTACGCGGTGTGGACGGGCATCGGGGCGGCGGGCACCGCGATCTACGGCATGATCTTCCTGGGCGACCTGGTGTCCACGCTCAAGATCGTCTCGATCTCGTTCGTCATCCTCGGCGTCATCGGCCTGCAGCTCTCCGGCTCGGCCCACTGACACCTGGTCCCACCGCCTACCCGGTCGGCCATCTCCCGACGAGCCCCCGGACCAGCTCCGCGGGGTCCTCACCCTTCGCCGCGGGCGCGACGACGTACGACAGGGCGAGCCGGACCGCGCTCTCGCAGGCCCGCGTCATCTCCTCGGCCCGCTCCCCCGGCGCCCCGATGGCCACCACCACCCGGTCCCGCACCAGGGCGAGCAGCTCGCCGGGCGAGGGCACCCCCGCGTCGGCCCGGCGCTGTGCGGGGACCGGGGAGGTGGAGGCGGTGGTGCGGCTGGGCGGGGGCAGGCTCTCGCTCCAGCAGCCGGTGAGGACCGCCCGCACCAGGGCGTTGCCGCGCGCCGCGCCGATGGTCCAGGCGCCGACGGCGGCCAGCCGGTCCACCGGGTCGCGGGCCTCGGCCAGGGCGCGCTCGACACCGCTGAGATAGCTGTCGGTCTCGCGGCGCAGCAGGGCGCGCGCGAGCCCGTCCTTGCTGCCGAACTCGTTGTAGAGCGTCTGCCGGGAGACCCCGGCGACGGCAGCGACATCGACCATGCGGACGCCTGCCCATGGCCTGCGGGCCAGAGCGGTATAGGCCGCGTCCAGTAAGGAATCCCGCGCTGCGGGCATCATGGCCTCCCCGGGCCGGGGACCTGTCTGGAGTTGTGGTGTGCATCAGGGAGCGGCCCCGGCTCTGGGGCCAGAGTTGACGGGCCCGGCGGCAGTGTCAATAGCCCTGAAGGCCCTGCTCCGCCTACGGTCACGGACGCGCTGTGGCTCGGCCAGATCGGGATCGATACTGTTCACTCATGCCCGACTACCACGATGATCTGCGTCTCGCCCACGTCCTCGCGGACGCCGCCGACGCCGCGACGATGGACCGGTTCAAGGCACTCGACCTGAAGGTCGAGACCAAGCCGGACATGACGCCGGTCAGCGAGGCCGACAAGGCGGCCGAGGAGCTGATCCGCGGCAACCTGCAGCGCGCCCGGCCGCGCGACGCGATCCTCGGCGAGGAGTACGGCATCGAGGGCACGGGCCCGCGCCGCTGGGTGATCGACCCGATCGACGGCACGAAGAACTACGTCCGCGGCGTGCCCGTCTGGGCGACCCTCATCTCCCTGATGGAGGCGGGCGAGGGCGGCTATCAGCCGGTGGTCGGCGTGGTGTCGGCCCCGGCGCTCGGGCGGCGCTGGTGGGCGGCGAAGGGCGGCGGCGCCTACACCGGGCGCAGCCTGTCGTCGGCGACGCGGCTGCGCGTCTCCCAGGTCTCCCGGCTCCAGGACGCGTCGTTCGCCTACTCCTCCCTCACGGGCTGGGAGGAACAGGGCCGCCTCGACGGCTTCATGGACCTCCAGCGCGCGGTCTGGCGCACCCGCGGCTACGGCGACTTCTGGCCGTACATGATGGTCGCCGAGGGCTCGGTCGACCTCGCGGCCGAACCCGAGCTCTCCCTCTGGGACATGGCGGCCAACGCCATCGTCGTGACCGAGGCGGGCGGCACCTTCACCGGCCTCGACGGCACCCCGGGCCCGCACAGCGGCAACGCGGCGGCGTCGAACGGCCTGCTCCACGACGAGCTGCTCGGCTACCTCAACCAGCGCTACTGACCGGCCGGTTGACCGACTCCCCTGAGACGTACGTACGGCTGCCAAGGCGTACGTACGAAGAACGCACGCCCCTCAAGTGGCCCCGCGATCCCTCTTGTTGACGTCCCGGAGGGCTGTCACTCTGAAAGTCCCCCCACTTGTGAACTTGTGAATCCTTTCTCCAGGTATTCCAGAGGTCAACGGATGGCCAAGGAGACGGGGTTCTCCTAGGAGGTGGCTTCAGCCCATGCTCGTCCGCGACGCCATGAGCACCATGGTCCTCACCATCGGTCCCGCCCACACCCTCCGCCAAGCGGCCCGGCTGATGTCGGCGCGCCGCGTCGGCGCGGCCGTCGTCCTCGACCCCGACACCTGCGGCATCGGCATCCTGACCGAGCGCGACATCCTCAACTCCCTCGGCCTCGGCCAGAATCCGGACCACGAGACCGCGGGCACGCACACCACGACCGACGTCGTGTTCGCCGCCCCCGCCTGGACCCTGGAGGAGGCGGCGGACGCCATGACGCACGGCGGCTTCCGGCACCTCATCGTCCAGGATCACCAAGGACCCGTCGGCATCGTCTCGGTGCGCGACATCATCCGCTGCTGGGCCCCGGCCCGGCATCCCGCCCCGACCCTCGCGGGCGGCTGAGAAACGGCGAACGGGCCGGACCCCCGAAGGGATCCGGCCCGCCGCCTACCTACGGCAACCGGCCTCAGCCACGCAGGGCCTGGACCGCGGCCTCCAGCCGCTTGCCGAAGTCACCGTCCGCCTGGCGGAAGTTGTTGATCGCGCGCTCGGCGATGTCGTCGCGCGAGACGCCCGCGATGTTGCCCGCGAGGTTCTCGATCAGACGCGCCTTCTCGTCCTCCGACATCAGCCGGTAGAGGTCGCCCGCCTGCACGAAGTCGCTGTCCTCGGCGTGCGAGGGAGCGGCGTGGTTGCCCGTGCCGCCGGTCACCGCGGAGGTCACCCAGAGCGGCTTGTCCGTCTGGAACGGACCGCCGAAGGAGTTGGGCTCGTAGTTCTTCGCGCCCTTGTGGCGGCCGTCGTACAGATAGCCGTCCCGCGAGTTCGTCCGCGCCTCGGTGGCGTGCGGGCGGTTCACCGGCAGGTGGTCGGCGTTGATGCCGACGCGGTAGCGGTGCGCGTCCCCGTAGGCGAACAGCCGCCCCTGGAGCATCTTGTCGGGCGACGGACCGATGCCCGGCACGAGGTGGGCGGGGCTGAAGATGGACTGCTCGACCTCGGCGAAGATGTTCTCCGGGTTGCGGTTGAGCTCCAGCTTGCCGATCTCGATCGGCGGGTAGTCCTCGTGCGGCCACACCTTGGTGAGGTCGAACGGGTTGAAGCGGTAGTTCGCCGCGTCGGCCGCGGGCATGATCTGCACCTGCACGGTCCAGCTCGGGAACTCCCCGCGCTCGATGGCCTCGCGCAGGTCACGCTGGTGCGAGTCGGGGTCCTTGCCGGCCAGCACCTCGGCCTCACCGGCGGTGAGGTTCTTGATCCCCTGGTCGGTCTTGAAGTGGTACTTGACCCAGAAGACCTCGCCCGCCTCGTTGTTCCACTGGAAGGTGTGCGAGCCGTAGCCGTTCATGTGCCGGTACGAGGCCGGGATGCCGCGGTCGCCGAAGAGCCACGTCACCTGGTGGGTGGTCTCCGGGGAGAGCCCCCAGAAGTCCCAGACGTTGTCGGCCTCCTGGCTGCCCGTGTACGGGTCGCGCTTCTGCGTGTGGATGAAGTCCGGGAACTTGATGGCGTCCTTGATGAAGAAGACGGGGGTGTTGTTCCCGACGAGGTCGTAGTTCCCCTCCTCCGTGTAGAACTTCAGCGCGAAGCCACGGGGGTCACGCACGGCGTCGGCCGCACCGAGGTTGCCGGCCACGGTGGAGAACCGCAGAAAGGTCTCGGTCTTCTTCCCCACCTCGGAGAGGAACTTGGCCCGGGTGTACTTGGTGACGTCGGCGGTCACGGTGAAGGTGCCGTAGGCGCCCGCACCCCGCGCGTGCACGATGCGCTCCGGAATGCGCTCGCGGTTGAAGTGCGCGAGCTTCTCGAGCAGCAGCTGGTCCTGGACGAGCACGGGTCCGCCGACGCCCGCGGTCTCGCTGTTCTGGTTGTCCGCGACCGGGGCTCCGGCCTCCGTGGTGAGCGGTCCCTGCTCCGTCGTCACGTGCGCCTCCTGCGTGTTCTTGCTCGGTCCTGTCCCTTGGCGTATGCCGTTGCCGACCCTACACTGGACATTGTCTAAGTCAAGTAAGCATCCAAAGCCACACACTGTCGGGACTTAGGTCCCTTGCCTGTTAGGCTGGTCTTTATGAGTGACCTGTTGGAACGACTGCGCGGACGAGGCTGGCGCATGACCGCGCAGCGGCGCGTCGTGGCCGAGGTCCTCGACGGCGACCACGTGCACCTCACCGCCGACGAGGTGCACGCCCGCGCCGCGGACCGCCTCCCCGAGATCTCGCGGGCGACGGTCTACAACACCCTGGGCGAGCTGGTGACGCTCGGCGAGGTCCTGGAGGTCTCCACGGACCGCCGCGCCAAGCGCTACGACCCGAACGCACACCGGCCCCACCACCACCTGGTCTGCGCCCGCTGCGGCGCCATCCGCGACGTCCACCCCACCGGCAACCCCCTGACGAGCCTCCCCTCCTCGGAGCGCTTCGGCTTCACGGTGGAGGGCGTGGAGGTCACGTACAAGGGCATCTGCCCGGACTGCGCGAGCGCGTAGCACCCCCTCCCGAGACTCCAAGGGCCCTGGCACCGCAAGGTGCCAGGGCCCTTGAGTTTGTGCCGTTTGTGGGCAGGCGTCCCGCACGGCGGGACGGGTGGGCACAAACCACCCACCGGCCCGCAGCCAAGCAGCCAATCTCAGCCAAAACAAACCCCTTCCCCAATCTGACGGACCGTCATATCGTCGACGGCGCCCAACATCCGCCTGCCCTCCGCAAGGAGAAACCGTGGGAGATCCGCACCCGAAGCTAGAAGCCCACGACCTCACCCGAACCTTCGGCCGAGGCACCAAGCAAGTAGCCGCCCTCGGCCCCCTGGACCTGAAAGTCGCCCCGGGCGAGTTCACGTGCATAGTCGGCCCCTCCGGCTGCGGCAAGAGCACCCTCCTCCGCATCGCCGCGGGCCTCCTCCGCCCCAGCAGGGGCGAGCTCACCATCCGTACGGCATCCCCCCGCCCCGCCGCGATGATCTTCCAGGACTACGGCATCTACGACTGGAAAACGGTCCTCGCCAACGTCCGCTTCGGCCTGGACATCCAGAAGGTCCCGCGCAAAGAGGCCACCACCCGCGCCCGCGACTGGCTCTCCCGCATGGGCCTCGCCGACTTCGCCGACGCCTACCCCGCCGCCCTCTCCGGCGGCATGCGTCAACGCGTGGCGATAGCAAGGGCGTTGGCGGTGGAGCCGGAGATCCTCCTCATGGACGAGCCGTTCGCCGCGCTCGACGCCCAGCTCCGCACGATCCTCCAGGACGAACTCCTCGCCCTCACCCAGACCACCTCCACCACCACCCTCTTCATCACCCACAGCCTCGAAGAGGCGATCGTGCTCGGCGACCGCGTCCTGGTGATGTCGGCCCGCCCCGGCCGCATCATCGCCGAACACCGCCCGCCCTTCCCCCGCCCTCGCACCGGCGACATCCGCACCACCCCCGAATTCACCGCGCTCAAGGGCGAGTTGTGGGACCTCCTGCGCGGCGAGGTCGACCCCAGGACGTCACCCCGGGCGGCAGCATGAGCACCCTCACGAACAAGTCGGCCCCACAAGACGTACTGGTGCGGCGGCCCGGCCCCCAAGAACTGCACCCCGCCCGCACCCACCGCAGGCGCCGCGCCCTCGAACTGTCCCTCGCCGTGGCCGCCCCCCTCGCCCTCGTCCTCCTGTGGCAACTGGCCGCCGTGAGCGGCTGGATCGACGACCGCGTCTACCCGGCCCCGCAGACGATCCTGGAGGACGGCTGGGAGCGCGCCGCCGACGGCGACCTGTGGCCCGACGTCTGGGCCACGCTCAAGCGCGTGCTCGCGGGGTACGCGATCGGCACGGTGACCGGCTATGTCCTCGGCCTGCTGATGGGCTCGCTCTCCGTCGTACGCGCGGCACTCGAGCCCACCCTCGACGCGCTCTACGTCGTCCCGAAGCTGGCGCTGCTGCCGGTCTTCCTCAACATGTTCGGCCTCGGCGAGGGCCCCCAGATCGCGCTGGTCGCGGCCACGGTCTTCTTCTTCGTCTGGATCTCGACGATGGCGGCGGTCCTCGCGGTGCCTTCGGGCCACCGGGACGCGGGCCAGGTCTTCGGCGCCTCACCGTGGCAGATGTTCCGCCACGTCCTCCTCCCGGCCTCGCTGCCCGCCGTCCTCGTGGGCGCGCGGATCGCCGCCGGGGTCGCGGTCCTGGTGATCGTCGCGTCCGAGCAGATCGCCGCGTCGGACGGCCTCGGCCACCTCATCTTCGACTCCCGGGCCCTCTTCCAGAACGACGTGATGTTCGTCGGCATCGTCTGCGTCGCGGTCCTCGGCGTCGTCTTCTCCGAACTGGTGCGCCTGGCGGGCCGGTTGCTCACCCCCTGGGCCCCCCGGGACCGCGGCCGCGGCCAGCCCTGACCACCACGTACGTACGGAGGCACCGCCATGCACCGCAGCAGCACCCGCACGCCGACGCTCCCTCTCACCCTGCTCCTGGCGGGCGCCCTGCTCGCCACGGCGGGCTGTGCCAAGGAGGACGACGCCCCCGACACCTCGGCGCCCGCGAAGCCCCGCACCATCAAGACGGTCTCCGGCTGCGGCAAGGGCAGCTGGACCGACCCCGCCGACCTGGCCCCGGACCGCACCCCCGCCCGCTGCGACGCGGACGCCCCCGCCCCCCAGCCCCTCAAGAAAGAGCGCAGCCTCACGATCGCGACCGGCACCCTGAGCGCCGAGTACGTCGCACCCCTCCAAATGGCGGTGGAAAAGGGCGAGTTCAAGAAGGAGGGCCTGAACGTCCATCTGAAGGTGCTCCCCACCCCCGAGGCCCTCCCGCTCCTCGCCAAGGGCGACATCGCCGCCCAGTGGGCCGCCCCCGAGGCGGCCGTGATGAACGGCATCAACGGCGGCTTCGACATCAAGTGGACGGCCGGCAACTTCTCCCCCGACCCGAAGTCCAAGAGCGGCCTGTGGGTGCGCCTCAAGGACAACGAGAGCGCGACCCACGTCCCCATGGCGGGCCGCAGGCTCGGCACGATGATCGGCAAGGGCTCCGTCATCTCGTACCCCATGAACAAGGCCCTCAAGAAGCACGGCGGCGGCCTCGACAAGATCCAGTTCCAGCAGCTCGGCTCCGCCGACGTCCTCACCGCCCTGCAGAACGGCGGCGTCGACTCGGCCTGGCTCCTCGACCCGGTCTGGCGCAAGGTCGACGGCGACCAGCGCTTCGCCTTCCTCGGCGGCCAGCCCCAGGGCGAGCCCCTGGGCGGCCTCCTCTTCGGCCCGACCCTCCTCAAGGAGGACCCGGACGCGGGGGTGGCCCTGCTCCGCGCGTACATCCGGACGGTGAACACGTACTTCCGCGGCGACTACAAGAAGGACCCGGAATTCGTCACCGACCTCGCGAAGCTCCTCAAGACCGACGAGTCGGTCCTCAAGTCCACCCCGTCCCTCCGCATGGACTGGGAGATCCGCTCCGGCACGACGGACCGCCTCCAGGACGCGTACGCGGCGGCGGGCGTCTCCAAGGGCGACAAGGTCCCCGAGGAGAAGGCGGTGAACCGCGCGCTGTACGAGGAGGCGGTGGGCCACAAATAGCGGCAACTGCCCGGACACACACCAAGGGCCGGAAGCGTTGAACGCTTCCGGCCCTTGGCCTTCAGTAGCGGGGACAGGATTTGAACCTGCGACCTCTGGGTTATGAGCCCAGCGAGCTACCGAGCTGCTCCACCCCGCGTCGGTGAACCCAACAGTACGCCAGGCCCACGACCAGCGCAAATCGAGGTAGCACCACCCCGCACCGCCGCGTACCGCTACGCGGACAGCTCCTCCCGCAACGCGTCCCGCAGCCGCGTGGCCCGCTCGCACACCTCCGCGGGCCCGAGCTCCGCCGCCCGTGCGGCCCACCGCTGCCCTTCCACAAGCTCTCCCCGACGCGCGTAGAGCAGGGCGAGCCGCAGCGCCGCCCGCCCGTGCCCCGCATCAGCGGCCCGCGTCCACCACAGCGCGGCCTCCGGCTCACTGCCCTCGCGGGCGAGCAGGAGACCCAGGTTGAACGCCCCGTTCCGGCTGCCCGCCTCCGCGGCCAGGCGGTACCACCGGGCCGCCTCGACGACGTCGCCCCGGCCCGCCGCCAGCATCCCGACCCGGACCTGCGCGCGCCGGTGCCCCTGCTCGGCCGCCCGCTCGTACCACTCCTCGCACTCGGACTTCTCCGCCACGCTCTCGCCGAGCGCCGGCGCCCCCGCGGGCGGACGGCGCGCGTCGAGCACGCTCCCGAGGCGGTAAGCGGCCTCCGCGCTGCCGCCCCCGGCCGCGCACCGCAGATGCCGCTCGGCCTCCCGCTCGTCGCCGTCGCGCAGGCGCGCGGTGCCGACCTGGAGCGCTGCGTCGGTGTGCCCGGCCGCCGCCGCCCGCTCGTACCAGCGCAGGGCGGCGTCGTCCTCGCCCCGGCTCGCGTACAGGATCCCGAGGTTGAAGGCCGCGTCCACGCTGCCCGCCTCGGCGGCCTTGGAGAACCACGGCTCGGCACCGGCCGCGTCGCCGCCCTGGAGCAGCAGCACGGCGAGCGCGTTGGCGGCCTCGCGGTGGCCGGCGTAGGCCGCGCGCCGGTACCACTGGTCGGCCTGCGCGGTGCGGCCCTGCTCGGCGCAGAGCAGCCCGAGGTTGTACGCGCCGTTCACATCGCCCGCGTCCATGGCCGCGCGGTACCAGCGCTCGGCGGTCTGGGTCTCGCCGCGCTCGGCGTGCAGGGCGCCCAGCGCGTTCGCCGCGTTCCCGTCGCCGTCCTGGGCGGCCCGCAGCCACCAGACGGCGGCGCTCTCCTCGTCGCCCGCGTCGCGCAGCAGGAAGCCGAGCGCGCAGGCGGCCCGGGACTCGCCGTCCTTGGCGGACGTCAGATACCAGCGCCCGGCCTCCTTGAGCTCGCCCCGCTGCTCCAGGATCGCGCCGAGGTGCAGCGCGGCCCTGCGGTGGCCGCGCGCGGCCGCCTGGCGGTACCACTGCTCGGCCTCGGTGCGCTCGGCCTCGCCGTGGCCCGGCTTCGCGTTCCGGTCGACGGCGCGGGCCAGGCGGTAGGCGGCCTCGCGGTGGCCGCGCTCGGCGGCGGTGCGCATCCAGCGCTCGGAGCCCACGTCGCCGCGGTGCTCCAGGAGGTCGGCGAGCGCGTACGCACCGAGGGTGTGGCCCTGCTCGGCGGACTGCCGCAGCCAGTACTCGGCGGCGGGCTCGTCGCCGCGCTCGCGGTGGTGGCGCCCGAGCGCGTGCGCCGCGGCCGCGGAACCGGCGACGGCGGCGACCCGCCACCAGCCGGCCGCCTCGTCCGCGTAGCCGCGCTGGTGGAGCAGGACGCCGAGGTTGTTGGCCGCGGCGCGGTCACCCTCGGCGGTCGCGGCGCGCAGCAGAGACTCGGCCCCGTCGAGATCACCGCGGCGCAGCAGCAGGCTGCCGAGGACGCTCATCGCGTCGACGTCCCCGGCCTCGGCGGCGATCCGATGCCGCAACTCCTCCGCGGCCGTCCCGGGGTCCTCCCGGTCGGCCGGCTGCACAAACCGCCCTGTCTCCAACAGAGTTGCCTTGTCCCCCATAACGTCCATCGTCGCACCACCTGCAACCTGGGTACACCTCGTATACCGCAGCCAGTGAGGTCACTTCAGCGTTTTGTCGACATGCCCACAGAGAGATAAGTGAAACACAGATCCCTCAACTCGCCCCCTGCGGAGCACGGTTCGCACAAACAGGCACGGGCCGGTGGCAAGGTCATCGGCATAGGCCACGACAAGGCCGCCCCACGCGGCCCGGACACAACGACGAGGGCCCGGATCCTGTGATCAGGATCCGGGCCCTCGTCTTCAGTAGCGGGGACAGGATTTGAACCTGCGACCTCTGGGTTATGAGCCCAGCGAGCTACCGAGCTGCTCCACCCCGCGCCGTTGTGCGGCAACCGTACCACGGCACGAGATGGAGCTTTCCCCGGCGGCCTCAGCCGCCCTTGTTACCGCCCTTCGCGGCCTTGTCCGAGGCGTCCTCGGCCCGCTGCAGCGCCTCCTGGAGACGCTCCTGCGCCTCGCCGTACGCCTTCCAGTCGCCGTCCTTCATGGCCTTCTCGCCCTCCTCGAACGCCTTCTGGGCGTCGTCGAGGGCGGCCTTGACCGTCGGGTCGTTCGTCTTCGGCGGCTTGGTCGGCTCGTCACCGCCCTCGTCCGGCGGCTTGGTGCCGCCGTCGACGCCGAAGACCTGGTTGAGGCCGTCGCTCAGGGAGTCCGCGAAGGCGGTCTCCGTGCCGTAGGACACCGCGACCTTCTTCAGGAGCGGATACGCCGACTTGCGTCCTTGGACGTAGACGGGCTCGACGTACAAGAAGCCGTCGTCCAGGGGAACGGTCAGCAGATTGCCGTAGAGGACGTCGGAGTCGGCGCCCTTCATGTCGCGGACGAAGTTGCCGACCTCCGTCATGGAGTTCAGCTTGTTCTGCACCTGCTCCGGGCCGTCGACGTCGCCTCTGACTCTGAGCAGCTGCATCTTGCCGTAGTTCTTGCTTCTCGCATCGGCGTCGACCGACATGAAGGCCCGTAGATTCGGCCGCTCACTGGGCGTGAACGTCGTCGTCAGGGAGAACTGCTGCTGCGTCTGACCCGGCGACTTCATGGACAGGTAGTACGGCGGAACCGCGCTCTGGTCCTTCTTGGTCGGGTCGTTCGGCACCTGCCAGGCG
Organism: Streptomyces sp. NPDC059009; assembly: GCF_042740175.1. NCBI lineage: Bacteria > Bacillati > Actinomycetota > Actinomycetes > Kitasatosporales > Streptomycetaceae > Streptomyces > Streptomyces sp. NPDC059009. The sequence goes on along the minus strand of NZ_JBHYJB010000029.1, from coordinate 15,502 downwards.
TCACTCGCGTTGTAGAACTGGCCGGGGTCCGTGACGTGGTACTTCGTCAGCAGTTCGCGCTGCACCTTGAACATGTCCTGCGGGTAGCGCAGGTGGTCCATCAGCTTCGGCGGGATCTCGCTCTTGTCCTTGACCGTGCCCGGGAACGCCTTCTTCCAGGTCTTCAGGACCGGGTCCTTGTCGTCCCAGGTGTAGAGCTTGACGTCACCGGTGTACGCGTCGACGGTCGCCTTCACCGAGTTCCGGATGTAGTTGACCTGGTTCTGCTGCGCGATCACCGTGCGCTGGCTGTCGGCCTGCGACAGGGAGTCGGCGGTGCTGTCGCCGAGCGTGGTCCGCGAGGCGTACGGATAGCCGTTGCTCGTGGTGTACGCGTCGACGACCCACTGGATGCGGCCGTCGACCACGGTCGGATAGACGTCGCCGTCGATGGTCAGCCAGGGCGCCACCGCCTCGACGCGCTCCTTGGGGGTGCGGTTGTAGAGGATCCGCGAACCCTCGCCGATCGCGCCCGAGTACAGGATCTGCGGCTCTCCGAAGGACACCGCGTACGCGGCGCGGTTGATCGGGTTGGAGAGGTTGACCCCGCTCTTGCCCTTGTAGCTGTAGGTCTTCTGGCCGCCGCCGTCCTCTTCGTAGTCGAGCTCCTTCTGGGGCCCGCCCACGATCGAGTACTGCGTCGTCTTCTCGCCGTAGTAGATCCGCTGCTCGTACTCGCCGAGGTTGCCGGTGGTGGGCAGGCCGGACTCGGTGAAGTCCGGGGCGCCCTTGGAGCCCTTCTTCGTCTCCGTGCCCTTGGCGGCGACCATGCCGTAGCCGTGGGTGTAGGCGAAGTGGTCGTTGATCCAGTTCCGCTTGTCGAGCTTGTTCACGTTCAGCTCGCGCAGGCCCACGATGGTGTCCTGGCCGTTGTAGCGGTCCACGTCCAGCGTCTTCGGGAACTGGTAGTAGCTGCGCTCCTGCTCCAGCTGCTGGAACGTCGGCGAGACGATGTTCGGGTCGTTCAGCCGGTAGTTGGCGGCCGAGTCCGCGTCCTCACGCTTGTTCTTGGCGTCCTCGTCGACCTTGCCCGCGCCCTTGTAGTCCTCGGGCTTCACTCCGCTGATGCCGTAGGCGTTGCGGGTGGCCTCGATGTTCTTCTCGATGTACGGCGCTTCCTTGGCCTGCTCGTTCGGCTGGACCTGGAACTTCTGCACGATCGCGGGGTACAGGCCGCCGATGAGGATCGCGGAGAGCACCATCAGGCCGAAGCCGATGACCGGGAGCTGCCAGGTACGCCGCCACAGCGTCGCGAAGAAGAGCAGGGCACAGATGACGGCGATGCAGAACAGGATCGTCTTCGCCGGCAGATAGGCGTTCGCGTCGACGTACCGCAGGCCCGTCCAGTTGCTCGTCGCCTTGAAGTCACCGGACTTCACCGCGAGGCCGTACCGGTCGAGCCAGTACGCGACGGCCTTGAGCGCCACGAAGACGCCGAGCAGCACCGAGAGGTGACCGGTCGCGGCGGCGGTGGCCCGCCCGCCGGGGCTGGTGATCCGCAGCCCGCCGTACAGGTAGTGGGTGAGCGCGGCGGCGACGAGCGCGAGGACCGTGGCCGCGAAGCCGAAGCCGAGCAGGAAGCGGTACCAGGGCAGGTCGAACGCGAAGAAGGACACGTCCATGTGGAACTGGGGGTCCTTCTGGCCGAAGGACACTCCGTTGACCCACAGCAGCCAGGTGCGCCACTGCCCCGCGGCGGAGGCACCGGCGATCAGACCCACCAGGGCGGTGATCCCGATCAGCAGCCACTTCTTGTACGGGGCGATGCCCATGCGGTACCGGTCGAGGCTCTGCTGCTCCACCGACATGGCGCTCAGTGGCGGCCGCAGCCGGTGGGCCAGCCAGATGTTCACGCCGACCGCGGCGGCCATCAGCAGGCCGAAGACGAAGAACAGGCCGATCTTGGTCCACAGGGTCGTCGTGAAGACGGACGAATAGTGGACCGAGCGGTACCAGAGCCAGTCCGTCCAGAACCCCGCGAACATGACGAACGCCATGGCGAGAACCGCCAGGACGCCGAGCGTCATGAGCAGCGTCCGGACGCGACGGGAGGGCCGCCCCACTCTGATCCGCGGCCCCGTCGGGCCTCCGCGGCCTCCGCCGCGGTCCGGCATCTGGAAAGCCAAGGTGCGCACCTCGAAGTTCGCTGTTGATCCGTTGAGGATCCGTGATGGTCCGTTGTCGGTCAGGCCCCCGTGATCGCGGACCCTCACCTATGCAACTTACTCACGCTTTACTCGGTTCCCGTTTCCGGGGACTAACGAGGCAGGATTGTGACCATGTCCAACACTCCCATGGCAGCGAGCCCCCTCACCCGGGCCGTACTCGAACTCGACGAGTACGCCTCCGGCCTCGGCTGGGACCGGCCCGCACGCCTCTTCGCCCTCGTCGACACGGCGCGGCTGCGCACCCAGGAACCCGGCCTCGCCTCCCAGCTCGGCCTCGACGACGGCGTGGAGCACGCCGGCTACACCCCCATCGAGCAGGACGAGATCCCCGCGGACAAGGCGCTGGACGAGTTCCTCGGCACCATCGCCTGGCCGGACGCGGTGGCGGGCTGCGCCCTCACCGTGGAGCGCCTGATGCTGCCGCCGTCCGCCGAGACGTCCGTCCCCGACGGCCTGAGCGAGGCTCAGCTCGCGAAGTGGGTGGCGAAGCACCCCGACCGCCAGGAGGTCCGCATGACCGTCGCGGTGCTCCGTGACGGCGCCCGTGAGTCGGCGCTGCGGCTGCGCGAGAAGGACTCGCCCACGGAGGTCCTCACGGGCTCCGACCTGGTGCCGGGTCTCGCGGACGCGCTCGCCGCCACGTTCGCGGAGTAGCTCCGGACGCGCGTACGCGGGTGGGGTCGCCCCCGCCCGCGTACGGCTCCGCGTCATGGCCCTGGCCTCAGCCCTTGGTGCACTGCGGCAGGCCGGCGGTGTCTCCCTTGCGGATGTCCTTCAGCGCCTTGACCGCGTCGTCGATGGTGTGGACCTTGACCAGCGTGAGGCCGTCGGGGACGTCCTTCGCGGCGGCCGCGCAGTTCTCCTTGGGCGTCAGGAAGTACTGCGCCCCCTTCTCGCGGGCGCCGACCGTCTTCATCTCGATGCCGCCGATCGGGCCGACCTTGCCGCTGTCGTCGATCGTGCCGGTGCCCGCCACGAACTTGCCGCCGGTGAGGTCCTCGGGCGTCAGCTTGTCGACGATGCCGAGGGCGAACATCAGCCCGGCGCTGGGCCCGCCGACGTCGGCGAGCTTGATGTCGATCGTGAACGGGAAGGTGTGGTCCGTCCCCGCCTGGATGCCTACGATGGCGCGGTCGCCCTTGTCCGCCTTCTTCGTGGTGATCGTGACGTCCTCGGTCTTGGTCGGCTCCTTGTTCGCCTTCTCGGCGGCGGCCGCCTCCTTGACCGGCACGATGGTGAAGGTGACCTTCTCGCCCGGCTTGTGCTGGGTGACCAGCTTCGCCACGTCCGTCATCTTCTTGACGGGCTTTCCGTCCACCGCCTTGATCACGTCGCCCGCGTGCAGCCTGCCCTCGGCCGGGTCGCCCTTGACCACCGTCGAGACGATGACCTGCGACTTCACCGGGATGCCCAGCTCCTTCAGGGCGGCGACCTTGGCGCTCTCCTGGGACTGGCTGAACTCCTCGGCGTTCTCCTGGCTGGACTGCTGCTCCGTCTTCCCGTCCGGGTAGAGGGTGTCGTGCGGCACCACGATGTTGTCGTGGGCGATCCAGCCGTAGACCGCCTCCGCGAGGTTCATGTTGTAGTCGGCGCTGGTGACCCGGACCGTCGTCATGTTGAGGTGACCGGTCGTCGAGTACGTCTTGCGGCCGGAGATCTGCAGCACCGGCTCGCCGTCGTGGTCCCCGAGGGTGTTCACGGTGGGGCCCGGGGACATCTCCGAGTACGGGACCTTGATGAGCACTCCCGCGCAGAGCAGCGCGATCAGCATGAGGGTGGAGGCGAGCATCGTCGCAGTGCGGCGTGGCATGGAACGACAGTACGGGACGGGTCTGTCAACGCACCTGTGGGGCCGGTCCGTACGGGGCCGACCGCCTCCGTCGGGGCTCAGGCCGCGTCGTGGCCCGGACTGCTTCGGTGCTCAGGCGGCGTCGGTGCCGGAGCCCGAGTGGGCGGGGGTCCTGGCGGCGTGGTCCGGCGCCTGGGACTTCTCCATCGCCTCGCGGAAGGCCGCGTAGCCGTTGAGCTCCGTGACGTCACCGGTCTTGCGGTTACGCGCCGCCCAGCTCCCCCACAGGCCCGCGCCGACCGCAGCCAGAAGCGGAATCAGCAGCCAGGCAAGTGCCGCCACATCGACCTCCCGACCCCACGAGCAACCAGAACTGACCGATCAGCAGATTAACCATCCGCCTTCTCAACGCTCACGGCAGGGGTCGGGTTACGCAACCGGAACGACCTTCTGGCGGTATGGACTTCGACCTTCAGCAGGCGAGGCCCTACGCGCCGACCCATTCCTCATTGCCATCGGAGAACCGCTGGTGCTTCCAGATCGGCACTTCGTGCTTGAGGTCGTCGATCAGCTTGCGGCAGGCCGCGAACGCCTCCGCGCGATGCGGACACGAGACCGCGACGACCACCGCGAGGTCGCCCACGGCCAGGTCGCCCACCCGGTGGACGGCGGCCAGCGCCCGTACCGGAAATTCGGCGACGACCTTCTCGGCCACGCGGCGCATCTCGGCCTCGGCGGTGGGGTGGCTGGAGTAGCCCAGCTCGGCCACGTCCGCGCCCCCGTCGTGGTTGCGCACGGTGCCGACGAAGAGCGCCGTGCCGCCCGCCGCGTCGTCGCCGGCGGCCTGGAAGACCTCGTCCAGGGAGAGCGGGGTGTCACGGATGGCAAGCAGCCGGATGGGGTCCTGTGCTGCCTGCTCGCCGGGGTGGTCGAACGTGGTGCGTGCCATGCCGCCATGGTGCCGCACGGCACGGACATCACGGAATAGCCGTTTCACCCGGCACGCGCGCGTGCCGCATTGGAGCTCCCTACAGGACCCCCGCCCGGCCCCTTTCCCGTCCCGCCCGGCCCCTTCCCTGAGCGCCTCCCGGCTCCCGCCCCCCACTTCCTTCCGCTTCCCCGCAGAACCGCCCTCAGATCCGGCGCCGCGCCTTGCGCGCCCTGCGCACCACCGCCGCCGCGCCCAGCAGCGCGACCGTCGCACCCGCGGCGCCCGCCGCCGTCGCGTCCTTGCGGCCGAGGCGGCGCCCGGCCACCGTCCGGCGCCCCGCGACCTCCTCCAGGAGCTCGGCGAGGACCTCCTCGTTGGTCCACTGCGGCCGCCACCCGGCGTCGTGCAGCCTGCTCCCGCTGACGACCCAGGGGTACATCGTGTACGCCAGGTCACCGGCCGGGGACGGGGTGAGACCGATGCGGTGCAGCCGGGCCGCGGCGCCGAGCGCGACGGTGGACGGCAGCTCCATGCGGCGGATGCCGCTGAGCTCCTCGACCTCTTCTTGTTCGAGCCAGCCGTCGCAGCCCACGGCAAGCTCCCCCTCGACCTTCTCCAGGACGGCGTACTCCAGGGCGCTGCACAGGTCCTCGACGTGGCAGAACTGCCAGGCGGGGTGCGAGCCGGCCACGACAAGGAGGCGCGGTGACTCGAAGTAGCGGGTCAGGGCCGTGTCCGTGCCGCCGACCAGGATGGCGGGGCGGACCACGGTCACGTTCAGGCCGGGGTGCGCGCGAGGTGCGCGGCGGGCGAGCCGCTCGACCTCCAGGAGGTCGCCGACGCCCGTGGCCTCGGCGGTCGCCCGCAGTTCGGCGTCTTCGGAGAGAGGGAGTTCGTTGTCCTCGAGCGCTCCGTAGACCATCGCCGACGTGCACAGGACGACGCGGTGGACCCCCGCGGCGGCGGCAGCGGTCAGCACGGTCTGGGTGCCCCGTACGTTGTACGCGGTGCGGGCCGCGGCGTCGGTCTCCAGATCGAGGTCGAGCGCGAGGTGCACCACGACGTCCACGCCGCGCAGCTTCTCCGCGATCGCCGGGTCCCGGACGTCCAGGATCTGCCACTGCGCCTGGGCGCACTCGCCCCGGCGCTCGTCGATGGCCACGACCAGTTTGATCTCTTCGGCGGCCGCGAGCCGCTCCACCAGCAGCGCGCCCACACCGGACGCGGCACCGGTGACGGCCACGACGGGGCCGCGCACACCGGCTGGGGTTGAGAGGTTTCGCGCTGCGCGAACCTGTGGATCTGGGGAACTCACCGGGCGTCTCCAGCGGTTGTCTTCAGTACGTACGTGAATGACGCGTACGTACCAGGTGGCATCCATCCTGCCGCAGGCCCCGAGACGGCGAAGCACCGAGGCCCGAACCCGCCACGGTGTCTACGCTGGAGGGTGTTGTCGGGCAGCCGCCGCCGGAAGTCATCCGGCGGCCCTACGAGCCGAGGAATCCCGTGAGTGACACCCCATTCGGATTCGGCCTTCCGCCGGAGGAGCCGGAGAACGGCGACGAGGGCAAGAAGAAGGACACCCCCGGAGGGGAACAGGGCGCAGGTGGCCCCGCGAACCCCTTCGGCTTCGGCCTGCCCGGTGCGGGCGGTCCGGGCGGCGGGGACAATCCTTTCGCCGCGATGTTCGGTTCGATGAACCCGAACGACCTGGGGGCCGCCTTCCAGCAGCTCGGCCAGATGCTCTCGTACGAGGGCGGCCCGGTGAACTGGGACATGGCCAAGGACATCGCCCGCCAGACGGTCGCCCAGGGCACCCCTGACGGCACCAAGGACGCGAGCGTCGGCCCCGCCGAGCGCTCCGCCGTCGAGGAGGCCGTGCGCCTCGCCGACCTCTGGCTGGACGACGCGACGTCGCTGCCCTCGGGCTCCGGCTCGGCCGTGGCCTGGTCCCGCGCGGAGTGGGTCGAGGCGACCCTCCCGGTGTGGAAGGAGCTCGTCGACCCGGTGGCCGAGCGCGTGGGCCTGGCGATGGGCGACGTGCTGCCCGAGGAGATGCAGGCCATGGCGGGCCCGCTGATCGGCATGATGAAGTCCATGGGCGGCGCCATGTTCGGCCAGCAGATCGGGCAGGCCGTGGGCGTGCTCGCGGGCGAGGTCGTCGGCTCCACCGACATCGGCCTGCCGCTCGGCCCCTCCGGCAAGGCCGCCCTGCTGCCGGTGAACGTGGAGGCGTTCGGCAAGGACCTGGGCGTCCCCCAGGAGGAGGTCCGCCTCTACCTGGCGCTGCGCGAGGCCGCCCACCAGCGGCTCTTCGCCCATGTGCCGTGGCTGCGCTCGCACCTCTTCGGCGCCGTCGAGGGGTACGCGCGCGGGATCAAGGTCGACACCGCCAAGCTGGAGGACGTGGTCGGCCAGTTCGACCCGCAGAACCCCGAGGAGCTCCAGCAGGCGCTCCAGCAGGGCATGTTCCAGCCGGAGGACACCCCCGCGCAGAAGGCCGCCCTGGCGCGCCTGGAGACGGCTCTCGCGCTCGTGGAGGGCTGGGTGGACGCGGTGGTCCACGCCGCCGCCAAGCCGCGCCTCTCGTCGGCCGACGCGCTGCGCGAGACACTGCGCCGCCGCCGGGCGACGGGCGGCCCCGCCGAGCAGACCTTCGCGACCCTGATCGGCCTGGAGCTGCGCCCGCGCCGTCTGCGGGACGCCTCGCGCCTGTGGGCCTCACTCACGGACGCGCGCGGCGTCGACGGCCGCGACGGCCTGTGGGAGCACCCCGACATGCTCCCCACCGCCACGGACCTGGACGACCCGGACGGCTTCGTCCACCGCGAGCAGCTGGACTTCTCCGAGCTGGACAAGATGCTGGGCGAGGCGGCGGGCGGCGGCTCCGGCAAGCCGGACCTCTCCAAGGACGACGCCCCCAAGAGCGACGACGAGGACGACAACGGCAAGTGAGCCTGTACGACGACGCGGCCCTCGTACTGAAGGGCTACGAGAACACGGCGCCGGGACAGCAGGAGCTGCGCGAGTCCTACCTGGCCCACCTGGCGGCCCACCCCGAGGACGGCATGTGGAAGGCGTGCACGGACGGCCATGTGACCGCGAGCGCGCTGGTCATCGATCCGGTACGCGGGCGCGTGCTGCTCACGCTGCACAAGAAGCTGCAGATGTGGCTCCAGATGGGCGGCCACTGCGAGCCGGGCGACCCGACCCTCGCGGCCGCCGCGCTGCGTGAGGCGACCGAGGAGTCCGGCGTCGCGGGGCTCACGCTGCTGCCGGGCGGCCCGGTCCGCCTCGACCGGCATCCGATCCCGGGGCCGTGCACCCAGCACCTCGACGTGCAGTACGCGGCGCTGGCCCCGGCGGGCGCCGAGGCGGAGATCAGCGACGAGTCCCTGGACCTGCGCTGGTTCGCGTACGACGAGGTGGCGGGGGTGGCCGACGAGTCGGTGGTACGCCTGGTGGAGGCCACGCTCTCGAGGCTCTGACCGTCCTCTTCCAGAGCGTGCTCATTCCTTTGCATGCGTAAGGGGCGACTGCCATTGGCGGTCGCCCCTTACGCATGTCCGTGGCTGTTACGCATGTCCGCAACTGCCGTACTAGCTCCAGACGTTGCCCTGGTTCTGCCCCCGGGCGCCCTGCTGCCCCATGCCGTACTGGGCACGCATGCCCTGCCCGATCATGGCGTTCTGCGGCGGCAGCATCTCGCTGGGCTGCACCAGCGCGTAGCCCTGGCCCATGAAGCTGAGCTCCCAGCCCTCACCCGTGTTGCCGCGGCGGCGCCACACGCCCGTGGAGTGCGTCTGCGCCTGCATCTGCACCCGCAGGCCGTTGGACCAGGCCACGATCGCGTCCGCGTCCGCGTTCACATACCGCTCCGGCGTGACCTGCAGCATCAGCGGCTGGCCCGAGGTCATCAGGGCGACCTTGCCGCGCCCGGTGATGTTGAGCTGGTACTTGCCGGAGCCGGAGATGCCGTACTGGCTGTCCACGGCGATGACCTGGTGGGTCAGCGACGAGTCGAGGGCCAGGACATAGCTGCTGTCCACGGTGAGGCCGTCCTGGTCCACGTCGACGACGTGGATGTACTGCGCGAGGTTGGCGAGGTAGACCGTGCCCTGGCCGTGGCAGCGCATCAGGTCCAGGCCCTCGCCGGTGTGGGCGCGGGCCCGCTGCTGGCCCTGGCTCTGGTACTCGGCGTCGAACTCGATCAGGCCCTGATAGGCGACCATCGCCCCCTTGCGGGCCAGGACGTCGTCGTGGCCCTCCAGGGCGACCCGCAGCATCTGCGGGTTCTGGACGGAGTAGCGCTCCTGCGTCTGCTGCTCGGCATGCGCGAAAAGTGTGCTCTGCATGGCTTGTTGCTCCCCCTCAGCCCCGGGCTCGGAGACGGTCGGTGCTGTCCTCGCTGGGCTGTACGACGACGATGCCCTCTCCGGAGAAGCCCATCTGGTACGCCTCCCCGCTGCCGCGCCCGATGAGCGAGCCCGCCTTGAAGCTGCGCTTGCCCTTCACCTTCAGGTTCGGTGACCAGGCGACCAGCGCGTCCGGGTCGACGTACGTCTCGTCCTCGCCGCGGCCGCAGTCGACGACGATCGGGGTGCCGCGGGAGGTCAGCGCGACCCAGCCCTGGCCGGAGATCTTGATGTTCCACAGGCCCTGTCCGGCGAACTTGGCCAGGCCCTTGACCCGCTCGACGCCCCACTGCAGGGACGCGTCGAGGGCGAGGAGGTTGGTGCCGTTCACCGACAGGGAGTCGCCCGCCAGGTTGATGACGACGACATCCGCTCCGTAGTCGGCGAGATAGAGGAGGCCGTCTCCGGTGCACTTCATCAACGGGGCGCCCTCGCCGGTGATCCAGTCGCGTGCGATCTGGCGGACGGCGGGCGGGTTGGGCTCGTACTGCACGAACCCTTCGTAGGCGACCATCGACCCCACGCGCGCGAGGAGGTCGTTCCCGGTCTGCATGGCCACCTTGACCATGTGGTTGCCGTGGTTCTCCATGCGGGCGGAGACGGGTGCCGGGGCAAAGCCCGCGAGCTGCTGATTCATGACGGGCTCCCTCAGACCTCGTACGGCTGGACGATGATGAAATTGCCCGGTGCGCCCCGGAATTGGAGGTTCACGCTCTCCCCCGTGGAGCCCGCGTAGGCGTTGGCACGCAGGCGCACCTGGCTGGAGACGATCGCCTGCGCCGCCGCCGACCAGGCGACCACGGCGTGGCAGTCGGCGAAGGTCGTGGGCGTGACGGGCAGGACGATGGGCACGCCGTGCGTCTTCACGACGACGGTGCCGCTCCCCTGGAACTGCATGACGAAGAGCGCGCCTCCGGGGATGCCGTGCCCCTCGATCCGGCGGACCTCGTACTGCAGCGTCTCGTCGAAGGCGAGGACGCTCTCCGCCGAGACGCAGATCGCGTCTCCCTGGAGCTCGATGGGGTGCAGGTGGGTGCCCTCTTCGGCGAAGAAGACCTGGCCGCGGCCGGAGCAGCGCATGAGCTGCATCTCCTGGCCGGTGGCGTTGCCCACGATGCGGCCGGCGAACCCGGCGCCCTTGTAGCTGAATTCGACCTTGCCCTGGTAGAGCACCATGCTGCCCTGTCGCGCGAGCACGGGCTGCTCGCTGACGCCGAGGTCGACGCGGACCATCTTCTTGTTCTGCGGCGTCCAGCGCTGCCCCGTCGGGGCCTCGCGGTAGGCGGCGAGCGCGGCGGCCACACCCGGGGCGCCGCCGCCCTGCGGCATCCCCTGCGGGACTCCGGGCGGCGCGCCCTGCGGCTGTCCGTACGGGGCTCCGGGCGGGGCGGCCTGGCCGGGGAACTGCCCCTGGGGCTGGCCGTATCCAGGAGGCGGCGGGGCGGCGGGCTGGCCGTAGCCCGGGGGCGGCGGCGGGGTCTGGCCCGGGACCTGGCCGAACTGCGGCTGCTGCGGGGGCTGTTGCTGACCGGGCTGGCCGTATCCGGGAGGCGGCGGGGGCGGCGTCGCCCCGCCCGGCGGATTCATGGGCGCCACGATGGTCTGTGCGGCGTGCACCGACGGGTCGTTCGGAGCCGGGGCGGGCGGCGGGGTCGCGCCCTGGGGCGGTGCGAAGGACTGCGCGGGAGCGGGGGCCGGGGCGGCCGGAACCGGGGCGGGCGCGGCGGGAGCCGGGGCGGGCGCGGCGGGAGCCGGGGCGGGGGCGCCGCCACCGGGGGCGCCGAACGCGGGCGGCGCGGTGGCCTGGGCGGGCGGCGCGAAGGACGGTGCCCCGGCCTGCGGCTGCTGCGCGGCGGGCTCTTCCTCGGCGACCTCGCCGCCGAAGTTCTTCAGGAGCGCGTCGAGTCCGCCGTCGAAGCCCTGGCCGACCGCGGCGAACCGCCAGACGTCCTTCAGGTAGAAGTCGCCCAGCATCACCGCGCGCTCGGTGGAGAACTCGGCGCCGTTGAAGGAGTACCGGGCCACCTCCTCGCCACCCGCGACGATCCGGATGTAACCGGGGGCGATCTGCGACATCTGGCCGGCGCCGTCGATGGTCGCGGTGAACGACAGCTTCTGGATCTGCTGCGGGATCCGGTCGAGGGTGACGCGGAACGACTCGGTGTCACCGGCCTGCTCGCCGAGGAGCTGGATGGACTCCTCGGGCGACTTCGGCTGGTTGAAGAAGACGAAATAGCGGTCGTCCGAGAGCCGTTCGCTCGCGTCAAGGCCGAAGCAGCTGATGTCGAAGGTCAGCCCCGGCGCCGAGATCTGCACGCCTACGTACAGATCCGTACCTGCGGTGAGGTCACTGATCCTGGCCTTGTGGCCGCGTTGGAATTCCCTGGCCATACGTAACGACCGTCCCCCATCCCGATGGTGAATGCGTCGCGCCAGGCTAACCGCAAACACCGACACCGGACGACGCCGGTACAGACCCGGTACAGAACCACCGCAAGACGGTGGTCGGTCATTCTTCGCGGGCCGCGGGCAGATGCGGCAGCCGGTCGGCAGCGACCACTCCCTCCAGATATCCGCGGGCCCGCTCGGTGCGCGGATACGCGTCGAGGAGCCGCCAGAACCGGGGGCCGTGACCGGGGACGAGAAGGTGGGCCAGCTCATGGACGAGGACATAGTCCACGACGTACTCCGGCATGCCCTGCAGCCGGTGCGAGAGGCGGATGCTGCCCTCGGACGGCGTGCACGAACCCCAGCGCGTGTTCTGATTGGTGACCCAGCGCACCGACTTCGGCCGCGCGCGACCCTCGAAGTACTGGCTGGACAGCAGCTCGGCACGCTCCGCGAGCTCGGTGTCACCGAGGACCCGCTTGCTCTCCTGCGCCGCGAGCTTGTCGAGCATGACGTTGACCCAGCGCTGCTCCTCCGCCTCGGACATCCGGGCGGGGATGAGGACCACGGTGCGATCGCCCTCGCGGTACGCGGATACCGTTCTCCGTCGGCGTGCGCTTCTGCGTACCTCGACCGCGCTCACTCCCGAGCCGCCTGACGGCGGGCTGGTCGTGCTGCGCTGTGGATTTCCGGCGCGGTGCAGTGGGTCGGCGGGCACGCCCCGACGTTACCCGCTGGACATGGGGGAAGTCCCGCCTCCGGGACGGTTCGCTGCCGATCCACTCCCCGTGCGCTGGATTAGTACGACGAATATCCCCAGCCTGTGGACAACGTTCGGCGACTCCCGGACGGAACGGGCATTCTGGCAATCGACCGGCGAGGCGATCGGGGGCAGCGCCGGAGTGCGACGGGGGACGACCATGTATCCGATCTTGAAACCGGCGCTGCGGCGCGGCTGGCGGGACCTGAGCACCGTGCAGTTCGGGGTGGCGCCGGCGCATGCGCTGGTGCTCGGCCCGGTGGACACGGCGACGGGCAGCTTCCTCTCCCTCCTGGACGGCACCCGCGGCTTGCCACTGCTGCGCGAGGAGGGCCGGCGGATGGGCCTGCCGGACGGCCATGTGGATCAGCTGGTGCGGCGGTTGACCCGCGCCGGGCTCCTCGACGACTCGCGGGGCGGGGGCCCGGACGCCGAGGCCCTGCGCAAACGGCAACCGGTGCTCGACCGGCTGCGCCCCGACCTGGCGTCGCTGTCGGTGATCACGTCCGAACCCGGCGACGGCATGCGGAAGTTGGCGGCGCGCCGGGCCATGCGGGTGCGGGTGCAGGGAGCCGGGCGGGTGGGCTCGGTGGTGGCGGCGGTGCTGTCGGGGGCGGGCGTGGGGCTGGTGGATGTGATGGACGGGGGCTGTGTCGAGCCGTGGGACGTGGCGCCGGGCGGGCTGCCCGTCGAATCCGTCGGGGAGCGCAGGGACACCTCCGCGCAACGGCTCGTGCGGCGCTGCGCCCCGGGGAGCCCACCGCGGCGGCCCACGGGCGACCCCGGTGAGCAGGGGCTCTCCCTCGTGATCATCGCGCCACGCGACGGGCTGGACGCCCACGCCCCCGACCCGGCCGCCGCCGAGCCCCTCGTCTCCTCGGGGATCCCGCATCTGTACGCGGGTGTGGTCGAGGCCACGGGCCTGGTGGGGCCGCTGGTCCTGCCCGGAGCCACGGCCTGCGCGGGCTGTCTGGACCGGGACCGGGTGCGCCGGGATCCCACCTGGGCGCGGATGTCGGCCCAGTGGCGCTCGGGGCACGCCCGCCATGTGCCCGCCTGTGACCTGGCCCTCGCCACCACCGTCGGCGGCCTCGCCGCGGCACATGCGCTGGCGTTTCTCGACGGGACGGCAGCGGCGAGCGCGGGGGTGCGCTGGGAGGCGTCGGTGCCTGGTTTCGACTGGCATGCCCGGCCGGTGCCCACGCATCCGGAGTGCCCGTGCGGTGCGGCTGAGCAAGGTAAGGGTGAACACACCTCCGGAGCCGAGGAGCCGCACGACACAATGGTCCGGTAACCGCCTGACGAGGCACGGCTGTCTGGGTTTTGGAGGGGCGCATGTCTGATCTTCCCCGGAAGGCGGTCACCCGTACCGCCAAGTTGGCAGCGCTGCCGCTCGGCTTCGCCGGGCGGGCGACCTGGGGGCTTGGCAAACGGATCGGTGGCAAGTCGGCGGAGATCGTCGGGCGTGAGCTCCAACAGCGCACGGCGGACCAGCTGTTCAAGGTGCTCGGCGAGCTCAAGGGCGGGGCCATGAAGTTCGGCCAGGCGCTCTCGGTCTTCGAGTCCGCGCTGCCGGAGGAGGTGGCCGGCCCCTACCGCGCCGCGCTGACCAAGCTGCAGGAGGCGGCGCCGCCGATGCCGACCCGCACGGTGCACTCCGTGCTCGAGGAGCGGATGGGCGGGACCTGGCGCGAGCACTTCCAGGAGTTCGAGGACAAGCCCGCGGCGGCCGCGTCCATAGGGCAGGTCCACCGCGCGGTGTGGGAGGACGGCCGCGAGGTCGCCGTCAAGGTGCAGTACCCCGGCGCGGGCGAGGCGCTGCTCTCGGACCTGAACCAACTCAGCCGATTCGCCCGGCTCCTGGGCCCGCTGGTCCCCGGCATGGACATCAAGCCGCTCATCTCGGAGCTGCGCGACCGCGTCTCCGAGGAGCTCGACTACGACTTGGAGGCACAGGCCCAGCGCGCCCACGCGGAGGAGTTCGCGGACGACCCCGATGTGGTGGTGCCCCACGTCGTCTTCCAGTGCGACCAGGTCCTGGTGACCGAGTGGATGGACGGCGTCCCGCTGGCAGAGGTGATCGCGGACGGCACGCAGGAACAGCGGGACAGCGCGGGCCAGCTCCTCACCCGCTTCCTCTTCTCCGGCCCGGCCCGCACCGGCCTGCTGCACGCCGACCCGCATCCGGGCAACTTCCGCCTGCTGCCCGGTGAGAAGGGCGGCTGGCGGCTCGGTGTGCTGGACTTCGGCACAGTGGACCGGTTGCCCGGCGGCCTGCCGGAGACGATCGGCGAATCCCTGCGGATGACCCTCGAGGGCGAGGCCAATGCGGTCTACGACCTGCTGTGCGAGGAGGGCTTCGTCAAGGAGTCGGTCGACCTGGAGCCGGACGCGGTCCTCGACTACCTGCTGCCGATCATCGAGCCCGCGCAGGTGGACGAGTTCACCTTCACCCGGGGCTGGATGCGCAGCCAGGCGGCGCGGGTGGCCGATCCCCGGTCCCCCGCCTACCAGTTGGGCAAGCGGCTCAACCTGCCGCCGTCGTATCTACTCATCCACCGTGTGACGTTGAGCACGATCGGGGTGCTCTGTCAGCTGGGCGCGACGGTGCGGATGCGGGACGAGCTGGAGGAGTGGATGCCGGGCTTCGCCCCGGGCCCGGACGACGAGGACGCGGACGAGGGCGAGTTCAGCGCGGTGGTGGAGGAGCCGGCGGCCGAAGCCTGAGCGGGGTCGCCCGCTCCGTCACCACCAGGCCGAGTCGAGCCGGCCCTCGATGGCTCTGATGTTGGCGCGGGCACAGGTGTCGCAGAAATAGCGACGGGTTCCGTTCTCGACGGAGCAGGTCCAGGTCGGCGGCGTGCCGTCGGCGACCGTGCCACAGCGGGAGCAGACAAGGTCCTCGGCGCCCGCGGGTTGAGCGTGCTGCTGGTCCACTCGGCGACCATATCGCCGCTGCCGGAGGTTCGCCCGGCACAACGCACCGCGGGGGCCGGTCCGTTCGGACCGGCC